>NZ_JBWWVR010000004.1:0-309407 GCF_056675575.1 Xanthomonas sp. NCPPB 3959
CGCGTAGCTCTTCTCAAAGCAACCGATTCACTCTCTGGTGCGGTGTCCTCGCCGCTTGCGGGACCGTGTGGCGGCATGGATGCCGCCACCGAGCCTACATGGACGTACTTGCGGCGTGTCCCGCAAGCGGCGAGGGCACCGCGCACTCGACTCACCGACGCTCGCGCATCCATGCAGGGCTACTGCTGCGCCACCGGTTGCGGCTGCGCATCGGCGCCGCCGCCGAGCACCTTGTACAAGCTCACCCGATTGCTCGCCTCGGTCAGACGCAGGCTGATCAAGGTCTGCTGCGCGCTATAGAGCGTGCGTTGTGCGTCCAGCGCCACCAGATAACTGTCCACGCCATTGCGGTAGCGCGCATCCGAGAGGGTGAAGCCGCGTTGTGCGGCATCCACCAGGGCGCGTTGCGCGTCCATGCGCTCGTCCAGTTGTGTGCGTTCGGCTAGTGCATCGGCCACTTCGCTGAAGGCAGTCTGGATCGCCAGTTCGTACTGCGCGATGGTGATGTCTTTCTGCAGCTTGGCCACGTCCAGTTCGGCCTTCAAGGCGCCGGCACGGAAGATCGGCACGCTGACGCTGGGCGAGAACGACCAGGTGTGGTCGCCCTCGAACAGGCTGGACAAGGCATCGCTGCCGCGCCCGACGTTGCCAGTGAGCGAGATGGTGGGGAAGAACGCGGCGCGCGCGGCGCCGATGTCGGCGTTGGCGGCCTTGAGCGTGTGCTCGGCCGACAATACGTCCGGGCGCTGCAGCAGCACGCGCGATTCCAGCTGGGCCGGTAGCGGTGCCAATGCCACACCGGTATCGATCGCATCGGCAGCCGGCAGCAACGCCGCTGGCACCTGCGTGCCGGCGACCAGATTCAAGGCATTGCGCGACTGCGCCAGCTGGGTGGTGAAACTGGCCACATCGGCACGCGCACTTTCCACACTGGTCTGGATCTGCGCCAGATCCAACCCGGAGACGATGCCGTTATCGTGCTGCAACTCGGTCAGGCGTAGCGTCTTGCGCTGGCTCTCCAGCGTCTGCTGGGCAAGTGCCAGCCGCTGCTGATCGGCAGCCACGGTGAGCCAGCCGCTGGCCACTTCGGCCACCAGGCTCAGACGCGTGCTGCGCTGGGTCTGCTCACTGGCCAGATAGGTTTCCAGCGCCTCGTTCTTGAGGCTGCGGATGCGCCCGAACAGATCCAGCTCCCAACTGGTGATGCCCACTTGCCCGGTGGCGCTGCGGATGATCTGCGGCGCACCGGTGAAACTGGTCGCTGCCGCAGCACGTTGCGCACTGTGCGAGACGGTGACATCCACCGCCGGGAACAGGTCCGCACGTTGAATGCGGTACTGCGCACGCGCCTGTTCGATATTGAGCACCGCCACGCGCAGATCACGGTTGTTGTCCAGCGCCAGTGCGACCACTTGCTGCAGGCGTGGGTCGACCAGCACTTGCCGCCAATCCAGCGCAGCTGCATTGGACGTAGTGCTATCCGCGCTGCCGGTGTCGCCGACTATGCTGGGCACCGGCGCATTCGGGCGTGCATACCGCGGCGCCATGCTGACGCAGCCACTCAATGCGATGGCACAGGCCACCGCCAGACTTACGGACAGGTTGCGCTTCACGGGGTCACCTCGGACGTACGAACGATAGTCGTGTGATCGGACACCTTGCCGGGAAACAGGCTGCGCACCATCACGTAGAACAACGGCACGAAGAAGATACCCAGCACGGTGGAGGCCAGGGTGCCGCCGAGTACGCCGGTGCCCAGCGAATGACGCCCACCGGAGCCGGCGCCGCTGCTGATCACCATCGGCAGCACGCCGAGCATGAAGGCCAGCGAGGTCATCAGGATCGGGCGCAAACGCATGCGGGCGGCATGCAGGGTGGCTTCGATCAACGGCTGGCCTTTTTCTTCCAGCTCCTTGGCAAATTCCACGATCAGGATGCCGTTCTTGGCGGCCAGGCCCATCGTCGCCAGCAAGCCCACCTGGAAGTAGATGTCGTTGGAGAGATCGCGCATCCAGGTCGCCAGCAACGCGCCGACAATGCCTACCGGCACCGCCAGCATCACCGAGATCGGGATCGACCAGCTTTCATACAGCGCCGCCAGGCACAGGAAGACGAACACCAGCGATACCGCATACAACATCCAGGTCTGGGTGCCGGCGGCCTGCTCCTGATATGACATGCCCGACCAGGCGTAGCCCACGCCCTTGCCCATGCCATCCACTTCGCCGGCCACCGCCGTCATCGCATCGCCCGAGCTGATGCCCGGTGCGGCGCTGCCGGTGATTTCCATCGATTCGCTGCCGTTGAAGCGCGTCAGCACTTGCGGCGCGTAGGCCCACGCACTACTGGCGAAGGCCGAGAACGGCACCATCGCGGCATCGCTGTTACGCACGTACCAGCGGTCGATATCGCTGGGCAACATGCGTGCGGACGCCTCGCCTTGCACGTACACGCGCTTGACCCGGTTGTTGTTGAGGAAGTCGTTGACGTAGCGCCCGCCCATCACCGTGGACAAGGTGGTGTTGATGTCGGCGGCGGCCACGCCCAACGCACCGGCCTTGGCATCGTCGATCTGCACGCGGTAGGTGGGCGCGTCGTCCAGCCCGTTGAAACGCACTGCACTCAGGCTCTGATTGCCGTTGGCCAGCTGCAGCAACTGCTTGCGTGCTTCCACCAAGGCCTCGTGGCCGTTGCCGGCGGCATCCTGCAACTGCAGGGTGAAACCGGAGCTGGTGCCCAAGCCGTTGATGGCCGGTGGCGTCAACGCAAACACCTGCGCATCCGGCAGCGTCATCATCATCGCGCCGGTAATGCGTTGCGCCACTTCCTGCGCCGAGCCGTCGCGGTCGGCCCAGTCCTTCAGACGGATAAAGCCCATGCCCGAGTTCTGGCTGCTACCGGCCAGACTGAAGCCGGAGATGGTCATGATGCCCTGCACTTCCGGTTGCTTGAGGATGAACTGGGTGGCCTGGTCGATCGACTGCTGGGTGCGTTGCTGCGTGGCGCCGGCCGGTGCGCTGAACATCACCATCAGCATGCCCTGGTCTTCCTCTGGCAGGAACGCGCTGGGCAGGCGCCAGAACAGCACGCCCAGCACCACCAGCAGCACCACATAGATCAGCGAGCCGAGCTTGCGATGGCTGACGATACGCTCCACACCGCGCCCGTAGCTCTCGGTGCCACGATCGAAGCGCGTGTTGAACCAGGTGAAGAACCTGCCCAGCACGCCCTTGCGCGAGACATGGCCGCCCTTGTCGATCGGCTTGAGCAAGGTGGCGCATAGCGCAGGGCTCAAGGTCAGTGCGACCACCAGCGACAGGATCATTGCCGCGGCAATGGTCACCGAGAACTGCCGATAGATCTCGCCGGTGGCACCGCCGAAGAAGGCCATCGGCAGGAAGACCGCAGTAAGCACCAGTGCGATGCCGACCAGGGCGCCGGTGATCTGGCCCATCGAGGTATGCGTGGCCTCGCGCGGCGACATGCCTTGCTCGGCCATCAGCCGCTCGACGTTTTCCACCACCACGATGGCATCGTCGACCAACAAGCCGATCGCCAGCACCATTGCGAACATGGTCAGCGTGTTGATCGAAAAGCCCAGCAGCGACAACACGCCGAAGGTGCCCATCAACACCACCGGCACCGCGATCACCGGCACCAGCGTGGCGCGCCAGTTCTGCAGGAACAGATACATCACCACGACCACCAGCACGATCGCTTCGATCAGGGTCTTGACCACTTCCTCGATGGAGATACGCACGAACGGCGTGGTGTCGTAGGCGACCTCGTATTTCAGCCCGGCCGGGAAGTACGGCTTGAGCGCGTCGAGCTTGGCTTCCACCAGTTTGGCGGCGTCCAGCGCATTGGCGCCGGTCGCCAGCTGCAGGCCCATGCCCGAGGCAGCCTTGCCGTTGAACTTGGAACTGGAACCGTAGGATTCCGAACCCAGCTCCACCCGCGCGACATCGCGCAGGTACACGGTGGCGCCGCTGGCATCGGACTTGAGAACGATGTTCTCGAACTGCGCCGGCGTGCGCAGCTTACTGCGCGAGGTCACCGTGGCATTCAACTGCTGGCCTTGCAGCGCCGGCAAGGCACCCAGCGCGCCGGAGGACACATCGGCGTTCTGCGCGGCGATCGCTGTACTGACATCCGATGGCATCAACGCGTAGGTGTGCAGTTTTTCCGGATCCAGCCATACGCGCATCGCGTATTCGGCACCGAACACGTTGACGCTGCCGATACCGTTGAGGCGGCTGATCGGGTCCTGCAACGAGGACACCATGTAGTCGCCGATGTCGGTGCTGTCCATGCTGCCGTCTTCGGAGGTGAAGGCCAGCACCATGAACATGCTGCCACTAGCCGATTTGGTCACGGTGATGCCGTTGGTCTTGACCTCGTCAGGCAGCAACGCCTCGCCTTGCGATACCTTGTTTTGCACCTGCACCTGCGCGGTGTCCGGGTCGGTGCCGGAGTCGAAGGTGAGCGTGAGTTGCGCGGTGCCCGCCGAACTACTGCTGGAGGACATGTAGAGCAGATTGTCCAGACCGGTCATCTGCTGCTCGAGGATCTGTGTCACCGAGTTCTGCACGGTCTCTGCAGAAGCGCCGGTGTAGGTCGCGCTGACCGTCACCGAGGGCGGTGCGATGTCCGGGTATTGCTCCAGCGGCAGCGAGAAGATCGAGATCGCGCCGGCCAGCGTGATGACGATGGCGATGACCCACGCGAAGATGGGGCGGTCGATAAAGAAACGAGCCATAAGAGTTCCTCAGTCGGCCTTGGGCGTGGCGCTGGCCGGCGCTGCGGGCGTTGGCTTGGCATTGGGCGTAGCTGCGGCAGGTGCACTCGGCGTCACTGCCGTGGGTGCAACCGGCGCCGCTGCAGCTGGTGTGGCCACAGCGGCCTTTACTTCGCGCGTCTTCACCGGCATGCCGACCTGGATTTTCTGCAGACCCTGCACGATCACGCTCTCGCCTGCAGACAGGCCTTCGCTGACCACCCAGCGATCGCCCACAGCATCGCCGGTCTTGAGCACGCGCTGCGCCACCTTGCCGTCGGCACCGACCACCATCGCCACCGCCTCGCCCTTGCTGTTGCGGGTGACGGCCTGCTGTGGCACCAGGATCGCCTGCTCGTTGACGGCCATCGACAGCACCGCCTTGACGTACATGCCGGGCAACAGCAGATGGTCCGGATTCGGAATCACCGCACGCAGTTTCACCGTGCCGGTGGTGGCATCCACCGCGGTGTCCACCACTTCCAGCGTGCCGGTACGCGCGTAAGCGCTGCCGTCTTCCAGCAGCAACTTGACCTCGGCCTTGCCGTCCACCGCCTTGACCTGGCCGGCATCGAGCTTGCGCCGCAACTGCAGCAGCTGCGCGCTGGATTGGCTGACATCCACATAGATCGGGTCGAGCTGGTTGATGGTGGTCAGCACATCGGTCTGGTCGGCAGTGACCAGTGCGCCCGGGGTAAAGCTCGAGGTGCCGATACGGCCGCTGATCGGCGCGGTGATGCGGGTGAAATCCAGATTGAGTTTTGCGGACTGCAACGCGGCCTTTGCGGCGGTCACCGCGGCCTCGTTCTGACGCAACGTGGCGATCGCATCATCGCCATCCTGCTGGCTCACAGCATCCAGCTTGACCAGCGTCTGATACCGCTGCGCCTTGGGCTTGGCCGAGAGCACTGCCGCTTGCGCCTGCGCCAGCTCGCCCTGCGCGGAGGCATACGCGGCCTGGAACGCGGCCGGCTCGATCTGGTACAGCACCTGGCCGGCCTGCACCTGCTCGCCTTCGGTAAACAGCCGCTTGCGCAGGATGCCGCCCACCTGCGGGCGCACCTGCGCGCTTTGATAGGCCACGGTGCGACCGGGCAGCGTCTGGTCCAGCGCCAGGCGCTGCACGTCCACGCGCTGTACACCCACTTCCACTTGCCGCTGCTGCGGCGCTTGTGCAGGCGAACAGGCCGCCAGCGCGACGGTGATCATGGCGGCCAGCAGCCATTGGCGCGGCACCATGGCAGAACGGGAAGAAGCGACGGAACGCATGCGGCGCACTCGGGAATGATCGGAGGATGCGCACGCTACGCTGCGAATATGGAGCAAATTTGAAGATTTGCTTTGACAGACAGCAGCCGCTTGCTTTCGGGGTTTAATGAAGTCCCAATACGGGTGTGCAAGACAGGCGGCGCACTTGGCGTCTGCAGTCGACGCCGCTGCAGTCGCCATTCAATGCAAGCAGTCATGACAGCAAGCGCACGTGCGTGACCTCATTCGCAACAAGGTTTTCCCAACGTCGATGAAACTCGGAATCACCGCCAAACTCTTTCTCGCCATCCTGAGCGCGTGCATCGCAGTGCTGCTGATCAATGGCCTGGCCGGGCAGCTATTACTCAGAAAGCAGTTTCTCGACTATCTCAGCGAGCAAGGCATCGAGCGGATGATGGAAGTGTTGCCGCGCGTGCAGGCCGATTACGCCAAGCATGGCGACTGGAACTTCATCCGCGACAATCCCGATGCCTGGTTCGTGCTGATGCGCCCGGAGCTGGCGCAAAATCTGCCACCGCGCGCGCCGCCGATCTCCGACCAGACCGGCGCAGTGTTTCGCTTCGCGCTGCTGGATCGCGATTACCGCGTGATCATCGGCAACCCCGATGTCAGCCGCACCGACACGCTACGCCCGGTCGTGGTGCGCGGGCAGACGGTGGGTTGGATGGGCATGCTGCCGTTCGAGAGGGTGCTGACGGCCAACGACGCACGCTTCTTTCAAGCCCAGCAACGTGTGTGGTGGACAGTGGGCGCGGCATCGATCGGTGTCGCTGCGCTGTTTGGCTGGTTGTTGTCGCGCACCTTGCTGCGCCGCCTGCGTGGCTTGACAGTGGCAACCCATCGCCTGGCCGCCGGCGACTACGGCACGCGATTGCACGCGGGCATGCGCGATGAACTCGACCAGCTCGCGCGCGACTTCAACCAACTGGCACAGGCACTGGACAACAACGAACGCGCACGCCGCGATTTCATGGCCGATGTCTCGCACGAACTGCGCACGCCACTGGCGGTACTGCGCGCCGAACTGGAAGCGCTGCAGGACGGTATCCGGCCGATGACGCGTGAGTCGCTGACCTCGCTGCATCAGGAGGTCGGCCAACTCGGCAAGCTGATCGAAGATCTCTACGACCTGTCGCTGACCGATGTGGGCGCGTTGGCGTATCGGCACGCACCGATCGATCTGAGTGTGGTGTTGCAATCCACACTGGCCGGCATGCAGATGCGCATCGCTGCAGCCGGGCTCACGCTGCAGGTCGACGGCATCAATGCGCCACTGCACGTCAACGGCGATGAGCGCCGCCTGCAGCAGTTGCTCTCCAATCTGCTGGAAAATTCGTTGCGCTATACCGATGCCGGCGGCCAACTCGTTGTGCACTGCGCACGACGCGGGCATGCAGTGGAAATCGTGGTGGAAGACAGCGCGCCCGGCGTGCCGGCAGACAAGCTGGAACGCCTGTTCGAGCGCTTCTATCGTGTGGAAGGCTCGCGCAATCGCGCCAGCGGTGGCAGCGGGCTGGGCCTGGCGATCTGCCGCAATATCGTCGGCGCGCACGATGGCGAGATCCACGCGACCGCTTCGCCGTTGGGCGGCCTGCGCGTGACGCTGCGGCTGCCGGCATTGGAGGCGTAATGGACACCCAGACCGCACATGTGCTCATCGTCGAAGACGAACCGCGACTGGCCGCGGTGCTGGGCGAGTATCTGCACGCGGCCGGCTATTCGCATCATTGGGTGGCCGATGGCGCGCAGGCGATCGCAGCATTTCGCGCGCAGGCGCCGGATCTGCTGTTGCTCGATCTGATGCTGCCAAATCGCGATGGTCTGGACATCTGCCGCGAACTGCGCAGCATCAGCGCAGTACCGGTGATCATGGTGACTGCGCGCGCCGAAGAGATCGACCGCCTGCTCGGCTTGGAGATCGGCGCCGACGATTACATCTGCAAACCCTTCAGCCCGCGCGAGGTGATCGCGCGCGTACGCGCGGTGCTGCGCCGGCACCGGCATGATCCCAACAGCGAGCCAACGCACGGCCTGGTCATCGATGACGCCGCCTGCCGGGCCAGCGTGGCCGGACGCGACCTGGATCTCACACAGGTCGAATTCCGCCTGCTGCGTACGCTCTCCGCGTCGCCCGGCCGCGTGTATTCGCGCGAACAGCTGATGGACCGTGTGTATGTGGACCACCGCATCGTCACCGACCGCACCGTCGATAGCCACATCAAGAATCTGCGCCGCAAACTGGCCGATGTGGGCGGCGAAGAGTGGGTGCGCTCGGTGTACGGCGTGGGCTACCGCTTCGAGTATTTACCCACCGAGGCGTAGTCCCTGCCCCGCCCTTGGTAGGAGCGCGCCCGCGCGCGACGCTTTACCGATCACCCACCAACGACAGGCGGGTGACACCCATCACTTACACCTTCAACCACCGCGTGGAAATCGCCACGCCCACCATCAACACCGCAACGCCGATCAAGGCACCGACCAGGCCGATGCCGTGGGCGGCGAACCCGATCAATGCCGGCCCGGCCAGAATGCCGGCGTAACCCAACGTGGTGACTGCAGTGATGGCGATACTCTCCGGCATGCGCGTCTGGTTGCCGGCCAGCGAGAACAACGCCGGCACGATATTGGCGCAACCCAGCCCCACCAACACGTAACCGGCCAACGAGGCCTGCCACGGGCTCACCAACGTGAGCACCAGAAACCCCGCGCTGGCCAGCAGCGCGCCAAGCACGATTGAGCGGATGCGCCCCAGCCGCTCCACCACCGAATCGCCCAACAAACGGGTCACCGTCATGGTCAACGCAAACGCCACATATCCCAGCCCGGCGGTGCTCGGCTTGACCTGGTGCACATCGGCCAGGAACACCGAGCTCCAGTCCAGAATGGTGCCCTCGGCCAGAAACACCACAAACGCCAGAATGCCGATAAACAGCACGATGCCCTTGGGCAGCGCAAGCAACGGCCCCTGTTGTGAGATGCGCTCGGCACGCCAATGCCGAACGGACAGTGCACCGACAAGCAGCATGGCAATCACACCGGCGATCGCAGCGCTCAGCGGACCAATGCGCGCCGACAACAGCAGCGTCATCGCACCGGCACCGACAAAGCCGCCGATGCTGAAAAACGCATGGAATCCGGACATCATCGCGCGCTTGGCATCGCGTTCGACCACCACCGCCTGCATGTTCATCGCGCAATCCATCGCGCCCACGCCGGCGCCGAACACGAACAGCACCGCGCCCAGCATCCACGGGTTGGCGACAACGGCCAGAAACGGCAGGCTGATGCAGATCAATGCAGTCGTCACCGCCATCACCGTGCGAAAGCCGAAGCGTGCCGACAGGGCGCCGGCCAGCGGCATCGCCAGAAACGAGCCTGCGCCCAGGCACAGCAGGATCAACCCGAGCGCACCATCGTCCACGCCGGTCCTGGCCTTGGCGAACGGCACCAGCACCGCCCAGATGGCCGCAGCAAATCCGGGGATGAAGAACGCTGCGCGCGTGGCGTGTTGCTGCGCGGGAGCGCTGGAGATAGGTGCAAGCGACATGCAAACAATTCCAATAGGAGCGGCGAACAGAAACGGCAACGGGGCCGCCAAGCCGGCGCGCTCGCTGGTTGAAACGTGGCATGACCACTGCTCCACCACGCTTGCTGCAACCGTCCCTGGCCGATGGGATGAGACACATCAATCGCTAGCGAAACACCACCGTGCGATGGCCATTGAGCACCACGCGATGTTCGACATGACGGCGCACCGCACGCGCAAGCACCAGCGATTCGGTATCGCTGCCCAGCCGCACCAGATCGCGCGGCGTCATTGCGTGGTCCACGCGGGCGACGTCCTGTTCGATGATCGGGCCTTCGTCCAGGTCTTCGGTGACGTAATGCGCGGTGGCGCCGATGATCTTGACCCCGCGTGCGTGCGCCTGGTGGTACGGCTGCGCGCCCTTGAAGCTGGGCAAAAAGCTGTGATGGATATTGATCGCGCGCCCAGCCAATGCGCGGCATAGTTCCGGCGAAAGAATCTGCATGTAGCGCGCCAGCACCACCAGATCGATCTGCAAGGCCTCGACCAGTGCAAGCAGCTGCGCTTCCTGTGCAGCGCGCGTGTCTGCCGTTACCGGCAGATGATGGAAGGCGATGCCGTAGGAGGCCGCCAGCGGCGCGAAGTCGGCGTGGTTGGAGACCACCGCGGCGATGTCCACCGGCAGTTGCCGGCTATGCATGCGGAACAGCAGATCGTTGAGGCAATGGCCCTGCTTGCTCACCAGCACCAGCAAGCGCGCACGACGGCGCGCGTCGTGCAATTGCCACTGCATCTGGAATTCGTCGGCCAGCAGCGCAAAGCGCCGCTCCAGACCAGCGATCTCGGTGGCCTGCGGCTTGTTGAAGTGCACGCGCAGAAAGAAGCGGCCGCTTTCGTCGTCGCCGAACTGCTGTGCGTCGAGAATATTGCAGGCCAGATCGAACAACAGCCCGGTCACGCGATAGACGATGCCGGTACGGTCGGGACAGGACAGGGTAAGGATGTAGTCGGAGCGCATCTGCACAATGATAGCCAATGCGCGCAGCTGCGGGCGCGGTGCTTGCGCCCGTAACTTTTACATCCGACTCAGCGCGGCGGCAGGCGCAGCATCAGCCGCCGATTGATCTCGTCCAGTTGCGCCATCGATGCCTCCACCGAGGTTTCCATCGCTTCGTGCGTGGTGATGTGCGCGCGCAGATGCGCGGGGTCGGAGAGCTCGCCACGCACCAGGAACACGTTCTCGCCCACTTCGCCAACATGCCGGCTGAGCACCACGTAGTCCACCTGATCGAAGCCGTGCTGTTTGGCCAGCGGCAACAGGCGCGCGGCCATGCGCACGCTGGCCTCGTCGGTGGGTTTGTTCAACTCGGCATCGAGCACCGCCACCGCTTCGCGGATCTGCGCGAACAGATAATGGTCCGGATGCTCGGGATGGTCCGGGCCTACCGGGCCCTGGTCGACGACCGGTGCGGCGGTCATCGTGTAGCACCGGCGCAGACAAGTGCGCGCGGTGTGCGCTCGGTCGAACCGAGCGTGATATGCAGGTGTCGCATCGCATCCTCCCTGGAGCGGCGGCTATAACGAGCCGGCATTTTAGAAGGTCTGCTGCATGTTGGGGTGAGCAAGATGCATCGCGCATCGCCTTCAAGCGAAGCGCGATGCGCGCAACCCACTTGCGCCCCTGCGCTGCGATCAGGCCACCTGCCCTGCCCGGCGCGCCGACACCTCTGCCAGCACCGCCCAATCGGCGTTGCCGTCGCCATGGGCGATCGCCTCGTCCAGGCCGGCGCGCAGCAACTCGCCCAGCGGCATCGGCACCTGCTTGTCGGCGCCGGCCTGGATCGCCAGATCCACATCCTTGCGGCCCAGCGTGGCGGTGAAGCCGGCCGGCAAATACTCGCGTTGCATGATCAAGCGGCCGTAGCCCTGATACGCCGGCGCGGCGAACAAGGTGCTGGTGAGCATGCCCAGGAACTGGGTGGCCTCCACGCCGTGGCCGCGTGCCAGCGCGCTGGCTTCGGCCATGGCGCCGATCGCACTGGCCAGGCAGAAGTTGGCCGCCAGCTTGACCGCATTGGCCTGCTCGGGAGTGCGGCCGATCTCCCAGGTGCGTTGGCCGAGCACATCGAACATCGGCTGCACGCGCGCCAATGCCGCCTCGTCGCCGGCCGCCAGAATGTTGAGCTTGCCGGCTTCGGCCACATCGACGCGGCCGAGCACCGGTGCGGCCACATAGGCCACGCCGCGCTCGGCATGCAGGGCGGTCAGCTCGTGCGCCAATGCCACCGAGATGGTGGCCATGTTGACGTGCACGCTGCCGGCCGGCAGCGCATCCAGCACACCGCGTTCCAGCAGGGTTTCACGCGCCGCGTTGTCGTCGGCCAGCATCGAGAACAACAGCGGGCCGTGTGCGGCGTCGCGTGGTGCGTCCACCACCGTTGCACCGGCCTGCCGCAGCGACTGCGCGCGCTCGGGCGAGCGATTCCACACACTCAGCTCGAACCCGCCGCGCAGCAGGTTGTGTGCCATCGGCAGGCCCATCGTGCCCAAGCCCAGAAATCCTATCGGCATCTGTTTTCCTTATGCGATCTTGCGTCAAGAGCGGCGATCCAAACACCGGCCCGCTCTGCTTGTTTACCACTCCCAGCGTAAATCAGCTGGCGAACACACCGCGCGCCTCACGTGGCTCGCAGCGCAGATATTGCGGCGCAGGCGTGACCGAGGCACCGAGTGCAGCGGCCGCATGCCACGGCCAGCGCGGGTCGTACAGAATGCCGCGCGCCAATGCGATGGCATCGGCCTGGCCGTCTTGCACAATCGCCTCGGCCTGCGCCGGCTCGGTGATCAGGCCCACGCCGATCACCGGCGTGTTGACCTGTGCCTTGATCTGCTGCGCAAACGGAATCTGATAGCCCGCCTGCACCGGAATCTGCTGGCGCGGATCCAGCCCGCCGCTGGAGACATGGATGTAATGCGCACCGCGTGCATCCAGCGCTTTGGACAAGGCGATGCTCTGCGTAAGATCCCAACCGCCTTCCACCCAATCGGTGGCAGAAATTCGCACGCCGATGGCGATCTTGTCCGACACCGCCGCACGCACCGCATCGAAGATGCGCAGGGTCAACCGCATGCGGTTGTCCAACGAACCGCCATACGCATCGCTGCGCCGATTGCTCAACGGCGACAGGAACTGATGCATCAGATAGCCATGCGCGGCGTGCAGCTCGATCAACTCCAGGCCCAGGCGTTCGGCGCGCTGTGCCGAGGTGACAAATGCATCGACCACCGCATCGATACCGGCCTCGTCCAGCGCCTGCGGCAACGGCTGGCCCTCGCGAAACGCCAGCGCCGATGCGGACACGGTCTGCCAACCATGCGTGTGATCCGGCGCAATCGCCTCGCCACCCTTCCACGGCAGATCGGTGGAGGCCTTGCGCCCGGCATGTGCCAATTGAATGCCGATCGGCATCGGCGACCAGCGCCGTATCGATTGCAGCACTTCATCCAACGCCTGCTCGGTGGAGTCGTCGTACAAGCCCAGATCGGCGTAAGAGATGCGCCCCTGCGGCTGCACTGCGGCCGCTTCCAGAATCAGCAGGCCGGCACCGGATTGCGACAAGGTGCCCAGATGGATGCGGTGCCAGTCGCTGGCGCGGCCGTCCTGTGCGGAGTACTGGCACATCGGGGCGATGACGATCCGGTTGGCAAGCGCAAGCGGACCGAAGCGAATGGGGGAGAACAGCTGGCTCAAGAGGGCATCCACACATGACACGGGGATGCCCATTGCACTGCGCCGCGCGCGTGCGCACAACCGCTGCGATGGATCACTGCGTCATGCCGAACGCGCACTCACGTCATTGACGCCGCGCGTACGCGGCGGGTCGACCGGCGCATGCAGGAACGCCAAGGCCTGCGCGCACGACTGTTCCACCTTCAGACTGAGCAGTTCGTCGGCACGGGTGCGCCCGAAGTTGAGCGCGGCGATCGGCAAGCCGTTGCGCGCGGCGGTCTGCACGAAACGAAATCCCGAATACACCATCAGCGACGAGCCCACCACCAGCACTGCATCGGCCGCCTGCAGATGCGCAAACGCGCGCTCCACGCGCTCGCGCGGCACGTTCTCGCCGAAGAACACCACATCCGGCTTGAGCACGCCGCCGCACACCGGGCACGGCGGCACCATAAAATGGTCGAAGGCCACATCGTCCAGATCGGCATCGCCATCGGGCGCCTGCGCGGCGTCCAGCTCGGCCCAACCGGGGTTGGCCTGTTCGAGCAACACCTGAAACTCGGTGCGTGGCATGCGGCGTTCGCAACCCATGCAGCGCACCACATCCAGCCGGCCATGCAGATCGATCACCGCCTGGCTGCCGGCGGCCTGATGCAGGCGATCCACATTCTGCGTCAGCAGCAGCTCCAGCTGGCCACGCGCTTCCAGCGCGGCGAGTGCGTGATGGGTGGCATTGGGTTGCGCCAGGCCGAAGCGCGGCCAGCCGACAAGACTGCGCGCCCAATAACGCTGCCGCGTGGACAGCTCGCCCATGAAGGCCTGGAAGGTCACCGGTTGCGGACGCTTCCAGCCGCCTTGCAGATCGCGGTAATCGGGGATGCCCGAATCGGTGCTGCAACCGGCGCCTGTGAGCACGAACAGGCGCCGATGGCGCTCGATGAAGTCCTGCAGCACGTAGCTGTCCTGAACGAGTGCCGCAGTCATCGTGCAACTCCGGTGGCGATGAGATAACTGTGCAGCAACAGCACCAGTTGCGCCTGTAGCGGTGCAACACGCGCCGCAGGCGCACCATCTTCCAGCAGGTTTCTCACCGGCCCGACAATGGCGGCCATCCCGATCTTGGCCACTGCCTCGCAGTCATCGAAGCGCACATCCGATGCGGTGGCGAGCGCAGCCGCAAACGCCTGCTGCGAGCGTTTGCGCGCCTGCGATCCCAATGCCGCGCCACCATGCAGTTCGGCGATGGCATACAGCGCGCGCGAGACATCCACATGCTGCAATTTGGCCTGCACGAAGGCATGCACCAACGCCTCGCATTGCTGCGCCAGCGTGCACCCATGGTGTTGCGCGCAGGCCTGCTCCACCGCGTGGATCGCCGCCTGCAGATGCCAGTCCAGCAAGGCGGTCAACATGGCCTGACGGTTCGGGTAGTACTGATACACGCTGCCCACCGACACACCGGCGCGCTCGGCCACCCGCGTGGTGGTGCAACCCTGCAGTCCGTCGGCCACCAAAACCTGAATGCTGGCCTGGCGGATGACCTCCACGGTGGCGCGCGAACGCGCTTGTTGCGGGGATTTACGCGTTTTTTGCAGCGGCAAGGAGGTGCTCACGAATGCGAATGTACACACTGACGGATGGCACATAGTCTGGGGGCCTTCTTGGTGATTCCAAGGAAGCGCCTTCTGTCCCAGCTCCGCGCCTGTTGCGCTGCGCGACGGCGCCGACCGCGCCCGATGCCTTCACCGTGCTGCTGGCAAGGGAGCTGCGTGACGCAGCTTGCGATGTCCGAGCTCGGCACCGACGCGATGACACCGGAGCGGACGATTGGCTTGGTGATGCGCACCGAACGACGCACAGCCGGCAACCTGCTGCGCACGGTTGAAACCGCTTGAAAACAAGCACCACATCACAGATTGGCATGCGGGTCCGCCAAGCTAGCGTGATCGGGCGCACACGCAACGCTGCGGAAACATGGCGCCGCGACAGTGGGCAACTCCCCCGCTGCCCCCACTCCTTGCCATGCCCTACACCCACATCTGGACACGCTCCGGAGTGCGTCGTGCCGTGTCGCGTCGTCCACTCGCCATCGTTCTTGCACTGACCCTGGCCACACCCGCATTTGCGCAGGAAACCGGCGCGCCCTCCACGCCTGCCACACGCAAGAGCGAGGACGGCATCTTCTCGCTGGACCGGATGATCGTCACCGGCGCCGGCCAGGCCCAGAATCAATTCGACGCCTCGTATGCGATCACCGCGCTGACCGCCGAACAGATCGACAAACTGGCCCCGCTCAACCTGGCCAGCCTGATCGGCTCGATGCCCGGCATCTATGCCGAATCCACCGGCGGTGAAGTGCAGAACGTCTACCGTATCCGCGGCATTCCCGACGAAGGCTCGTTTGCGGTCATCCAGGAAGACGGCATCAGCCCTTACCCGGACAACAACGGCTACTTCTACAAGACCGAAGGCCTGGTGCGCCCAGACCTGATGGTCGAATCGGTGGAAACCGTGCGCGGCGGGCCCTCGCCGATCTTCGCCTCCAATGCCGCGGCCATCGTCAATTTCGTCACCCGCCAGGGCGGCGACACGCCAGAAGGCGCGGTGCGCACCACCGTCGGCGACACCGGGCTGTATCGGCTCGATGGCTATTGGTCGGGCAAGTTGGCCGAAGGCTGGTATCTGGCTGCCGGCGGTTTCATGCGGCGCAACGACGGCTACCGCGATGTGGGCTTTCCGGCCGACGAGGGCGGGCAGTTCCGCATGAACCTCACGCACACGCTGGACAACGGCAAGATCACCTTCACCGCCAAGCATCTGGACGACAAGAACGCGTTCTACATGCCGATCCCGCTGTACGACCCGCGTGACACCACGCGCTCGCTGGACCCGTTGATCGACCGCTTCACCGGCACCTTGAGCACCGCGCAACTCAAACGCGCCACGATTATTTCCAGCGATGCCAACGGCGCGCCGCAGCGCGAGTTGCGCGATCTCTCCGATGGCCGCCACATGAAGTTCAATCATCTGGGTGCCAATCTGGACCTGGCTTTCGACAATGGCTGGAGCCTGTCCAACAAGGCCATCGTCAATCGCCTGGACATGACCTTCGATGCGCTGTATTCCAGCAATGCGCCGCAGGATGCCACTGCCTATGCCAACAGCCGCCGCGCTGCCGCCACGGCAGCATTTCCCGGCCTGACCTCGCTCGGCTATGCGTACACCGACGATGGCAGCCGCTTCGACCCGGCCAGCACCGACGGCCTGGTGATCCAGGGCCAGTACCGCGCCATGAACGTGCGTGCCGATTCGTTTGCCGATGATCTGCGCCTGCATCGCAGCTTCGATTGGGGCGGCGACACCCATGACATCACGTTGGGCCTCTACGGCGCCTATTACGCCCGCTCCTACAACTCGCGCTACCAGAGCTATCTGTTCGAGATGCGGCAGAACCCGCGCACGATCGACCTGCTCGGCTACGACGCGGCCGGCAACGTGGTCGGCGGCGTGACCAAGGACGGCGTGGTGATCTACGGCGCCGACCGCACGCAGGGCAAGGCCTACACCAGCATGCTGGCGCCCTACATCGCCGACACCTGGCAGGTGACCGACAAGCTGCGTCTGGAAGGCGGCGTGCGTTACGAGCGCTACCGCTATCGCGCCTGGAGCATGCTGCGCAGCACCGGCAACCTGAGCATGACCGACACCCTGGCCGACGATGCCGCGCGCCTGTTCACCGGTGCCCGCGCACACACCGCGCTGGACGTGGGCGTGACCAACTGGACGGCGGGTTTCAACTACGACATCAACCCGATGGTCGGCATCTACGGCCGCGCCTCGCGTGCGCACCGCGCGCCCAGCGAAGGCGCCAACGAAGGCAACGTCAACATCCCCACCGCCGACCAGTTCGAGCTCGGCACCAAGCTCAATTTCGACACGCTGGACGTGTTCGCCACCGCCTTCTACACCAAGTACGACCCGTACAACATCGGCACCAGCGCGGTGAACTCTCAGACCGGCGCAGCCGAGTCCAAGGACTACCGCGGCAGCGTGACCAACCCGGGTATCGAACTGGCGGCCGTATGGACACCGGCGCAGTGGCTACGTTTCGATGCGAATCTGACCTACAACGACACCAAGGTGTCCGATCTCACCGAAGTGGTGGCCAACGGCGCGGTGGCCGTGGTCGATGTGGACGGCAACATGCCCAACCGGCAGCCAAAGGTGTACGGCAACGCGGGGCCAACGGTGTTCTTCACCACCGGCAAGTTCGATTGGGAAACCTCCTTGCGCTACGCCTATGTGGGCAAGCGCTACGCCGATCTTGAAAACACCACCGAGCTGGCCGCCTACGACACATTGGCAGCCAATCTCCTGGTACGCAGCGGGCCGTGGGATGTGCAGCTGTCGGTGGACAATCTGACCAACACCTTTGCGCTGACCGAAGGCAACCCGCGCACCGACACCATCTCCGGCCAGGGCACGCGCGAGCCGATCTACGGCCGGCCGATCTACGAGCGCAATTCGCGGCTGGTGGTGACTTACCACTTCTGAGTGCGCTGACGTTGAGTGCTGCATCGCTCGATGTCAGCGCCTTGCGCTCCCGATGCATCGCCTGCAGCGTGGCATGCCCGCTGCAGGCCACAAAGGACTTTCATGACGCCTTCCCGTCTTGCCTATGCGCTGCTGTTTGCAGCAGCCACGTGTTCCGGCAATGCCGCCGCCTGGGGCCACCGCGCGCATGCCGCCATCAACAGCGCCGCGGTGCAGGCCCTGCCCGACGATGGCCCGGTGTTCCTCAAACAGTACGCGCAGGTGATTGCCGACGGCGCCACCCTGCCGGATGGCTGGCGCAGCGAAAGCGAGCCGTTTCTCAAGATCGAAGAAGACCCCAACCACGGCTGGTTCCGCGAGCAGTTTTCCTTCATGCAACACCCGCCGCGTTCGCGTTACGCCTTCGTGCTGGCGCTCTACGACGAGCAGCGCCGCATCGCCAAGCGCGACCCGCAACTGGCGCAGCGCATGAACGTGCGCTGGGCCGGTACCCTGCCGTACGCGGCTACCGAGGGTTACGAGCGCATCGTCGCCACCATGCGTCAGATCCGCACGCTGCGCGCCAAGGGCCAGGACACGCGCGAGCTCGAACGCACCTGCGCGTTCTTCGTCAGCTGGTTTGCGCACTACATCGGCGATGGCGCGCAGCCGCAACACGACAGCATCCATCACGATGGCTGGCAAGGGCCAAACCCGAACGGCTACAGCATCGACCCGAAGGTGCACGGCAAGTTCGAGAGCGACTACGTCGACAAGATTGCGCTGACCCCGCAGGACCTGCTGAGCCGCATGCCGGCCCTGGCGCATCAGCAGGGCGATGTGTTCGAACAGATCCTGGGCTTTCTCGACACCGGTACCGGCCGTGTCGAGCAGGTGTATCGCCTGGAAAAAGCCGGCGCCTTCGACGATGCCGCCCGCAACGACGGCCGCGCGATGGTCTATCTCACTGCCGGCGATGGCGCGGCGATGCTGCGCGATCTGCTGGTGCGCGCCTGGCGCGAAAGCGCGCTGCAGCCGGGCACATCCACGCTGCCGCGCAGCATGGACCCGAGCCATCCGCAGTACGACCCGGCGACCGGGTCTGCGCCTGCCGGCACCTCGCCAACCTTGTAACCACCATTGGCGGCATGTGCCGCCAGCGGCGTGCCGAGATGTGCGTCGGCCAATGGTCGCTGCGCGCCTGTCGGCAGCGCAGCGGGCAATCCAGATCGGGCATGCCGTCACGCGGCGTCAGTGGGCCGCGTCGGCCTGTTCGACAAAGCGCAGCAGATCCTGATTGAAGTGCACGCTGTCTTCCACAAATGGCGCATGCCCGGCATCGGGATAGACGCGCGTCTGCGCACGCGGCTGCAATTGCCGCGCACGCGCCAGCGTCGGCTCGGTGCTCACCAGCGCATCGCGTGCACCGTACATCAGCAGCACCGGCAGGCGCGTGCGCTGCAGGCCGGCGACATCGATCGACATGCCTTGCACGGCACGCTGCATGTCCCATGAGGCCAGCGATGCGTTGGCCAGCAAGGTGTCGAACACCGGTGCAGGCGGTTGAGTGGCAAAGCACAGCCGCAGAAAGTCATGCACCGCCTGCAGATGCGTGCGCAAGTCATCGGAGACCAGATCGCGATAGATCGCCGGATGTGCGCCCAACTGTTCCGCACGCAGTTCGATCACGCCATCGACATACACCACACCCGCAAGCCCCGCATCGCCGTGGCGCGTGAGGTAGTTGGTGATCACCGCGCCGCCCAGCGACCAGCCCACCAGCACGGCGTCGCGCGCGTTTGCGGCTTTCAACACGGATGCAAGATCGTCAGCCCAGCGCATGCCATCCCGATAGGCCGACGCTGCAGTCGGCTTGCCGGACAAGCCATGCCCACGCAGGTCGTAGGTGATCAGGCGATAGCCTTGCAGGTGCGGATCGGCCAGCTGCGCATCCCAAGTGATGCGGCTACCGAGCAGGCCGTGCACGAACACGATCGCCGGACCATCGGTGGCGCCATGCTCCTGCACGGCCAGGGTGACGCCATCGGGCGCGGTCACGGTGTAGCTGCGGGCAGCAGGGGTGACCGCCGGGCCCGCCGCAGCCACTGTTGAAGAGACCAGCAACAGGCAAGCCAGCGCGTAGCGCATCGGCAGCATGCCGATGACAGGGAGGAAGCGAACAGACATTGCAGTGAGTTCCAGACAATGGGAGCCGCCATCCTGGAGCCTCACACCAATGTGAGGGTCAAGCGTTGCGTGCAACGTATGCTTGGCGTATGGCTACACCTCTCGAACCATCGCTGAGCATTGGCGCACTGGCGCTGCAGACCGGCGCCAGCGTGCGCTCGATTCGCCACTACGACGCGCATGGGCTGCTGACGTCCTCGCGCAGCGCCAATGGCTACCGGGTGTTTCCCGCCACCTGCGTTGCACAGGTGCGGCAGATCCAGCGGTTGATCGCGACCGGCTTCAGCCTGGACGACATTCTCGGCTTCCCCGATTGCATGCGCCTGGTGGAAGGCGCGCAGATGTGCCCGGAAACCGCGCAGGCGCATCGGGCACGCCTGCAGCTGATCGAGCGCCAGCTGGCCGACCTGGAGCGGCGGCGTGCGCGTTTGCTGGAAACCCTGGCCCAGGGTGCGGCGGATGCAGCCACAACGCGATCGCCTGCAGCGCAGATCAAACGCAGCAAGCGGGCGCCTCAGAGCAGCTGACAAACGCCGCGCAGTCGTGTTGTCAGTCGCGCTTAGACGCGTTGGTCGATCTGCATCACTCGCCCCGCGCAGGGTGCGGTGCAAACCGGCCGTAAGGCCGCGTGTCGTCGGCGCGTTGGCGCAGCACGTAGGCCGCCGCAAAGGCGAGCGCCAGCAACGTCAGGCACATGCCCACCAACGCGCCCCAGCCACCGTGTTGCCAGAACCAGCCGCCGAGCGCGCCGATCACGCTGGAGCCTGCGTAATACGCCAGCAGATACAACGACGCCGCATGACTGCGATGCGCACCGCCGAGCCGGCTCACCCAGGCGCTGGCGGCCGAATGCGCGATGAAAAAACCGATCGTCAACAACACGATGCCGGCCACCACCAGCGCCAATACATGCGCCAGGGTCAACGCCACGCCGAGCACGCACAACACGATGCCGGTGGTGACCACCGGGCCGCGACCGAAACGATCCGACGCCGCACCGGCCACCGACGAACTGACGATGCCGAACACATACGCGCTGAAGATCATGCCGATCTGGCTCTGGCTTAAGCCGAACTCCGGCCCGCCCAACCGAAAGCCGGCGTAGTTGTAGAGGCATACGAACACGCCCATCAACAAAAACGGCAACGCAAACAGGAACGGCAGATTGCGATCGCGCAGATGCCCGGCCCAGGCGCGCAGATGGAAGCGCAGATTGATGCCGTGCCGGCGCACGAAGTTGCGCGACGGTGGCAGCAACCAGAAGAACGCCAGTGCGCACAGCAGGTCGAACACGCTCAATACCGCCAGTGCGGTGCGCCAGTCGTAATGATCGGTCAGCACGCTCATCACGATGCGCCCGCTCATGCCGCCGAAGGCATTGCCGGCCACATACAACCCGGTAGCCGCGCCCATCTTGTTGGCCGGCAGCTCTTCGCCCAGGTAGACCATCGCCACCGCCGGCACCCCGCCCAGCGCGATGCCGGATAAGGTGCGCACCAACACCAATGCCCCCCAATGCGGCAGGAACGCAGCGACCAGGTTGAGCACTGCGGCCAGTGCGATCGACACGAACATCAGTCCGCGCCGGCCGAGGTTTTCCGACACTGCGCCGGCGCAGAAGATCGCCAGCGCCAGCGCACCGGTGGCCAGCGACAACGGCAGCGAGGCAGTGGCCGCGTCCACGCCGAAGGCGCGCGCAAATTCGGGCAGCACCGGCTGCACGCTGTACAGCAGCGAGAAGGTGGCAAAGCCGGCCAGAAACAATGCCAACCGGATGCGGCCGCTGGCGGGCGCATCGATGGCAGGCGCCTGGATTGCACGGCTGGCGGCGGTATCCGGTGACGTGCCGGAGGGGTGATCAGAACAGGACACGGGGGCGATGATGAGACATGGGACGGCGAGTATTCGCCTGCCACTACCCCCTGTCCAATATATGATGCTGGCAGTTGCCATATGCAGAACAGATAGCATGGAGCTTCGTCACTTCCGCTACTTCCTGGCCGTTGCCGAAGAAGGCAACTTCACTCGGGCAGCAGCGCGGGTCGGTATCGGCCAGCCACCGCTGAGTCAGCAGATCCAGGCGCTGGAGCGCGATCTGGGCACGCCGCTGTTCCGGCGCACCCACAGCGGCGCCGAGCTGACCCCGGCCGGCGAGGCATTCCTGGTCGAGGTGCGCCGCGTGCTCGCCGATGTGGAGCGCGCTGCCGAAACGGCGCGCCGGGTGGCGCGTGGCGAATCCGGCCGGCTGCGGCTGGGCTTTACCGCCTCGGCTGCGTTCAACCCGGTGGTGCCGCATCTGATCCGCGACTTTCGCCGGCAGTGGCCGCAGGTCGAGTTGCTGCTGGAAGAAACCAACACCGCTGGATTGCTGGTGGCACTGGCAGATGGCCGGCTGGACGCAGCGTTTGTGCGTTACGGCCTGAGCACGCCGCCCGATCTGCAACTGCTGCGCTTTGCCGATGAACCGATGAAGATCGCCGTGCCCGCCGCGCATCGCCTGGCTGCACGCAGCAGCGCGCCGTTGGCGGCACTAGCCGGCGAGCCGTTCATCCTGTTTCCGCGCAGTTTCGGTTCGAGCCTGTACGACGAGATTCTCGCCGCCTGCCGCGCATCCGGCGTGACCTTGCGCATCACCCAGGACGCGCCGCAGATGTCGTCCATCGTCAATCTGGTCGCCGCCGAACTCGGCGTTTCGGTGGTGCCCGCCTCCACTGCGCAACTGCAACTGCCCGGCGTGCGTTATCTGGACATAGAAGGACAAATGCCGCTGGCAAGGCTTGCGTTGGCGGTCTCGCCGGGCGCGTTGGACACCGCGCCATTGGTACGGCATCTATGGGCGCTGGCGGAGCTGCTTTGAGCGAAAGCGATGGGAGCCGATAGCAGTGAAAGCAGCGCGATTTTTGTAGGAGCGCACTCGTGCGCGATGTGGCTCTCCCGGTATCGCCCCGTCGCGCACAAGTGCGCTCCTACCCGCATCCAGGCTTAAACACGTCTTGACCTCAACCGCGATTGAGGTCGTTCAATACGTGCACCTTCTGCCACGTGCGCCTGCCATGCATCTTCGCCATCTGTTGCTGCCCTGCCTCGACCCCGATCTCAGCCTGCGGTTCTGTCGCGATGTGCTGCAGCTGCCGCAGTACGGCAACACGTTGCGTATCGGCTGGAGCACGCTGGAATGCGTGCAGGCACAGCAGCCGGTGGGCAGTGTGCATCTGGCCTTCAACGTGGCACCGTCCCGCTTCGAGGCAGCTGCGCAGTGGATCGGCGCGCGCGCAACGCTGCTGGCCGATCCGCAGGGCCGTCGGCAGTTTGAACTGGGTGGCGTCTGGCAGTCGCAGTCGGTGTATTTCGCCGGCCCGGATGGCGCGGTGCTGGAACTGATCGCGCGCAATGCGCTGCAACAGACCACCACCGGGCAAGGCGATTTTCATGGGGAGGAATTGCTGTGCCTGAGCGAGATCGGCCTGCCCAGCAACAACGTCGAAGCGGTCACTAGCAGCATCGCCAATCACTTCGGTATGCACCCGTTTGCACCGGCACTGAAAGGCTTTGTGGCGCTGGGTGACGATCAGGGCCTGTTGATCGTGGTCGACCAGGCGCGGCGCTGGTTTCCGCAACAGCGGCAGCTACCCTGGGCCGATGGTTTACGGATCAGCGTGGATGCACCGCAACCGGGGCTGCGGCTACGCGACGCGCAAGGGTGGGAATTGCTGGCGGCGTGATCCGCCGCCGCTCGACTCAGGCAGCGACCGCAGGCGCGGGCAAACGGAAAAACGCACGTGCTGCCGCCGTGCTATTGGCCGCGGTCAGCGCCACGTCCTCACCACGATCGCGTGCGAGTTCTTCCACGATATGCGACAGAAACATCGGCTCGTTGCGGCGGTCCTTGGGCATCGGCTTGAGCGTGCGCGGCAGCAGGTAAGGCGCGTCGGTTTCGATCATCAACCGGTTGGCCGGGATCGAGCGCACCAACTCGCGCAGATGCGCACCGCGACGCTCATCGCACAGCCAGCCGGTGATGCCGATGTAGTAATCGCGATCCAGATACGCGAACAGTTCTTCGCGCGTGCCGGTGAAACAATGCACCACCGCCGGACCCAGGCGGCTATCGAAGCTGCGCATGATCGAGAGGAAGTCGTCGTGCGCATCGCGCTGATGCAGGAACAACGGTTTGCCGTTGTCGGCGGCCAACTGCAGTTGCCGTTCGAATGCCCGGTGCTGCGCCGGGCGCGGGGCGAAATCGCGGAAGTAATCCAGCCCGCATTCGCCGACCGCCACCACTTGCGGGTGCGCGTGCAGCGTGCGCATTTCGGCCTCGCATTCGGCGGTGAATTCCACCGCGTGGTGCGGGTGCACGCCGGCGGTGGCGTAAAGAAATCCCGGGTGTTGTTGCGCCAGTTGCAGCGCCAGTGGTGAGTGCTCACGGCTGGCGCCGGTGATCACCAGTTGCGTAACACCGGCCTCGCGTGCGCGCTGCAGCACCGCATCGCGGTCGCGGTCGAAAGAGTCGTGGGTAAGGTTGGCGCCGATATCGATCAACTGCATGGTGCGGGTGTCGTGTGGAGAGAGCTGGGCAAGTGTAACGAGTGGGGGTTGTATGTGTTTCGCTTCCCTTCTCCCATCGGGAGAAGGTGGCGCGCAGCGCCGGATGGCGCCTCCTGCATCTGTCAGTGCCTGCAGTGACAAACGCCTCGCCACGCGCCTTCAGAAGTGCTGCACCGACTGCTGCGCCGCCGTACCCTCACCCCAACCCCTCTCCCGCAGGAAAGGGGCTTTGCTCCCTTCTTCCAAGAGGGAGAGGGGTTCAACCAACCACCGGCACCGCCATCGCCTCGATGCGCGCCGCCAGCGCCTGGATCGCCAGTTGCGCCGAGCGTGAAAGCTGCCGCTGCGGGGCCACACACAGTGCCAGCGTCATCGGCTTGGTCAAATGACGGCGGAACGGCACGAACGCAAGCCGCCCATCCGCCACATCCGGGGCGGCATCCAGCCACGACATCAACCCCACACCCGCACCGGCGCGCACCAGGCCACGCAGGGTGCGCACATCGTTGCAGTGGGTCAGCCGCTTCACGTCGATGTGCTGGCGTTGGTACAGCACCTTGGCATGCTCGCCGACGATCAGCGGAGCGGCCGGCAGCAGCAGCCGGTGCTCCAGCGTCTCGCTCAGCTGCAGCTCGGTGCGGGTGCTGAGCGGATGGCCCACCGGCATCGCAATCCCCAGCGGGATGTCGGCGAATGCGCGCACCTCCAGGTCCACGCTGCTCACCGGGTCCAGCAGCAAGCCGATGTCCACATCGGCCGAGGTCACCATTTCCATCACCCGCTGGTTGCGCGCGGTGGACAGGTTGAAGGTGATGCCGGGGTACTCCTGCACCAACGCGGCGACCGCCGCCGGCACCACGCCCTCGCTGAGCGCGTCGATCATGGCGATCTCCACATGCCCGCGGCGCAGCCCCTTGAGCTCGTCGAAGCGCTCCAGCGTGCGCGCGTAGGCCTTCTCCCAGCCGCGCACGTCCACCAGCAGCAGCTCGCCAGCGGCGGTCAGGCGCAGCCGGCCGGGCAGGCGCTCGAACAGCTGCGCGCCCAGTTCTTCCTCGGCCTTGAGGATCTGCCGGTCGATCGCCGAGGCCGACACGTGCAGCACGTCGGAGGCCTTGCGGATGCTGCCGCAGCGGGCCACTTCGATGAAGTAACGGGTGAAGCGGGAAAAGGTCAGCATGCGGTGGGGCTCGGTTGGCGTTGCATTTTTTGCAATGGCTTGGCTGAAAATCGATGTTTGATAACACACCCCCGGCTTCCTAGAGTCAATCCGGCACCGCTCCCGCCCTACGCCAGAGACTGGACCCATGGATGTCGCCGTCCCCGCCTTGCCGCTGCACTGCACCTTCGCCGCCGCCGATTGGCAGCGCTTGGCCCAGCATTGGCACGCGGTGGCGCTAAGCAGCGAAGTGAGCGAGGCGCCGTTCAAGGCCACCCTGCTGGACGAGCCGCTGGTGCTGTACCGGCTGGGCAGCGAGCTGGTGGCCGCACGCGATGTCTGCCCGCACCGCGGCGTGCCGCTGAGCATGGGCACCGCCGATGGCGGCGGTGTGGTCTGCGCCTACCACGGACTGCGCTTCGGCGCGGGCGGGCGCTGCAACCACATTCCCGCCAGTCCCAACCAGAACATCCCGGCCAAGATGCGCCTGCACACCTATGCGGTGACCGAGCGCTACGGGTTAATTTGGGTGTGCCTGTCCAAACCGGCCGGGGTGAGCGAGGCCGAGGTGCAGATCCCGCCGATGCCCGGCTGGGACGAAGAGGGCTTTCAGCAGATCGTCTGCCCGGCCTTCGACATCGGCGGCAGCGCCGCGCGCCAGCTGGAAGGTTTCATCGACGTGGCGCATTTCGCCTTCGTGCACACCGCCACCTTCGCCCAGCCGGACAAGCGCGAGGTGCCGGCCTACACCACCACCGAAACGCCCACCGGCTTCAATGCCGATTACCTGAGCTCGGTGGCCAATTATTCGGTGGACATGCCGCTGCCGGACGTGGACCCCAACTTCCAGTGGCTGCGCCATTTCGAAGTGCATCTGCCGTTCACCGCCACGCTCACCATCCACTTCCCGGTGCCGGGCAAGCGGCTGGTGATCATGAACGCGGCCAGCCCGGTGTCCAAGCACAAGACCCGCCTGCTGGTGCCGATCGCGCGCAATTTCGACACCCATCTGCCGGTTGAAGACGTGCACGCCTTCAACCTGCGCGTGTTCGAGGAAGACCGCGCCATGGTGGAGGCGCAGCGCCCCGAATACCTGCCGCTGGACCCGCTCCTGGAAGTGCATATCCCGGCCGATCGCAGTTCGATCGCTTACCGCCGTGGCCTGCGCAGTCAGGGCTATAGCGACTTCTTTCTGCGTTGACGGCCGAGGAGCACGCCATGCAACTGCACGAGGTCCGCGTCGCCGACGTCTTCGACCAGGGCCATCGCCAACGCGCGATCCGGCTGGAGCCGGTGGGCGCGGAATTGCCGGCATTCGAAGCCGGTGCGCATGTGGATCTGCATCTGCCCGATGGCTTGATTCGCCAATACTCGATCGCCAGTGCGCCGCATGTGCGTGATCACTATCTGCTGTGCGTGAAGTTGGCCGATGCGTCGCGCGGCGGCTCGCGGCATCTGTGCGAACAGCTGAGTACCGGCGACCGCCTGCGTATCTCCAGCCCGCGCAATCTGTTCCCGCTGCATCCAGGCGAACGCCATGTACTGCTGGCCGCCGGCATCGGCATTACTCCACTGCTGTCGATGGCCGAGGCGCTGGAAGCGCGTGGCGAGCCGTTCGTACTGCATTACTACGCGCGCCGGCATGCCGATGTGGCCTTCGTGCAGCGGCTGCAACAAGGCTTCACCTATGGGCAGGTGCACGTGCACCTGAGCGACGGCGGCGAGAGCCCGCGCGTGCATGTGCCCGAGGAACTGAGCCAGGCGCGTGCGCGCGACCAGCTGTATCTATGTGGGCCTGCCGCGTTCATGGACCACTTCACGCTGCTTGCCAAAACCCACGGCTGGGCGTCGGAGCAACTGCACCGTGAACACTTCGCCGCTGCCGAAACCAACGTGGCGCACGATGCCGATAGCGCCTTCGAAGTGGAGCTGGCCGCCAGTGGGCGCGTGGTGCAGGTGCCGGCCGATTGCAGCATCGCCAGCGCGTTGCTCGATGCCGGCATCGAGGTGCCGCTGTCGTGCGAGCAAGGCATGTGCGGTGCCTGCCTGACCGGCGTGGTTGCCGGGACGCCGGATCACCGCGACAGCGTGCTCAGCGACAGCGCGCACGCCGCCAATACCCAGATCACGCTGTGTTGCTCGCGCAGCCGTTCGCCACGCCTGGTGCTGGATCTTTGAGCGCTCCGTATGTCGTGCGCCTGCGCAGACAGGAAAACAGCGGGCGCGCAGGTGGCTGACGCCGGTCACGCTGCAGCGCGAAGCGGCCGCCAACCTCGCAGGACACCTGTGGACGGACGTGAGCCCGGCATCTTCTTTCACGGCTTGATCGATGTGTGCACAAGGCGCCGCCGGCGCAGAGACAGACAAAGCCTGCGGTTATGCCATTACACCGCGCAACACGCATTGCACTTGCAGCAATCCGTGCCCAAGGTCCGTGGCAACCGCCGTCGCACAGTGCAAGATATTTGGCCCGCGCGCGTCCACTGCAATCGCGCGTGCCCCTCTGTGCCGATGAGATGCCTGCCAATGGTTGTTTGTGGGATCGCTTCCTCCCGCCCGTGCCGGGGCGCACGCTGATGCGCTGGCCCCGATTTGCGCTGTCCGCCAATGGCAGCAGCGTGCGTACCGAGGTCCTGGCCGGTGCCACTTCCTTCCTGACGATGGCCTACATCGTCTTCGTCAACCCCGACATCCTGGCCACCACCGGCATGGACCACGGCGCGGTGTTCGTGGCGACCTGTCTGGCCGCCGCGCTTGGCTCGCTGCTGATGGGCGTGCTGGCCAACTATCCCATCGGCATGGCACCGGGCATGGGCTTGAATGCGTTTTTCGCTTTCTCTGTGGTGGGCACGCTGGGTTACAGCTGGCAGCAGACGCTGGGGCTGGTGTTCGTGTCCGGCTGCGTGTTCCTGCTGCTCAGCGTCACCGGCGCACGACGCTGGCTGGTGGATGGCATCCCACCCACCTTGCGCAGTGCGATTGCAGCGGGCATCGGCCTGTTCCTGGCGTTGATCGGCTTGCAAAAAGCCGGGCTGGTGGTGGCGCATCCGCAGACGCTGGTAACCCTGGGCGACTTGCATCGGCCCGAGCCATTGCTTGCGTTGGCGGGACTGCTGCTGATCGGCGTACTGGAAGTGCGCCGCGTGCGCGGGGCGATGTTGCTGGGCATCCTGGCGGTCACCGTCGCTGCGCTGGCGCTGGGTCTGGTGCACTATCAGGGCGTGCTGTCGCTGCCGCCGAGCCTGGCGCCTACGCTGCTGCAGCTGGATATTGCCGGCGCCTTGCAAGACCATGGCGGCAGCGGCGCACTGACCGCCGTCCTGCACGTGGTGCTGGTGTTCGTGCTGGTGGAAATGTTCGATGCCACCGGCACCTTGATGGGCGTGGCCCAGCGCGCCGGTCTATTGCACACACAGGCGCACCGTCGCCAGTTCGACCGCGCCCTGCTCGCCGACAGCACCGCCATCCTGGCCGGCTCGCTGCTTGGCACTTCCAGCACCACCGCCTACGTGGAAAGCGCTGCCGGTGTACAGGTGGGTGGGCGTACCGGGCTCACCGCGCTGGTGGTGGCAGCGCTGTTTCTGCTGGCGCTGCTGTTCTCGCCATTGGCGGCGATGGTGCCGGCGTATGCCACCGCACCGGCGCTGATCTACCTGGCATCGGTGATGCTGCGCGAGTGCACGCAGATCCAGTGGGACGATGTCGGCGACGCGCTACCGGCCGCGATCTGCATGCTGGCCATGCCGCTCACCTATTCCATCGCCACCGGCCTGGCCTTCGGCTTCATCACCTATGCGGCACTCAAGCTGGGCAGCGGCCGCTGGCGCGCCGTGCATCCGGCCACCTGGGCGATTGCCGGCCTGTTCGTGCTGCGCTATGCCTTGGAGTGAGCGAGTCGCCGTAGCTATTTCAGCTCCTGCCCCCTGGTCACCCACCGCGTCGCGCGGCAAGCTGCACCGCAACCGACAGCGCCACGACGTTGCTGTCTCATTCCCAGAGCTCACCACATGCCACATCGTTATCGCTGTCTGATCCTCAGCTTGTGCACCTTGTTACCGGGCATGACGCTCGCACGCCCGGCGCAGGCGCCTGCGCAACAGCGCGAGCAGCAGGTGGCGCAGCTGTTTCACGACGCGGCCGCGCAACCTGCGCAATTGCGCGCGTGGCTGCAAGCCATGCCCAAGGGCGGCGACCTGCATAACCATCTCTCCGGTTCGGTCTATGCCGAGAACTATCTGCAATGGGCCAGCGACGACGGCGCCTGCGTGCAGCTGGACGACCTGAGCCTGCGCGCGCCGCCGTGCGCTAAAGGCCAGGAGCCTGCACGCGACCTGGCAACGCGCAATGCCGCGCTGTATGGCCGGGTGGTGGATAGCTTGTCGATGCGCAAGTTCCTGCCCAGCTCATCGCAACCCACCGGACACGATCAGTTCTTCAGCACCTTCGGCAAGTTCGACGCGGTGGTGCGTGCACGCGTTGCCGACACCGTGGCCGCGGTGCTGGAGCAGGCCGCACGCGACCGCGTGCCTTACGTGGAAATCATCGCCAACCCGCCGCAGATGGATCAGGCCGCAAAACAGATGCAGGCTCTGCCATGGAAGGCCGATGACGACGCAGCCAATCTGCGCGCCCTGCAGGATGCCTTGCCGCCTCTGGTGCAGGCTGCGCAACGCGACCTTGCCGACACCGATGCCCAGGTGCGCCGCGTGCTGCAGTGCGACCAGCCCGATGCGCGTCCCGGCTGCCAGGTCGCGTATCGCTACGTGCCTTACGTGCTGCGCGTGTTGCCGCAACCGATGGTGTTCGGGCAGATGGCGCTTGCGCATGCGCTGATCGCTGCCGGCGGCAGCCGCGCGGTGGCGTTGAACATCGTTGCGCCCGAAGACAACCCGGTGGCGCTGGCCGATTACGCACGCCACATGGCGATGTTCCGTTTCTTCGCAACGCGCTATCCCAACGTGCCGCTGTCCCTGCATGCCGGCGAGCTGGCGTTGGGCCTGGTGCCGCCCGCGCAACTGCGCTCGCATATCCGCCAGGCGGTGGACGTGGGTGCACGCCGCATCGGTCACGGTGTGGATCTGCCTTACGAAGACGACGTGGATGGATTGCTGCAGCGCATGCGCCGCGATCAGATCGCGGTGGAGATCAACCTCACCAGCAACGATGTGATTCTGGGCGTCAAAGGTGGCGCGCATCCGCTGGCGATGTATCTGCGCGCCGGTGTGCCGGTGGTGCTGTCCACCGACGATGCCGGCGTCTCGCGCGCGGACATGACCCACGAGTATCAACGCGCGATGCAGGAGCAAGGCATCGATTACCCCACGCTCAAGCAGCTCGCTCGCAACGGGCTGACTTACAGCTTCCTGCCGGGCACCAGCGTGTGGAGCGCAGACGGTAAAGCTGCGCAGGCCTGCGCCACAGCATTGCAGCGCGAAACCGATGATGCTGCGTGCCAAGCATTCCGCCAGAGCAGCGAGAAGGCACGGCTGCAATGGCAGCTTGAAACCGATCTGGCGCAGTACGAGCGCATGCTGTTGCAGCAACGCAAAGTGCAGACAACACCAGCTGACGCATAACCCGTAGGAGCGCGCTAGCGCGCGAAGAGGCTTCACCGATAACGCCTCATCGCGCGCAAGCACGCTCCTACAAACGCAACCTCCATCAAACGCAGCCTCCATTCCATCTTCGCCGCGATGCATTCCACCCCCATGACCAAAGCGCAATGACCCACTCACACGCCGCCCCATCCAAACGCCGCGTCATTCTCGAAGACGATATCGACGGCTTCACGCCCGCGCAGTTGCTGCTGTTGCAATCGCCCGAGGTCGAGGTGCTGGGCATCAGCGCGGTCAGCGGCAACATCTGGCGCGACGAAGTGCTGGCGCATAGCTGCCGTCTGCTGGAACTGGCCGGCCAGCCGCAGATTCCGGTACTACCCGGCCCGGTGCATCCGCTGCTCAACAGCGAGCTCGCCACCGAGCGTTGGGAAGCGCTCTACGGCAAGCTGGTCTGGAAAGGTGCATGGACCAAACACTGGGTGGATGGCGACACCGTGCAGAGCGCGCCGCGTTATCACGCACACGACGTGGTGCCCGACCTGGCGTTGGGCAATCCCAGCGTGGTGCGCGCATCCGACGAACCGGCTGCGTTGTTCATGCTGCGCATGGTGCGCCTGTATCCGGGCGAGGTGAGCATCATTGCCACTGGCCCGCTGACCAATCTAGCACTCGCCCAATCGCTGGATCCGGCCTTCGCCACGCTGGCGCGCGAGCTTGTCTATATGGGCGGCAGCCTCAACCCGCGGCAGCAACGCAACAGCATCAGCGCGCAGCAATTCGCGCGCGAATTCGTCAACTCGCCACGCCGCGAATTCAACATCCGCTGGGATCCGGAAGCGGCCAGCATCGTCATGCGCGCGCCCTGGCGCAAGATCACCATGGTGCCGGTGGACCCATCGACCGCGACCGAACTCACGCCAGCATTGCTGGCACGCATGAGCGCTGCCGATACCAGCATCGGCCACGCATTGCGTCGTCGCGAACCCGGCTTTCCGATGTGGGACGAGCTTGCCACTGCGGTGTGGCTGCGCCCTGAGTTGGCAACGCACACCGAGACGCTTTATGTCGATACCAATACCGCTTTCGATGCCGGCTATGGCGACATCCTGTCGTGGGCACCTGGCTATCAGCCTGGACTGGGCGAACAGGCACAGACGGTAGTGCATGCGGTGGATGTGGACGCGTTCGAGCGATTACTGGTCGATCACCTCACTGCGCCGCAGCCGCCGGCAGTGGGATTGCCGTTACCCCCTTTCCCGTCGGGAGAAGGTGCCCGAAGGGCGGATGAGGGTGCGGCAACTGAGAAAAATGCTGCGCCAGTTGAGTAGGGTGCAAGCAAGGTAAACGCGTACCTGATACATCTCCAACTAGCGGGGCACCCTCACCCCAACCCCTCTCCCGGCGGGAGAGGGGCTTGGACGACACCCACACCCGCAACTCCCAGCAACCCAAGGTGACCTCATGCAACTCCCAGCGCAGTGGCAGGCCGGCATCGATCGCAATACCGAGGTCCTGCGCGGCCACGCGCAGCTGCTCGCCAGCTTCAACGCCCCGCGCCCAACGCAACAGGACAGCACCACTCCGCGCGGGCAGATCGCCTCCATCGTCAGCACCACCCGCAGCCAGCCCACGCTGGCCGCACGCCATGCCACCCAGACGCTCACGCATATCCACCAGGCCAACGACGGCCTGCGCGCGATCACCCGTCTGCTGCCCGCACGCGCCGCAGCCGATGCCACGCGCGTGCAGGCCGCGCTGGCCGGCGGCAGCGACGGCGGTGCGTTGGCCGGCGTGCCGTTCGTGGTCAAGGACCTGTTCGATGTCGCTGGTGAGGTCACCACCGCTGGTGCCGTCGTGCGCGCGCAATGCGCCCCGGCCGCGCGCGACGCCGCCGTAGTGCAACGTCTGAGCGATGCGGGCGCGGTGCTGGTAGGCACCGCCAACATGGACGAATTCGCCTACGGGTTTGCCACCGTCAATGCGCATTACGGCACCACCGCCAACCCGCACGATCACCGCCATCTGGCCGGTGGTTCGTCGGGTGGCTCGGCTGCTGCGGTGGCCGCCGGTCTGGTGCCATTCGCGCTGGGCTCGGACACCAACGGCTCCATCCGTGTCCCGGCCGCATTGTGCGGCGTGTACGGCCTGCGTCCCACCCACGCCGCGTTGCCGCTGGACGGCGTGTTCGGCTTCGTCGATGCGCTGGATGTGGTCGGCCCGTTCGCCACCTCCATCGCCGATCTACGCCGCGTCTATGAAGTGATGCTTGGTCACGCCGTTACCTCCTGCAATCCCGGCAGTTTGCGCATCGCACGCCTTGGCGGCTGGTTCCAACGCAATCTCGACCCCGACCTGGATGCCGGCCTCAGCGCATTGCTCACCGCCTGCAACAGCACCACCCTCATCGAATTACCCGAAGCAGAACGCGCCCGCGCCGCCGCCTTCGTGCTCACCGCTGCCGAGGGCGGCCATCGTCATCGCGCCGGTTTGAGCACGCATGCCGAGCAGTTCGACCCGGCCACCCGCGACCGCCTGCTTGCCGGCCTGCAATTGCCTGCCAGCGCGGTCGCCGATGCACACCGCTTCGCGCACTGGTTCAGCGCCGCCATGCAACGCCTGTGGGACGAGGTGGATGTGTTGATTGCACCAACCACACCGTGCGTGGCACCACGCATCGACCAGGACACCATCCAGATCGACGGCCTGCCGGTGTCTGCGCGCGCCAACTTGGGCATCTTCACCCAACCGCTCGGGCTTGCCGCCTGCCCGGTATTGGCCGCCCCGTTGCCACGCCCCGGCCGCCTGCCGCTGGGCGTGCAATTGATTGCTGCGCCCGGCCGCGAAGACCGTTTATTTGCACTCGCCGCGCAACTCGAACGCGACGGCCTGCTCGCCTTCAGCCCACCGGCGGAGACACACTGATGCTGCACACCTTGCGCGCGCGTCGCGGCATGGTCGTGGCCCCGCATCATCTGGCCGCACAAGCCGGGCGCGATATCTTGCGCGACGGCGGCAACGCCATCGAAGCCGCCGTCGCCACCGCCGCCTGCCTGGCCGTGGTGTACCCGCACATGACCGGTATCGGTGGCGACGGCTTCTGGCTGATCCACGAACCCGACGGCCGCGTACACGCCATCGATGCCTGCGGCCGCGCTGCACAGGCGGCAACCTTGGACTTCTATCGCGGCCACAGCAGCATTCCGTGGCGCGGCCCCGGTGCGGCCAATACCGTGGCCGGCACCGTCTCCGGCTGGGCACTCGCGCTGCAGCACGCAGGCGGCAGCTTATCGCTGCACCGCTTATTGCAGGACGCCATTCACCATGCCAGCGATGGCGTACCGGTCACGTTAGGCGGCGCACACATCGCCGCCAGCAAGAGCGCCGAACTGCGCGTGCAACCCGGCGCCTACGCCAGCATCTTCGAGCCACACGGCGCGCCCCTGCACGAAGGCGCGCTGCTGCAACAAGCGCACCTCGCACGCACCTTGCAACGGCTCGCCGACAATGGGTTGGAGAGCTTCTATCGCGGCGCACTGGCCGACGACATCGCCGCCGACCTGCAAGCCCTCGGCAGCCCGCTCAACGCACACGACCTCGCAAGCCATCATGCCGAAACCACTGTGCCGCTCTCGGTCGCCATCCACGGCGCACGCCTCTACAACCACGCACCGCCCACGCAAGGCCTCGCCTCGCTGCTGATCCTCGCCTTGTTCGATCGCCTGCATGCCGAACAGCCCGACAGCTACGCGCACCTGCACGGCCTGATCGAAGCCACCAAACAGGCCTTCCTGATTCGCGACGCACACATCGGCGACCCCGCCTGGATGACGCTCGACGCACAGGCCCTGCTAGACGACAACGCCGCACTCGACGCGCTGGCCGCACGCATCGACATGCGCACTGCATTGCCCTGGCCGCAGCCCTCGCAGGCAGGCGACACCGTCTGGTTCGGTGCCATCGACGCGCACGGCCGCGCCGTCAGCTGCATCCAGTCAACGTATTTCGAATTCGGCTCCGGCCTGGTGCTGCCGCGCACCGGCATCACCTGGCAAAACCGCGGCTGCAGCTTCCGCCTCGCCGCCGACGGCTGGAACGCACTCGCCCCAGGCCGCAAACCCTTCCACACCCTAAACCCCGCACTCGCCACTTTCGACGACGGCCGTGTCATGGCCTACGGCACCATGGGCGGCGAAGGCCAACCACAAACCCAGGCCGCCCTCTTCTCCCGCTACGCCCGCTTCGGCGTGCCGCTACAACAGGCCATCACGGCACCACGTTGGTTGCTCGGCCGCACATGGGGCGAAGACAGCACCTCGTTGAAGTTGGAAGACCGCTTTGATCCAGCAGTGGTGCAGGCACTATGCGATGCCGGGCATGCGGTGGAGCTGCTGCCCGCATATACCTCGGTCATGGGGCATGCGGGTGCATTGGTGCGCGAGGTGGATGGCGTGATCAGCGGGGCGAGTGATCCTCGCTCGGATGGTGCGGTGGCTGGATGGTGATGGTTGGGGCTTGTTGCCGCTTGCTGCATCTGCATTCGTGATGGGCAGGCGTTGCTGCCAGCCAATCAAGCCATCGCGTCAAAGAGTCAGAGCGTCAGATTGCACGACAGCAGAGGCTAGCGCTCAGGATCAAGACTCCAACCAGAGCAAGCCGACGGGGGTAAACATGTCATAGACTCCGAGCATGCTCTCCAAGGCGACCATGGCGGACTCAACCACGCCGATCACTGGACAGGACGCACTTGCTTTCTTGGGCATGCGGGGCGATGCGTAGGCACGTCGCTGCGCTTACTTCAACATACGCGTTACACCTTCCACCAAGGAGAGCCACATGACAGATCAAGACGACAATCAACCGAACCTGGAAGACGTCAAGCTGGCGTTCGACGGCCAGAGCCTGGATTGGTATCTGCAGAAGCTGGTCGCTACCGTCAATAGTTCGAACGTGCAGTTCGGCATTACGCTGTTTGTCGAAGGCATCATCGTTTCTGGCCAGCTGGTCAGCGGCAAGCAGTACTTCGAGGCATTCGCGCAGGAATTTTCTGCCGCCTATCCCGGCAACGCCGAAGAAAAAGAAGATATCCGTCGCGCGTTTGCCAGCCATGCCAGCATCTACGACACGGAAGAGGACGCTCAGCAGAGCAGCACGCCTCCGCAGTTCCTTCACCTGATCGAGTCGCGTTGCTTCTCGCCCGGCGGCCAACCCCTGCCCAGCAACCGTGGTGTGCTGTGGCGCGGCAAAGTGAATGCCGTCTCCGGCTTTACCCTGGGATCGCTCTCGGCAGATTAGGCCTGGCAGACTCGGTCTTCGTGTGAGGTGCCCGTCATCTCACACCGGACTATCTGAAAGATCGGCAAGAGCGCGACGGCTGCGCGACGCGATCTGTGCGCAACGCCACGTGGCGATTGGATCCGCAGACGCTAGGCTGCTGACGGCGCTTTGAAAGGGCCAAGCGCCACACAGGGAGAACACCATGGCGACATTCAGCGTGGCAATCGATCCACTGGGCGCAGCCCCAAGCGAGACCTCGTCGGATGCGGTCGGCATCTGTCTCTCCGGCGGCGGCAGTCGTGCGCTGTCGTGTGCGCTGGGTCAACTGCGCGGGCTGCGCTCCCTGGGGCTTCTGGACAAGGTGGCGGCGATCTCTTCGGTGTCCGGCGGGACATGGGCCAATGTGTTGTTCACCTATCTGCCGACGTCGATCAGCGACGACGACTTCCTGGGGCCGGTGGTGCTGGATCCAGCGCAACTCACCTTGGACGAGTTGGGGAAAATGGGCAGCAACAATCTCGGCCAGGTGCCGTACCGGCTCGGCACGTTGCCGATCGTCGCCGAACTGGCCGAGTACCGGCTGAGCAAACGCTACGCGCCGGCGGATATGTGGCAGGCGGTGATCGGCAAGCTGGTATTGAAGGATTTCGGCTTGTGGAATCCGGATGCCACAGGCGTGGATCCGCGTTATTTCACCGGCACGACGCAGTATCTGGCGGAAGGCCCGCTGCTGCGCAATCCGCAGTTGAGCAGCGACAACTTCTACACCATCCGCGACGGGCGGCCGTTGCCGATCTTCAATACGTCTGTCTTCATCAACGACAGCGTGACCTCGGATCTGGTGCCGTTCGAAGCCAACTGGTTGCTTGGCGTGCGTGGCGTTTTCAACCAGCCTGAGCAACTCGGTGTCATGGGTGGAGGCCTGATCGAGTCGTTCGCGATGGGCAGCGATTACATCGCCGACGCTGGTACCGACGGAGTCACTACCAGCGTGCCGCCGCGCGTCTTCAGCCTCAACGATATTGCTGGTTGCAGCAGCATGGCGCCGGCGCAGGACTTCGAAGAGAAGTTTCCCGAGATCAATGGCCTGGTGCCGCGTTATCCGTACTGGCCGGTCGATGGTCGTGAGAGCCAACCGACGCTAAGTTACCGCTTCGCCGACGGCGGCAACCTGGAGAACCTGGGCATCATGCCGCTGCTGGCACGCGGCATTGCGCGTCTGCTGGTGTTCGTCAATTCCGATCAAGGGGTGAACATCGACCCGGAATCAGGCGAAACCGTGGTTGCCGACGATCTGCCGCCGCTGTTCGGGCTACAGCCGTTCTGCGAGAAAACGCGCAGCTATCCGGCATACGCCAATGCGCAATTGTGCGAAGACGCCAACGGCATGTTCCGGCACAACCAGGTATTCGACACCGCCGCATTCGATACATTGAAACAGGGGCTGCTGGCAGCCAAAAAATCCGGTGGCGCGCTGCTGGTACGGCAGACCTTGCGCGTGCTGGCAAATAGCTGGTTCAACGTGCCGGCGCAGCAGTCGGTCGAGGTGCTGTGGGTGTACAACGATCTGGTGCGTGCATGGTGGAAGCAATTGCCGGATGAAACGCAGATTGAGCTGGATCTGCAAAGCGTGGACGATTTTCCGCTCTATGGCACGGTCACCCAGCTGCATCTGTCCTATCCGTTGGTCAATGCGCTGGCGCATCTGAGTTGCTGGAACCTTGCCTCCGACAGCACGGTGGGCAACCCCAACGGGCAAAGCAATGCCGATGTGGTGCGTGGCATGTTTGCGTGATGCGTGCACACCGATGTGTGCCGCCAATGCAGTCACTCACCAAACGGGGCCGGAGCGCCCTTTACCAGACAGCATCTGCCTGCAAAGAACGCTCCAACCCCGCGCTGATGTCAATGCCAGCTTTGAATAACACGCTGCATTGGCACGCCACTTACTGCTTTGGCTTGCCAGCCGCCTGCTTTGGCTTGCTAGCCGCATCGCGCGGCGGCGCGTTTTTCACGTAACGGTCGAACCAGTCCAGCATCTCGGCGACCACGTCTTCGGTGGATTCGCGTGCGGTATACCAATGCGGTTCGAACGGCAGCAACACCAGCCGCGCAGTGCCGCCGTTGCCACGGATCGCCTGGAACAACCGCGGTGCCTGAGTGGTTTCGGTCCCGGGGTTGGCGTCGTCCATGCCGTGCACGATCAACAACGGTTCGTTGATCTTGTCGGCGTGGAAGAACGCAGACGCCTGCGCGTAGACCTCCGGCGCGGCCCAGAACGAACGGCGCTCGTTCTGGAATCCGAACGGTGTCAGCGTCTTGTTGTAGCTGCCGCTAGTGGCGGCGCCAGCGCGGAACAAGTCGGTCTGTGCCAACAGATTGGCCGTCATCAGCGCGCCGTGGCTATGCCCGGTGACGCCGATCCGCTGGCGATCGACCACGCCCAATTCCACCGCCTTGTCCACCGCAGCGGTGGCGTCGTCCACCAGCTGCTGCAGGTAGGTGTCGTACGCGGTCTTGGGGTCTCCCACAATGGGGAAGGCGGCATCGTCGATGATCGCGTAACCGGCCAGCAGCAGCACCTGGTAGTAGCTCAGCCGGGTGAAGTCGCGTTCGCTGGCGCCGCTGACCTGGCCTGCCTTGGAAGGGTCTGCATAGTCGAGCGGGTAGGCATACAGGATCGCCGGCACGCGCGTGCCTTCCTTATAGCCGGGCGGCGTGTACAGGGTGAACGACAGCTCCACGCCGTCCTTGCGCTTGTAGGTCACCAGCCGCTTCTTGATCTGCCGCACCAGCGGGGTCGGATCCGGAAAGTGGGTGACCGGCGTTGCGGTCGAGGCAAGGACCGCCTCGCCCGTGGCCGCCGTCGGCAGCGGCTGGCCCAGCGTGCGCAGATACACGTTGGGCGGGTCGGTCAGCGACTGGTGCCAGGTCAACAGGCGCGACACATCGTCGCCGGCAAAACCGAAGAACAGCTCGTCCACACTGGTATCGCTGCGGAACAGCCGCTGGGTCTTGCCACTGGCCAGCGCATAGCGATCCAGAAACGGCCGGTCGCCCGCCGGCGAGGCGCCCTGCCCGCTCAGGAACAACGCACCCCGCTCTTCGCGCAGCACGGCCTGGCCGTTGGCCAGCACACGCATCTCCGTCAGACCGGGATCGGCGTACAAATCGTCGGTGGACAGGTCGAACAACACCCGTCCGGCAGTGCCGGGGCGGTCGGCATCCACCAAGGTGGTACGCCGCCAATGGCGGTTTTCGTCGTATTCGTCCAGCAGCGCCTGGCCGCCTTCGGCAAACCATGACAAGCCGGAATAACGCTGCTGCACACGGGTGACTTCACGCGGTTTGGCGGTGAACGGTGCAGCCAGCGTCATCAACTTGTCGCGCGCGGGCACATTGGTTTTCCAATCGCCACCATCCAGCGCTTCGGCCCAGACCAGCGTGGCCGGCTGGTTGGCGCGCCAGGAATACGCACGCGGGCCAATCGACACGCCTTGCACCGGCACCCGGTCGGCAACCGGCAGATCGGCCAGCACGCGCTCTCTGCCATTGGCCAGATCCAACACCGCCACATCATGCGCAAACCGCGCATAGGTGGTGACGTAGGAGTACGGCTGCTTCAACCGTTGCACCAGCACGTGGCGGCCATCGGGCGCGCCATCCACGTTGCTGTAGACCGCAGGCGTACCGAGCTTGCGCTGGCTGCCGTTGGCCACATCCACCGTGAGCAGCTGGGAGGTGGCGTAGTAGGTAAACAAGGCCTCGTCTTCGGGGCTGGCGAGCGTATCGCGTGCTTCATAGGTGCTGCTTTCGCCCTTGCCCTGGATGGTTTCCTTGACCTCCGGGCCTGGCGGCACCGCGGCCTTGCGCGGGGCGGCGCCCAGATCTTGCGGCACCGTCTTCAGCAGCAGGGTGTCGCTGCCGCCCAGCCACTGGATCTCGCCGCCCAGCACCGGGTTGAGTTGCACACCGTCGATCCTGCGCACGTTGCCGGTGGCCACTTCGCCCACCCACAGCTCTACGCGATCGGCCGCAGTGTTGTTGAAGGCGAAGCGGCGCCCGTCCGGCGACCACACCGGCGCTGCCGGGCAGGCACCGGCCGGCAGGCTCACGGCGGTCTGCCTGCCGCTTGCAACATCCACCAGGCTGAAGCCCTGCAGGCAGGAACGAATGCCGTAACCGTTGGACATGTCGTGGCGGCTATGCGTGCGCGGCTCCACACGCACGCCGGCCAGCTTCAGATACGGCTCGGCCACGCGCGCGATCGGCGGGTACTGGGTGCGCTGCACCAGCAACAAGGTCTTGCCGGTGGGGTCTAACCGCGGCGACGGATTGAGCGGTGCGCGCAACACGCTCAACAATGGCTCCGGTGGCTGCCGGTAACCGCCATCGGGCGTGCCGGCAACCGCAGACACCGGCAAAAGGCTGGCAAGCACCAGTAACCCGCTCCATCGGTACGCGGTGAGCATCTCGGTAGTTCTCCGGGGAATGATCACAGCAACCTAGCACGCCGACACAACGGCTCATATGCGCGCGAACGCAGCCCTGTCGCTGCGTCCGCAGGACGCGTGCAAACGACGCAGTTACGCCGATGCCTTGAACGTGCGCGACAGGAACTCGCCGATGTAGCGCGCAATCTCCGGCGCATGCGTTTCCAGCGCGAAGTGGCCAGCATCCAGCAGATGCACTTCGGCCTTCGGCAGATCCTTGCGATACGCCTGCGCGCCCGGTGGAATGAAGGCTGGATCGTGCTTGCCCCACACCGCCAGCAACGGTGGCTGATGCTTGCGGAAATACGCGTGGAATCGCGGATAGGCGGCCACATTGCTGCGGTAGTCCAGGATCAGATCGAGCTGGATCTCTTCGGCACCCGCACGCGCCATGTAGGCGATGTCCAGCGTGTAGCCATCGGGCGACAGCCTGCTCGGGTCGGCACCGGTGCCGTACTGCCAGTCGCGGATGGTTTGCGGCAACAGCGACCCGCGGCAAGCCTGGCGATTGGCTGCGGTTGGCTCACGCCAATATGTCTGCCATGGGCCCCATTGATCGCTGAAACCTTCCAGATAGGCATTGCCGTTCTGGCTGATGATGGCGCTCACCTTGTGCGGATTTGCCGCAGCCAATCGAAAACCGACCGGCGCACCGTAATCGAACACATACATGCTGTAGCTGGCGAGTCCCAACGCCTCGGTGAAGCCTTCGATCACTTTGTAAAGGTTCTCAAACGTGTAATCGAACTGCCCGCGCGGCGGTGCCTTGGTATTGCCGAAGCCCGGCAGATCCGGCGCAATCAGCCGGTACCGGCTTGCCAGCAGCGGCATCAGATCGCGGAACATATGGCTGGCACTGGGGAACCCGTGCAGCAGCAACAGCACCGGCGCGTCCTTGCGCCCGGCCGCGCGATAGAACACCTCGACATCGCCGACCTGTTGCGTGTGGAAAGTGACGCGGCACGCTTCGTCGTTCGGCATGGTGTTCTCCTTGAGTGTCATCGTGTTGGAAGGTTCGGCAGCGCCGAGCGCGCCGGCGCCAAGTGCGTACGCGGTGCCTATGCACGATGCCAGCAGCGGGGCGCGGCGGCTGATCCCTGTTGTGGCGTTGTCGGTAGTGGCTGCGATGAGCGCATCGGTATGCGCCATGGAAATTTCCAGATCGATGAGGTGGCGGCCATGCTAGGTGCACAGGCAGCTGTCGAGAACCGCCAAGGGTGTCAATTCACCATTGCCGTTGCTGCAATGCTGCGCGCAGATGCGCACTGCGTGCGATCGCCAGTCATTGCGTGGGTCGCGTAGCGCGCATCGGCAGGCTGCTACCCTCCCGCCACCTCCGACTTTGGGACGCCCGTGGACCGCATCCAGGAAATGACACTGTTTGCCGCGCTTGCAGAGCAAACAAGCTTTGCCGGCGTTGCGCGGCGTCTTGGCATTTCCACCGCAACGGTCACCCGCACCATCGCGCAGCTGGAAAACCGCCTGGGCGTGCTGCTGGTCGTGCGCACCACACGCAACATGCGGCTCACCGAAGCCGGGCAGCAGTACGCCATCGATTGCCGTCGCCTGCTTGCCGATTTGGACGACATCGAAAATAGAGCGGCCGGATTGCATGCACTTCCCAACGGCTTGCTGACGGTGACCGCGCCGCAGATGTTCGGCGCATTGCATGTCACACCGCTATTGACGCGCTTTCTGAGTCAATACCCATCGATGACTGCGCGCGCCGTGCTGGTCGACCGCGTTCTGCCGCTACTGGACGAAGGCATCGATGTCGCGGTACGCATCGGCGTACTGCCCGACTCGTCGCTGACTGCCATCCCGGTCGGCAGCGTGCGTCGCATGGTCTGCGCCTCGCCCGGCTATCTGGCAGAGCACGGCACTGCGCAGCGGCCGGACGATTTGTTGCAGCACGCCACCATCTCCACCGCATCTTCCGAGCGTCCACCCAAATGGCCGTTCCGCATCGATGGCCATGAGCATCTGGTAGAGGTCGCCTCACGCCTCAATGTGACCTCGTTCAACGCCGCCATCATCGCCGCAGTGCAGGGCTGGGGATTGACGCAGGTGCCGTCTTACCAGATCCGCGAACACCTGCAGAGCGGCAAGCTCACGTGCATCCTCGACACGTTCGAGATCGCACCAGAGCCGGTGCACGTGGTCTACGTGGAAGGACGCCGGGGCTCATCCAAGGTGCACACGTTTGTCGATTATTGCGTGGATGCCCTGCGGCAGGATCTGGGTTTTTACGCTGGCGTTTGAGCTGATGACTTGATCGAACCCTTGCTCTGGCGGCATAGCGTGGCGCGAGCTGCCTTCCATGCGATGAGCGCTGCATCGTGCAATCACCAGCACTCAGGGCTGCAAACGATCGCCCCGCCCTGCCACCAAGGACGATGCCAGCAGCAACACGCTGGCACCCACGAACGTGGCACCAATGGAGACATGATCCAGCAGGACACCGCCTGCGGCGCCGCCCAGCATGATGGAGAGCTGGATCGCGGCAACCATCAAGCCGCCACCACTTTCCGGTGCATCCTTGATGCAGCGGCTCAGCCAGGTGGACCAGGCCACCGGCATCGCCGAATTGAGCGTGCCCCAGGCGATCATCGCAATTGCCACAGCCCACACCACATGGCCGGCGAGCAGCATGCACATGGTCGCCACACCCAGCGCGACCGGCAGCACAGTGAGCAGGGTGAACAAGCGCTTGGGCACCAACGCGGTGGCGGCATAGGTCCCGACGAACCCAGCCAAACCCAGGCCAAGCAGCAACAACGACAGTTGCGAGACGTCGACCTGCGCAATGGTTTCCAGAAAAGGGCGGAAATAAGTGAACGCAGAGAACGCACCGGCAAACCCCAGCATCACCGCCAGCATGGCGCGCGCAACATAACGACGCTTCAACAAGGTGACGATACCGCTCAGCGAAGTGGCGCCTTGCGCTGGCATCGACGGCAGGCTGCGCCACTGCCAGACGATGGTGAGCGCAACCAGCGGCAGCATGCCCCAGAACACACCGCGCCAGCCGATGGTTGCACCCAGATAACTGCCCAACGGCGCGGCGAATGCGGCAGCGACCGCGTTACCGATAAATATGATGCCCAAGGCCTTGGGTACCGCATGCTCGGGCATGATGCGCATCACCGTGGCGGTGGACAGCGCCCAGAACCCACCAATGACGACGCCGAGCAGCGCACGCGCGGCCATCAACATGCCGAAGCTGTGCGCGTTGGCGATCAACAACAGCGACACCAACATCATCGTGGTCAGCGTGAGCAGCACATGGCGCCGATTGAAGCGCGACGACAGCGGTGCGATCAGCAAGCTGGCGACCACGGCGAACAGGCCGGAGATCGAAATCGCCTGTCCGGCCATGCCAGCGCTTGCGTGCAGATCCGCAGCGATCGGCGTGAGCAGGCTCACCGGCATGAATTCGGAGGCGATCAACAGCGCAACGCATAGCGACATCGAACCGACCGCGCTCCAGGTCTGGCGTGTTGCTGCAGGTGCGGCACGGGATGGTGTGTCTGTGGCGAGCGAACTGGCTGGCATGTGGGGGCCTTGCGCGAAGAGTGGATGCGGTAAGAACGCCACGCCGCAAACGCGCGATGTAGCGCCGCTCGAGAGCGAACCTGGCGTTCGAGAGGGATGCGCTGCAGACAGCGATGCGACGCATCGACATGCCACTGCAGCGACGCACGACGGGCGCAATGCAGCAACGGATGCTGCGGCTCGGGCGTGCGCGTGTCTGGAGGTGCTGCAGCTTACGCAGGCAGCGGGCGGCGATAAAGATGGCTGATCCGCACGGGCTTATGAAGCCCGCTCATCAACGGCGTGTTTGCATCGAACGCCTATCCAAGCCGCGCATCTATCAGCCTTTGTAGCGCAACGCATCGACCACCAGGTTGAACGCCGGCGAGGAATGCCGGCGACTGGGATAGAACGCGTGCAAGCCCGGCCAGGTGGGCGACCAATCCTTCATCACCCAGCGCAGGCGCCCGGCCTTGAGATGCGGGCGCGCCAGATCTTCCTGCACGAACGCAATGCCGAAACCATCCACCGCCGCGTCCAATGCTTCGTAGGTGCCGTTGAAGGTCAGCTGACCATCCACGCGCACAATGACCTCGCGGCCGTCTTTTTCCAGTTCCCAGGCGTAGATGCCGCCGGCGGTTTTCATGCGCAGGTTGATGCAGTTGTGCGCGGTGAGATCCTGTGGCGTCTTGGGGATGGGCCGGCGCGCAAGATAGGACGGTGCCGCGACGATCGCCATGCGCATGTCCGGCGCGATGCGCGCGGCGATCATGTCTTTTTCCACCTGATCGCCCAGGCGCACGCCCAGGTCGTAGCGGTCGGCCACGATGTCGGTCAGACCGTTGTCGACCACGATCTCGACCTTGATGTCGGGGTATTGACGCAGCAGCTTGGACAACTTGGGCCACAGGATCGCGCGCGCGGCGTAGTCGGTGGCGGTGATGCGCACCGTGCCTGCGGGCGTGTCGCGCATTTCGCTGAGTGCAGACAGCGCCTCTTCGATTTCTGCAAAGCGCGGCGCCACCGTCTGGATCAGGCGCTCGCCGGCTTCGGTCGGTGCCACGCTACGCGTGGTGCGGGTCAGTAACCGCAGCCCGAGGCTGGCTTCCAGCCCACGAATGGTGTGACTCAACGCCGATTGCGAGACACCCAACTTGGCTGCAGCACGCGTGAAGCTGCCCTCGCGAACGATGGCGATCAGCGCCAGCAGGTCCTTGAAACTGTCGCGGGCCATTGGTGAATCCGATTCATGGAATGTAGGCGACTGTAGCAGCCGTTCGGATGCGAGGCGGCGGCGCTTCTGCCGCTCTCCTTTTTTCGGCAGAGGGGTTGGGGTGAGGGTACGGCCGCCCAGCATTCTCGACGCTGCCGTACCCTCATCCGCCCCTTCGGGGCACCTTTTCCCTATGGGAGAAGGAACAAAACGCAGCCGCCACCGTCCGTCGCATTTTTTGCAACGCCTGACCCTAAAAAAACCGCTTTGGGGTGACGGGGGCGGTTCGTATAGTCGATTGGACGGCTGCCGACTGCCGTGCACGCTCCTGTCGCCATCGCTGCAAGGGCGACCAACTGTCGGCGCGCCCCCTTTCCACGCCGCCTGCGGAGGTTCCATGCGTCAGCATCTTTCGCCTTGCGGTCCGCGCAGCGCCTGTGAAACAAAGTACCTGCACGGCGCAACATGCTGAGCGCTTCAATCACCGCAACTACCGACCATTGCTCCGGCGCACGCGCGGTGGCGCGCTGCGATGCACTGGGCGTGGCACCGTACAGCGACACACCCGGCGGCCTGTTCCGCGCCTGGCTCAGCCCGGCGCATCGCGCGGCCACCGCGCAGGTGAGCGAGTGGATGCGCCAGGCCGGCATGCAGGTGCGACTGGACGCAGCGGCCAATCTGATCGGCCGCTACGACGGCGCACATGCAGATGCACCGGTGCTGCTGATCGGCAGCCATCTGGACAGCGTGCGCGATGCCGGCCGCTACGACGGCCCGCTCGGCATCATGCTCGGCATCGAATGCGTGGCCGCGCTGCATGCACAGGGTCGGCGCCTACCGTTTGCGATCCAAGTCATCGCCTTCGGCGACGAAGAAGGTTCGCGTTTCCCGGCATCGATGTTCTGCAGCCGCGCCGTAGCCGGCACACTCGATCCCACCACACTGGCCGTGGTCGATGCCGACGGCGTCGAGGTGGCGGCGGCACTCACCAACTGGGGCCTGGATATCGCAGCGATCGGCCACGCCGCACGCGCCCCGGGCAGCGTGCTGGCCTATCTGGAAACCCATATTGAACAAGGCCCGGTGCTGGAAGCAGAAGGTCTGCCGGTCGGCATCGTCACCGCCATTGCCGCGCAACGACGCTTCGCCCTGCGCTTCGACGGCCGCGCCGGCCATGCCGGCACCAACACGATGGGCTTGCGCCGCGACGCGTTGAGCGCAGCGGCCGAAGCACTCCTGGCGATCGAGCGCATCGCCCGCGCCGGCAGCGACGATCTGGTCGCCACCGTCGGCAAACTGCGGGTCGCGCCCGGCGCCACCAACGTGGTGCCGGGCCGGGTGGACTGCACGCTGGACGTGCGCGCAGGCGACGATGCCAGCCGCGATGCGGCCGTGCTACAGATCGAACACGCACTCGCACAGATCAGCAAGGAACGCGGCATCGCCATCGCCATCGACCCGTTGCAGACACTCGCCGCCAGCCCCTGTGCACCGGCGTTGATCGCGCGCCTGCAACACGCAATCGCCGCACAAGGCATCGCGCCGCGACAACTGGTCTCCGGTGCCGGCCACGATGCGATGGTGATGGCTGCGCTATGCCCCACCGCGATGCTGTTCGTGCGCTGCGCCGGCGGCATCAGCCATCATCCGGACGAACACGTCGCCCCGGCCGATGCCGAGGTTGCCTTGGCGGTCATGCGCCACTTCATCGAACACCTGGGAGATCCCCTTGTCACCTGATCTGCGTCACCTGCATACCTTCGGCGAACTCGATCCCCCGCAGCGGCTGCTGATGGGTCCGGGCCCGGTCAATGCGCATCCGCGCGTGCTGCGCGCGATGGCGGCCGATCTGCTCGGCCAGTTCGACCCGGAAATGACCACCTACATGAACGAGGTGATGGCGCTGTACCGGCCGTTGTTCGGCACCGAGAACCGCTGGACCTTTTTGGTCGACGGCACTGCGCGCGCCGGTATCGAAGCTGCCTTGGTCTCGCTGGTCACCCCGGGCGATCGCGTGCTGGTCATCAACTTCGGGCGCTTCGGCTTGCTGCTCACCGAAATCCTGGGCCGGCTCGGTGCCGAGGTGCACACCGTGGATGCGCCCTGGGGCGAGGTGGTGCCGCTAAGCGCGATTGCCGAAGCGATCGAGCGCGTGGCACCCAAGTTAGTCGCCACCGTGCACGGCGACACTTCCACCACGATGGCGCAGCCGCTCGATGGCCTCGGCGCGCTGTGTCGCGCGGCCGGCGCGCTGAGTTACGTGGATGCCACCGCCACCATCGGCGGGATGGAGATCGCCAGCGATCGCTGGGATGTGGACGTGGTGACCGGCGGCCTACAGAAATGTCTGGGCGGGCCGTCCGGCTCGGCACCGATCACGGTCTCCAACGCGGCGGCCGAAGCGATCTTCGCGCGTCGCCATGTCGAACGCGGCATCGTGCGCGAGGACATCGTTAATGGCAGCGGCCCGCGTATCGCCTCGAATTATTTCGACCTGGCGATGATCATGGATTACTGGTCCGACAAACGCCTCAACCACCACACCGAAGCCACCACCATGCTCTACGGCGCCCGCGAATGTGCGCGCGTGGCCCTGCAGGAAGGGTTGGATGCCCGCTTCGCCCGCCATGCTGCGGCCGGGCGCGCGGTGAGTGCCGGCATCCGTGCATTGGGGCTGGAGGTGTTCGGCGACGATGCGCACCGCATGACCAATGTCACCGGCGTGGTGATTCCGCCAGGCATCGACAGCGATGCGGTGCGGCGGCGCATGCGCGAGGATTTCGAGATCGAGATCGGCACCGCGTTTGGTCCGTTGCAAGGCAGGATCTGGCGCATCGGCGCGATGGGCTACAACGCGATGAAGCACAAGGTTTTGATTACTTTGGCCGCGCTGGAAGCAGTGTTGCGCGCCGAAGGTTACGCGTGCACGCCAGGGCTGGCGGTGGAAGCCGCACTGGCGGCCTGGCATGCGGAGCCGCATGCATGAGCACAACGCGCGACCTGGTCGGCTATGGCGCCACCCCGCCTGCGGCGCAGTGGCCCGGTGGCGCACGCATCGCGGTGCAGTTCGTCATCAACTACGAAGAGGGCGCGGAAAACTGCGTGCTCAACGGCGATGCCGGCTCGGAAGCGTTCCTGTCGGAAATGGTCGGCACACAATCGCAACCCGGCGCGCGCGCCATGGCGATGGAAAGCCTGTACGAGTACGGCAGCCGCGCCGGCTTCTGGCGGCTGCATCGGCTGTTCACCGCGCGCAACGTGCCGGTGACCGTGTTCGGCGTGGCGCAGGCATTGGCCTCCAATCCCGAGGCAGTCGCCGCGATGCGTGCGGCAGACTGGGAAATCGCCAGCCACGGCCTGCGCTGGATCGATTATCAGCACATGGATGAGGCCACCGAACGGGCGCATATCGCCGAGGCCATCGCCGTGCATACCCGCGTCACCGGCAGCCGCCCGCTGGGCTGGTATCAGGGCCGCACCAGCCCCAACACTGCGCGACTGGTAGCCGAAGAAGGCGGCTTTGTCTACGACGCCGACAGCTATGCCGACGATGTGCCGTATTACGACACGCGCCACGGCCACGCACAGTTGATCGTGCCGTACACGCTGGATGCCAACGACATGAAATTCGTCGCCTACAACGGCTTTGCCGATGGCGAGCCGTTCTTCCGCTATCTGCGCGACAGCTTCGAGCAACTGCGCAGCGAAGGCGGGCGCATGCTGTCGATCGGCCTGCACGGGCGCATCGTCGGCAAGCCGGCACGCGCGGCCGCACTGGCACGTTTTGTCGATCATGTGCTGGCCAGCGGCGATGCGTGGGTAGCGCGCCGCATCGACATCGCACGCCACTGGCTGCAGGTAAACCCGGCATGAGCATCCACGCCTCCGACATCGATCTGCCTGAAGTGATCGCACAAGTGACTGCCGCCTTCCATGCCTACGAGGATGCCTTGATGGGCGACGACATCGCCGCAATGGACGCGCTGTTTCACGCCGCGCCAAGCACGGTGCGCTATGGCGTAGGCGAAGTGCTGTACGGCATCGAGGCGATCCGCGCGTTTCGCATCGGCCGCGGCGGTTCGCCGCAGCGCCGGCTCGCGCATGTGCAAGTGCACGGCTTCGGCCGTGATTTCGCCACCACGCATGCGGAATTCATTCGCGACGGCAGCAGCGCGCGCGGCCGCCAGAGCCAGAGCTGGGTGCGCTTTGCCGATGGCTGGAAAGTGGTGGCCGCGCATGTCTCGCTGCAAGGCACGCACGCATGAGCGTGGTCGATGCCAACGCGCTGGACAATGCCGCCTTCGTGGCGCGCTACCGCGAGTTGTTCGAGCACTCGCCGTGGGTGGTGGAACGCGCTGCACAACGGCGTCCGTTCGACGATGTACATCGCGGGCTGATGCAGGTGGTGCTGGAGGCATCGCAGGTAGATCAAGTCGCGTTGATCCGCGCGCATCCGGAGCTGGCTGGCAAGGCCGCGATCGATCGCACGCTCACCGCCGCCTCGGCCGCCGAACAGGCCTCCGCCGGGCTGGACCGGCTCAGCGAAGCCGAGTTCAAGCGCTTCCACGCGCTCAATCAGGCGTATCGCCATCGTTTCGGATTTCCATTCGTGATCTGCGTGCGGCTGCACGACAAGGCCGGCATTCTGGCCGCGCTGGAACGCCGACTGGACGCATCGCGCAGCGAAGAAATTTCCACCGCTCTCGCCGAGATCGGCAAGATCGTTCACCTGCGCCTGGAGGCACTGCCATGAGCCTGGCCCAACTCGAACGCGAGCTCCACCACGATCTGCAACGCCTGGCCCACGGCGGCGACGCATGGACGCAGCCGCGCGTGCATCCGGCCGGACATGTCTATGACGTGGTGATTGTCGGCGCCGGCCAGAGCGGCCTGGGCGCGGCGTTCGCGCTGCAACGCGAGCGCGTGCACAACGTGCTGGTCATCGACGAGAACCCCGCCGGCCAGGAAGGCCCGTGGGTGACCTACGCGCGCATGCAGACCTTGCGCACGCCCAAGCAGATCACCTCGATCGACCTGGGCGTACCATCGCTGACCTTCCGCGCCTGGTGGGAGGCCCAGCACGGCACTGCCGGCTGGGACGCGCTGGACAAGATTCCGCGCGGCAGCTGGATGGACTATCTGCGCTGGTACCGCGCAGTGCTGCGCCTGCCGGTGCGTAACGCCACGCAACTGGCGCGGGTGGAACCGGACGTGGCGCCGGGCATCCACCGCCTGCATCTGGCGATGGGCGCGCCGCTGCTGACACGCAAGCTGATCCTGGCCACCGGTATCCAGGGCGGCGGGCAATGGATGGTGCCGGAGTGGATCAGCAGCGCGCTGCCCGCACAGCGCTACGCGCATACCTCCGGCCATATCGATTTCGCTGCACTGGCCGGCAAGCGCGTTGGCATTCTGGGCGGCGGCGCCTCTGCATTCGACAACGCCTGTTTCGCGCTGGATCAAGGCGTCGCCACTGCCGAAGTGTTCGTGCGCCGCAGCGAATTGCCGCGTATCAATCCGTTCCGCCACATGGAGCAGGCCGGCATCATTCCACGCTTTCTGACGCTGCCCGATGCGGACAAGTACCGGATGATGGCCAGCTTCTTCGCGCACAACCAGCCGCCGACCAACGACACCTTCCAACGCGCCTGCGCGCATGCCGGCTTTGCATTGCATCTGGGCGCGCCGTGGCTGGAGGTGGCCGAGCGCGATGGCGAAGTGGTGGTGCGCACGCCACAGGGCGAACATCGCTTCGATTTTCTCGCCGTTGCTACCGGCCTGGTCACCGACCCGCAGCTGCGCCCGGAACTGGCCGCGCTGTCCGGCCGTATCGCCTGCTGGGCCGACCGCTACCAGCCGCCACCGGGCCAGGCCAATGCGGTGCTTGATGCGCACCCCTACCTGGGGCCGGGCTTCGAACTGCTGCCGCGTACGCCCGAGGATGCCGCGCTGCTGCACGGGCTGTTCGCCTTCAACTATTCGGCGCTGATCAATCATGGCCCTTCGGCGGCGGCATTGTCCGGGCTAAAGATCGCGTTGCCACGGCTGGCGCGCGCGGTGGCCGATCAGCTGTTTCTGGACGATCGCCAGGCCATCGTCGACAGCTACCTGGCCTACGACCAGCCCGAATTCGTCGGCCAATGGCCGCAACCGACCCAGGCGGTGGCATGAGCACGCTCTCTACGCATGTGCTGGATACCGCCAGCGGCCGCCCCGCCGCAGGTATCGCGTTGCGCCTGTTCGCCGGCGATACGCTGCGCTTCGAGGGGGTCACCAACGCCGATGGACGCTGTCCCGAGCTGGGGGTGCTTACGCTGCAATCCGGCCGGTATCGGCTGGAATTCGAGGTGGCCGGGTATTGGCGCGCAGCCGGCGTAGCGTTGACCGACCCGCCGTTTCTGGAGCAGGTGCCGATCGCCTTCGGCATCGCCGGCGAGGGCCACTATCACGTACCGCTGCTGCTTTCGCCGTACGGGTATTCCACTTATCGCGGCAGCTGAGCGACTTCAGGTCCGCAAGGGATCGGCTCGGCACACGCCGCGTTGCGCATCGGCCCCGTAGAATGGCGCCTTTCCGGCGACAGGCCGGGGCCCCGGAATTGTCATGATCCACAACGATGTACTGCGCAGCATCCGTTACATGCTCGACCTCAGCGACGACAAGGTGGTGGAAATCACCCACCTGGCCGACCCGGAGTTCGCGCTCGACAAGGCGCAGTTGCAGGCCTGGCTGAAGAAGGAAGACGAGCCCGGCTTCGAGCCCTGCCCCGACGCGATGATGGCGCGCTTTCTCGATGGCCTGGTGCTGCGCTTCCGCGGCCGCGACGAGAGCCAGCCGGTGCGCCCGCTGGAGACCAAGGTCGGCAACAACTTGGTGCTGAAGAAGCTGCGGGTGGCGTTCGAGCTGAAGGACGTGGACATGCACGCGATCTTCGCCAGCGCCGGCTTCCCGCTGTCCAAGCCGGAGTTGTCTGCGCTGTTCCGCCAGCCCGGCCACAAGAATTTCCGCCCCTGCCTGGACCAGTTACTGCGCGCCTTCCTCAAAGGCCTGACCGCCCGGATGCGCGAAGCGGGTTGATGCCTGTGTGACTGGCCTGTTGTGTGTCACGAGCAATGCGTGGCAAGTGCAACTTGGGCGTGGCCTGCTGGGCGACGCCCGGCAGGCCATCCATGATGTCGTACAGGCGCAGCGCCGGAAATCCTTCAAAAACGTGTGAGTGCGGAGCAGCCGACCTTGTTTCCTGGCTCTTATCCCGCTGTCATCGCACCTGGTTGGACAGCGCGGATAGATCAGTTGCAGAGCAGCTGATCTGCGGCCTGGCTGCAGGGCCCTTGCCCGCCCACCATCGCGGGACACGCCGCAAGTACGTCCGTGTAGGCTCTTACGCGGCATCCATGCCGCGTAAGGTCCCGCGACGGTGGGCGGGCAAGGACCAGTCAAGATGGTCGGTGTGCAGGGTTGCAAGCACTGCATGACGTGCTTCTGATTTGCTAGCTATCGTGTAGTTCTGCGACCCGCACCAGCAAGCCCACGCAACCTGCGAAACGCTCAGCTTTTTACCCGGCGACCGACCAACATTCTGGTGCGGTGTCCTCGCCGATTGCGGGACCGTGTGGCGGCATGGATACCGCCACCGAGCCTCCACGGACGGATTCACGGCGTGTCCCGCTAGCGGTGAGGGCACCGCGCCCTCGACCAACTAGCGACCACCTAGGCGTTTGACCTAGCTTTTGGTTGCATCTAAACGCATGGCGGGCATCTCTACTCGTGGTCCTGTGTTACGCCGCAGCCGCCAGCCGCGGCCGGCGTGCATCCAGGCGGAACACCGACACCGCCTCGCTCAGTTCCACCGCCTGCTCTTCCATCGCACGTGCTGCCGCTGAGGCTTCTTCCACCAGCGCGGCATTGCGCTGAGTGGTTTCGTCCATGTCGTTGACCGTGCGGGCGACCTGCTCGATGCCGGATGACTGCTCGCGCGACGCCGAAGAAATTTCCGCGATCAACGTGGTCACCTGCTGCACCGATTGCACGATCTGCTGCATCGTCTGCCCGGCCTGATCCACGCGTGCGCTGCCGCGCTCCACGCTGGCCACCGAGGCGTCGATCAACTGCTTGACCTCCTTGGCCGCGCCGGCCGAACGCTGCGCCAGCGCGCGCACTTCCGAGGCGACCACGGCAAAACCACGGCCCTGTTCGCCCGCACGTGCGGCTTCTACCGCTGCGTTCAGCGCCAGGATATTGGTCTGGAACGCGATGCCGTCGATGACACTGATGATCTCGGCGATTTTTTTGGACGAGACTTCGATCTCGCCCATGGTGTCGACCACGCTGGCCACCATCTCGCCACCGCGGCCGGCGATCTCGGCGGCGGCTTGCGCACCGCGGCTGGCCTGCTGTGCGGTGTCCGAATTCTGCCGCACCGTGGAGGTGAGTTCTTCCATCGAGGCGGCGGTTTCTTCCAGATTGGCGGCCTGCTGTTCGGTGCGCTGCGCCAGATCGTTGTTGCCGGCGGCGATCTCTGCCGAGGCGGTGCGAATGGTCTGCGCGGCCACGGTGATGTCGCCGACGATATCGGTCAGGCGCTGCACGGTGGCATTGGCATCGTCGCGCATGCGTGCGAACACGCCTTGCTGGTTGCCGTGCATGCGTGCGGTCAGGTCGCCCTCGGCAATCGCCTTGAGCAGCTGCGACAACTCGGCCAGATTCTGGTCCACATTCTGCATCAAGCCATTGAGGCCGGTGACCATGCCGCGGAATTCGAACTGGTAGGCCTCGGCATTGCCGCGCGTGGCGAAGTCGCCCGCCGCAGCGGCTTCGACCAGGCCGCGGATTTCGCCATTGATCGCTGCCAGATTGCGCTTGGTGGCGTCCATCGCTTCGGTGATCTGCGCCTTTTCGCCCGGCAAGCGCGGCATATCCACCGACATGTCGCCCACCGCGTAGCGCTGCATCACCTGCAGCATGCCGCCGATCAATTCCACCTGCGCGCCGATCAAACCATTGGTGTCGTCGACCATGCGGCCGTACGCACCCGGAAAGGCGTGCGCGTCCATGCGGTAACTCATCTGCCCGGCTTCGTGGCGCTGCGCCATGTCGGCCTGTGCGGTGGAGACGTCGGTCAATGTGGTGACCACCTGGCCCATCGCCTGACCGAGCAAGCCGATTTCATCGCGATTGCTGACCACCGCGCGTGCCGACAGATCGCCGGCAGCCACCGAGCGTGCCGCACGTGCAACCGTTTCGATCGGGCGCACGATCGAGCGGCGGATCCACCAGCCCAACACCACCACCAGACACAGCGCCGCAACAATCGTGGCCACCGCCGACAGCACCAGCTTGTGCTGCGCCGACTGCGAACTGGCGAGCACGGCGGCATCGGCCAGGGTCTTGCTGCGCGTTACCAGCGCTTCCAGCGTCTGGCTGGGCGCACGGTCCATGCCCTTGACCAGCTGGTCGCCCACCTGGGTGTCGTAGCCGGCCTGCGCGAACTTGCCCAGCGCCGCTTCGTAATTGCCCTGCAAGGCCAGATGCGCCTTGGCGAAGTCCTGCGCCAGCGTGCGTGCCTGCGGGTCCTGGGTTGCCTTGATCAGCGCTTCGGTGCCTGCCTGTACCTTGGTGCCGTCCTTACGGAAAGCGCTCAGATGCTTGTCCAGCTGCGCCGGATCGCGGCCGCGGATCAGCACGTTCTTCCACTCCTGTACCTGCAAGCGGAAATCACGGCTGATCTCCTCGCTGCTGGAGGCCTGCGCCACTTCTGGCGGCACCTTGCCCGACAGGCTCAGCCACGCCGTCCCCAAGCCGCCGAGCGCACACAGCAAGATGACCGCCAAGCCAAGCGCAAGGGCGCCGAGCAGTTTGCCTTGCAGGCTGACGAACTTCGGGGTGACAGCAGACATGGTGGATCCAGAGAGGGGATTACACCGGTTATCGACGCCCCTGCCCGGGTCTGAAGCAAGCTCGGCCTTCAAAACAGTCGGGTATGCCTAGGCATGCACTTCGCCACTCGGCATTCCCTGACAGCCTTCACCCACCAACCCGACCATCGCGCCGATTCGGGCCGCCCCGTATCCTTCCCGCGCATGACCGACCCCGCTTTTCCGATCTCCCCGCTGTTGCCACACATCCGCAACAGCCTGGCGGCCCATCCGCGGCTGGTGCTGGAAGCCCCGCCCGGCGCCGGCAAGACCACCCAGGTGCCGCTGGCGCTGCTGGACGCGCCGTGGCTGGCCGGTCGCAAGATCGTGATGCTCGAACCGCGCCGCGTGGCCGCCCGTAGCGCGGCGATGTTCATGGCGCGCCAGCTCGGCGAGCCGGTCGGCGAGACCGTGGGCTACCGCATCCGCTTCGAGAACAAGACCTCGCCGCGTACCCGCATCGAGGTCGTCACCGAGGGCATCCTGACCCGGCTGATCCAGGACGACCCGATGCTAGAGAGCATCGGCGCACTGCTGTTCGACGAATTCCACGAACGCCATCTGGCCGGCGACCTCGGCCTGGCGCTGGCGCTGGACGTGCAGGCGCAGGTACGCGATGACCTGCGCATCGTGGCGATGTCGGCCACACTGGATGGCGAGCGCCTGGCCGGCTTTCTCGACGCACCGCGCCTGAGCAGCGCCGGGCGCAGTTTCCCGGTGGAGATCGCGCACTTTCCTGCGCGGCGCGACGAAGCGCTGGAGCCGCAGACACGCCGTGCGGTGGAACATGCCTTGTCCACGCATCCGGGCGATGTGCTGGTGTTCCTGCCCGGACAGCGCGAGATCGCGCGCGTGCACAGCGCGCTGCAGGACGTGCTGGACCCGGCGGTGCAGGTGCTGCCGCTGCATGGCGAACTGCCGGTCGAGGCGCAAAGCCAGGTGCTGCAACCCGACCCGTCAGGGCGCCGGCGCGTGGTGCTGGCCACCAACGTGGCCGAGTCCTCGGTGACCCTGCCCGGCGTGCGCGTGGTGATCGACAGCGGGCTGGCGCGCGAGCCGCATTACGACCCCAACAGCGGCTTCTCGCGGCTGGACATCACCACCATTGCGCAAGCCTCGGCCGACCAACGCGCCGGCCGCGCCGGGCGCGTGGCCAGCGGCTGGGCGTACCGGCTGTGGCCGCAATCGCAACGGCTGGAACCGCAGCGGCGTGCCGAGATCACCCAGGTTGAACTGGCCGGCCTGGCACTGGAACTGGCCGCCTGGGGCAGCGCCGCGCTGCGTTTTGTCGATGCACCGCCCGCCGGCGCGCTCGCTTCCGCACACGAATTGCTGCAACGGCTGGGCGCACTCACCGACAGCGGCGGTATCACCACCGTGGGCCGGCGCATGCTCGCGCTGGGCACGCATCCGCGCCTGGCCGCAATGCTGGCGCAAGCCGGCGATGCCCCGCGCGTGGCGCTAGCCTGCGACCTGGCCGCCTTGCTGGAAGCGCGCGACCCGCTGCGTCAGGGCGGCGATGGGCTGGCTGCGCGCTGGCGTGCGCTGGCCGCATTCCGCCAAGGCCGCAGTGGGCACGACGCGAACCGCGGCGCTCTGGCCGCGATCGACAGCGCCGCCAAACAATGGCGACGCCGGCTGCGTTGCGACAGCGCACCGCCCGCCAGCGTGGAGGCACATGCGCTCGGTGATCTGCTCTCGCACGCCTTCCCCGACCGCATCGCTGCGCGCCATCCTGCCGACCCGCTGCGTTACCTGCTCGCCAACGGCCGCAGCGCGCGCCTGTTCGACCACAGCGACCTGCGCGGCGAACCCTGGCTGGTCGCCAGCGAACTGCGTTACGAGGCCAAGGACGCACTGCTGCTGCGTGCCGCGCCGGTGGACGAAGGCTATCTGCGCCGCAGCGTGCCCGAGCGCTTCGTGCAGCAGGATCTGGTGCAGTGGGATGCGGACAAGCGCGCGTTGGTCGCGCGCCGGCAATCGAGCTTCGACCGCATCGTGCTCGACAGCCGCCCGGCCGGCCGCGTCGATCCCACCCAGGCCGCCAGCGCGCTCACCGAGGCGGTGCGCCAGCTGGGCCTGGATGCCCTGCCCTGGACCGACGGCCTGCGCCAATGGCGCGCACGCGTGCAGTCGCTGAGCGCCTGGATGCCGGAACTCGCGTTGCCCGATCTCTCCGATGCAGCCCTGATGGCCACGCTGGAGATCTGGCTGCGCCCGGCATTCGTCGGCAAGACCCGGCTCGATGCACTCGACGAAAGCAGCCTGGGCGAAGCGCTCAAGGCCGCCTTGCCATGGGACCGCCGCCAGGCCATCGACCGCCACGCGCCCACCCGGATCAGGGTGCCCTCGGGCATGGAGCGGCAGATCAGCTATGCCGTCGATCACGCCGAGCAACCGTTGCCGCCGGTGCTGGCGGTCAAGCTGCAGGAACTGTTCGGCCTGGCCGAAACCCCGCGCATCGCCGACGGCCGCATCGCATTGACCTTGCACCTGCTCTCGCCAGGTGGGCGACCGTTGCAGGTCACACAGGATCTGAAGAGCTTCTGGGTAACGACGTATCCAGAGGTCAGGAAGGAGATGAAGGGGCGCTATCCGCGGCATCCGTGGCCCGACGATCCGTGGACCGCGGCGGCAACGCACAGAGCAAAACCGCGAGGCATGTAATAGCCCCTCTCCCATCGGGAGAGGGGTTGGGGTGAGGGTACGGAGCGGAGCACCCGTGTTGCTCCAACTGCACGAGGCTTCGCCCGTACCCTCATCCGCCCCTGCGGGGCACCTTCTCCCGGCGGGAGAAGGGAAGTGCCGCACATGCCCATCAGATCTGTTTTTATCGCTACCTCAGACTCCCATGCACCAACACCCCCGCATCATTACTTAACCGCAACCCAAACAAGCTCCACCACCGCTAACACGGTCTATACGCACCAGCCCACACACTGCGGCCCACGTACTCAGAAAGGAAACGCCTCCAATGAGCAAGCTGACTGTGATCACCGAACGCGCCCTGGAGCGTGCCCTGGAACTGGCTGGCACTGCCGGCGACCATCTGCGTCACGCCGCGTCCGACGCGGGTGACAAGGCACGCAACGCGGGCAGCAGCCTGCGTCATTTCAGCCCGGGTGCCAGCGAATGGCTCAAGACCGGCGCCGCGCTGGGTGCCGTGCGTACCGGCGGCAAGGTCGTCAGCAAGGCGGTCAAGCGCAACCCTGCCATCACCGTGGCAGCGGCCGTCGCCGGCCTCGGCCTGATCGGCTATGCGGTGTATCGCAAGCGCCAGCGTGATCAGCAGGTGCTCGGCGGCAACGTGCATCGTTTCGATCGCGAAAACGCCGGCAACGCCAGCGCACGTCGCGCGGCCTACCAGCGTCGCGGTGCAGTGACCCCGAGCGACGGCATCGAATAAGCCATCTCGCCAGGTAAATCAGACAACGCCACGGCCCTGCGCCGTGGCGTTGTCGTTTGTGGGATGCAGTCCATCGCGGTGCATTGATGTCACCGCGTGACACACCACCGCAATCACCATAGCCATTTGGCGTAGCGACATAACCACACTCCATTTCTGAATAGCGGGCTCGGCGGTGATTAATGTCCGCGGGGAGCCACACCGAGATCGGCGTCGCAATTGCGCGCTTGCGGGGTGCTCCCACCTCCCCACATCCAGAAGTGATTGTTCATGACCGCTCGCTCTCCCATCTTCCGGCCCAGCGCACTCGCGTTGGCGCTCCTGCTTGCCACTGCCTCACCGTTGGCCCTGGCTCAATCCACCACCGGCAGCATCGCCGGCCAGGCCCCTGCCTCGGCCAGCCGCGTTGTGGTGCGTAGCGATACCGGCCTCACCCGCGAAGTGGACGTCGATGCACGCGGCCGCTACGCCTTGGGCCAGTTGCCGTTGGGCACTTACTCGGTCGTGGCCAAGGATGCCGCCGGAAACGTGTTGAATACACGCGAGGCAGTGACGCTGACCGTGGGCACCACCACCGATGTGTCGTTCGGCGCGGTGACACAACTGGATGGCGTCAGCGTCACCGCCGATCGTGCGGCAGCCGCGATCGATGTCACCACCGTGGATTCGCGCACCGTCATCACTGCCGAGCAATTGCAGCGGTTGCCGCTTGGCCGTTCGGCCGAGGCGATCGCGCAGCTGGCACCGGGCGTGGTCGGCAACAGTGGCAGCGGCACCTATAGCGGCCCGAGCGGCGAGCAGTTGGTGAGCTTCGGCGGTTCTTCGGCTGCGGAGAACGCCTATTACATCAACGGCTTCAACACCACCGATCCGCTGCGTGGCCTGGGCGGCCTGACCCTGCCCTACGGCAGCATCGATCAGCTGGAGGTCTATACCGGCGGCTACAGCGCCAAGTACGGCCGCTCCGATGGCGGCGTGATCAATGCAGTGGGCAAGCGCGGCACCAACGACTGGCACTTTGGTGGACAGGCGTTGTGGGAGCCGGCGTCTGCGCGCGCGGACAAGGACGATGTGCGCTACCCAGCCAATGGCGCGCTGTATCGCCCCGACAATCAGGACCGCCAATGGGTGTCCACCCAAAGCGTGTATGCCGGCGGCCCGTTGATCCAGGACAAGCTGTTCCTGTTCGGCTCCTATGAACTGGAGCGCCGCCAGGGCCGCGAACTGGACAGCGTGGAAGACACCAATGCCGACACCAGCTATCGATACGACCGCCCGCGCTGGTACGGCAAGCTGGATTGGAACATCACCGACAACCACCTGCTGGAACTCACCGGCGCCTCCAGCCGCAACGTGTATCGCGGCAGCATCTACAACTACGATTACGACGCGTTGAGTCGCGGCAGCCTGCGTGGCCAGGACGACACCACCAAGACCGGCGGCAATCTGTGGAGCGCCAAATACACCGGTTATCTCACCGACCGCCTCACCGTCAGCGCGCTGTACGGCAAGATGAAATCCGACGACTACATCGGCAATCCTGCCTATGACAGCTCGCTGACGTTTCTGTCCAATGCCTCGCTGCAGAATCCCGCGCTCAATGGCGGCAACACGATCACCAATGCGCAGACCACCTCATCGCTGGTCGATCCGGATCGCGGCAACCGCAGCGACAATTTGCGGCTGGATCTGAATTACGTCATCGGCCATCACTCGATCACCGTCGGGATCGACAACCAGAATGCACGCGCCCTCAATCGCGGCTCGGTGTCCTCCGGCGATGGGTATTACTGGATTTACGGCCAGTCCAATCCGAATGTGCCGATCAGTACCGGCCTGGGCGTGCCGGCCACTGGCGGCATCGTCAATGGCGAAGACGGCTATTACGTGCGTCGCTATGTCTCCAGTTCGCTGGCCTCGGTGCGCTCGGCGCAACGCGCGCAATACATCGAAGACAACTGGCAAGTCAGCGACCGGCTGTTGCTCAATCTTGGCTTGCGGCTGGATCAGTTCACCAACTTCAACCGCGATGGCGATGCCTACATCAAGCAGTCCAGCGGGCAATGGGCGCCGCGTCTGGGCTTCAGCTGGGACGTCGATGGCGACGGGCGTTTCAAGGTGTTCGGCAATGCGGGGCGTTACTACCTGGCACTGCCGCTGAATCCGGCCTTCAACGCGGCCGGTGCCACTTTGGCGACGTCGACGTATTACACCTATGGCGGCATCGATGCCAACGGCTATCCCACCGATCTGACCCAGTTCTCCGACCCGGTCTCGTCCAACAACAATTACGGGATCCTGCCAGACCCCAAGACCGTGGCGACCTCCGGCATCAAGCCCTCGTTCCAGGACGAATTCATCCTGGGCTTTTCCAAGACGCTCGGCGACAGCTGGGTGTACGGCGCCAAGGCAACCTACCGTTTATTGCGCAGTGGCGTAGATGATTACTGCGATATCGATGCAGTATTGGCCAAGTCCGATGCGCTGGGCTACGACGTCACCAAGCAGAGCAATCCGGTCAGCTGCTGGCTGATCAATCCGGGCAAGGCCAACACCTTCACCCTGGTCGATACCGGCGGCAACTACGTCAGCGTGCCGCTGAGCAACGCCGAGCTCGGCATGCCGGCCTTCAAGCGCAACTACTACGCGCTCAACCTGTCGCTGGAACATCCCTTCGACAGCCGCTGGTACGCCAAGGCCGACTACACCTTCTCGCGCAGCTACGGCACCACCGAAGGCCAGCTGCTTTCCAACATCGGCCAGACCGCGGTGGCCACATCGCAGGCCTGGGATTACGCGCAGCTGATGGAGCATACCAACGGCCCGCAGAGCAACGACCACACCCACCAGCTCAAGCTGTATGGGTATTACCAGATCACCCCGCAGTGGCTGGTGTCGGCCAACCTGGCCGTGGTGACCGGCGCACCGTTCAGCCCGCTCGGCTCGTATGGCGCCGATCAAACCGACCCGGCCGGCTACGGCATCGCCTACCACTACTACCAGGGCCAACCTGCGCCTCCGGGCAGCCAGGGCCGCCTGCCGACGATGACGCAACTGGATCTGGGCATGGCCTATCGCCCTGGTTTTGGCAACGGCAAGCTCGGTTTCAATCTGGATGTGTTCAACGTGTTCAATACCCAGACCGCGTTGTGGCGCTATCCGTATTCGGAACTGGAACCCGGGCAACCGAATCCGCTGTACGGGGCGGCCAATGTGCGGCAGGCACCGCGTTCGTTGCGGGTGAGCGTGAGCTTCGATTATTGAGGCTGCGTGCGGCTGACAAGGCGCTGCGAGCGCGCATGTGTCGCACGGTGGTTGTGTCGATTGCTGCTGTCAGTTGCCCTTGAACGCACGCATCGCGGCCCTAGGTCGCGGTGCGTTGTTGTGCCTCGCTGCTGTGCACGGAACGAACGCTGAGAAAGCAGACAACTCAGCGTCGCGTCCGGCTTGGCCGCGCGTGATGGGTTTCGTCCGCGCGCCACTGCCCAGGCGCCAGAGTGTCCAACGTCCAGTCACCAATCGCCACGCGGATCAGACGCAAGGTGGGTAGGCCAACCGACGCGGTCATGCGCCGCACCTGACGGTTACGGCCCTCGGTGATCTGCAGTTCCAGCCATGCGTCGGGCACGGCCTTGCGCACGCGTACCGGCGGATCGCGCGGCCACACCTGCGGTGACGGATCGATGCTGCGCACCTTGGCCGGACGGGTCGGGCCATCGTTGAGCACCACGCCATCGCGCAAGGCCTGCAACTGCGAAGGCGCAGGCGTACCTTCCACCTGCACCCAGTAGGTCTTGGGTTGTTTGTGGCGCGGGTCGGTCAAGCGGTGCGCCAATGCGCCATCGTCGGTCAGGAGCAGCAAGCCTTCGCTGTCGTGATCCAGACGGCCGGCCGCATACACGTCGGCAGGCAAGCCGAATTCGGCCAGTGTCCGTTTGGGCGGCTGCGAGCGGTCGCTGAATTGCGACAGCACGCCATAAGGTTTATTCAACAACACCAACATGCCAATCCTGTTGCGTCAGAGCGATGCACAGCGCAAGCAGGACGCAATGCGCGTGCGTAGCGTCATGCGTTGGTTGGCGGTATGCAAACACCTGCATGCCGAACGCGCACTGCGCGCCGGCATGCAGGCACTGCCTCACTGCTTGACGAACTTCAAGGTCATGCGGTCGCTCTCGCCGATCGCCTTGTACTTGGCATCGTCGGCCTTGTCGTGGCTGTTGCTCGGCGGCAACGTCCACACGCCACCGGCATAGTCCTTGGTGTCGCGCGGGTTGGCGTTGACCTCGCTCTTGCCGGCCAGCTTGAAACCGGCCGCTTCGGCCATCGCAATCAACTGCGCCTGGCCCACGTAACCGCTCTTGTCGTCCGCCGGCACATCGGCCTTGGCACGATGCTCCACCACACCGAGGACGCCGCCGGGCTTGAGCACCTTGTAGAAGCCACTGAACATCGCCTCGGCATTACCGGCCATGCGCCAGTTGTGCACGTTGCGGAAGGTCAGCACCAGGTCGGCCGAATTGTCCACGCCAAACGAGGGCGTCTTCGGCACGTACGACACGAACGCGGGCTTGCCATACACCTGCGGCTTGGCCTGGAACTTCTTTTCTAGCTCGTCGCGCCCGCGCTGCGCGGAGTCGCGGCCACGGCCTTCCGGGACCGCCGCCGGGTCGACCACTGCTGCTACGTACTTGCCCTTTTCGCGCAGATACGGCGCCAGAATTTCCGAATACCAGCCGCCGCCCGGTGTGATCTCGATAACGGTCTGGGTCGGCTTGATGCCGAAGAACGCCAGCGTCTGACCCGGATGGCGATACACGTCGCGCTGCACATACACACGGTCGCGCCAGTTGCCGTCGATGGCCGCCTGCAGCGCCGCATCGGGCGCCGGCAGGGTTGCGCTATCGGCCGGTTTGATTGCCATTGCCAGCGGCGCGCTCATCGCCACTGCCATCCCCACCACACATGCACACACCAGCTTGTTGCGGATCATCACAGCGCCCTTTACGGGAAAAAGTAGCGCGAGCCTAGCATGCGATTTGGAGCCTGCCATGTGCAGGACTTCGCATGCTGCACTGCGCGCGACGCACCACATGTTCAAATTCTGTGAGGCATTGCAGCAGATGGGCGGAACGCTGAATCCACGTTGGTGTCACACGCAACGCCGGCGTGCATGACTATCCTGTTCGGCAGTTTCGAATCAGGAGCTTTCACCATGACTCACTCCCGCGCGCTGGGCCGCTCCGGCCTGCAGATTCAACCGATCGTGTTCGGCGGCAATGTGTTCGGCTGGAGCGCCGATGAAGCAACCTCGTTTGCGCTGCTCGATGCCTTCGTCGACGCCGGTTTCAATCTGATCGATACCGCCGATGCCTACTCCGGCTGGGTGCCTGGCAACCACGGCGGCGAATCGGAAACCATCATCGGGCGCTGGCTCGCACGCAGTGGCAAGCGCGACAAAGTGTTGATCGCCACCAAGGTGGGCAAGTGGAGCGAGCATCCGGGCTTGTCGCCGGAAAACATCGCCGCAGCTGTGGAGGATTCGCTCACGCGTCTGCAGACCGATGTGATCGATCTATATCAGGCCCACGCAGACGACGAATCGGTTCCGCTGGAAGCCACGCTGGCCGCATTTGGCCGCTTGATCGAACAAGGCAAGGTGCGCGCGATTGGCGCCTCCAACTACAGCGCCGCACGCCTGCGCGATGCACTGGATATTTCCGAGCAGTACACGTTGCCGCGCTACGAAAGCCTGCAGCCGGAATACAATCTCTACGACCGCGTCGGTTACGAAGCCGAGCTGGAACCGCTGGTACGCGAGCGCGAGGTGGGTGTGATCAGTTATTACTCGCTGGCCAGCGGCTTTCTCACCGGCAAGTACCGCAGTGCAGACGATGCCAGCAAGAGCAGCGCGCGCGGTGCGTCGGTGGTCAAGCAGTACGTCAATCCGCGTGGCTTGCGCATCCTGCAGGCGCTGGACGATCTGGCCGCCACGCACACCGCCACGCCCGCGCAGATCGCATTGGCCTGGTTGATCGCGCGGCCGGGCCTGAGCGCACCGATCGTCAGTGCCACCAGCGTGACCCAGCTACACGACGTACTGGCGGCAGCGCGCGTGTCGCTGAGCGCCGATCAGATTGCGCAGCTGGATAGCGCAAGCGCGCCGGATCCTTCCGAAGCTGCTTGACGCTTCGCCTCTACAGCGCATGTAACCCATCGCACGCACTCCCTCGCGCAGCCGCCGTGCGGCTGTGCTCCCTCGACCGCGCACGCGTGGTCCTTTCCGCGAGGAATTCCGCATGACATCGATCACCAACCGCCGCATCGTGCTGGCCTCACGCCCGCACGGCGAGCCAAGCGCCGACAACTTCCGCCTGGAAGAGGTCGCCTTGCCGCCCACCGGGCACGAACAGATTCTGGTGCGCAATCGCTTTCTCTCGCTCGACCCGTACATGCGTGGACGCATGGACGAAGGCCCGTCCTACGCCGCACCGGTGGAGATCGATGCGGTGATGGAAGGCGGCACCGTGGGCGAAGTGCTCGAATCGCATCATCCCGACTATCAACCCGGCGATCTGCTGGTGCTGTCGGGCGGCTGGCAAACGCATAGCCTGTTCACCCCTGACACGCCATTGCGCAAGCTGCCCAAGGACGATGCCTTGCCGCTGAGCACCGCGCTCGGTGTGTACGGCATGCCCGGCTTCACCGCCTATGCCGGTCTGCATGAAATCGGCAAGCCGCAGGCGGGCGAGACCCTGGTGGTTGCGGCCGCCAGCGGCCCGGTCGGCGCCACCGTGGCGCAGCTGGCACGCCTGCAAGGGTTGCGCGTGGTGGCCATTGCCGGCGGCGAAGAAAAGGTGCGTTACCTGCGCGAGACGTTGCGCGTGGATGTGGCACTGGACCACCGCGCCGACGACTTTGCCGAGCAGTTGCGCACCGCCACGCCGGACGGTATCGACGTCTATTTCGAAAACGTCGGCGGCAAGGTGTTCGACGCGGTGTTGCCGCAGTTGAACGCGTTCGCACGCATCCCGGTGTGCGGCGTGATCGCCACCTACAACAGCCGTGGCCAGGCGCTGCCGGGGCCGGACCGTCTGCCGGAGTTCATGGGTCAGGTGCTGCGCAAACGACTGACCGTGCGCGGCTTCATCCAGCACGATTTCATTCGCCTGATGCCCGCGTTCCTGCGCGAAATGGGCCAGTGGCTGCGCGAAGACCAGATTCAGTATCGCGAGCACGTGCTGCACGGCCTGCACAGCGCACCGCAAGGCCTGATCAGCCTGCTACGTGGCGAAAACTTCGGCAAGGCCGTCGTCGCGCTCGACTAGCTCAGCTCACAGCGCCCCGAACACTTCACTTCTTACAAATCCCCATTCCCGAATCCCGTTACCAAAGGAACACCATGACAGTCCCCGCATTCGGCCTCGGCACCTTTCGTCTCAAGGACCAGATCGTCATCGACTCGGTGCGCAATGCACTGGAGTTGGGCTACCGCGCCGTCGATACCGCGCAGATCTACGACAACGAAGAACAGGTCGGCCAGGCCATTGCCGCCTCCAACGTGCCGCGCGATCAGCTGTATCTGACCACCAAGATCTGGGTCGACAAGTTCGGCCGCGATGCCTTGCTGCCGAGCCTGCAGGAAAGCCTGCGCAAGCTCGGCACCGAGCATGTCGATCTCACCCTGATTCACTGGCCCTCGCCGAAAGATCAGGTGCCGATGCGCGAGTATCTGGAAGCGCTGGCCCAGGCCAGGCAGCAGGGCCTGACCCGCGCAATCGGTGTATCCAACTTCACCATCGCACTGATCAAACAGGCCATCGAGATCCTGGGCGCCGATGCCATCGCCACCAACCAGATCGAAGTGCATCCCTACCTGCAGAACCGCGCGCTGATCGCGTTCCTGCGCGAGCAAGGCATCCATGTCACCTCGTACATGACGCTGGCGGTCGGCGAGGTGTTGAAGGATCCGGTGATCCAGGCGATTGCCGCGCGCCACGACGCCACACCGGCACAGGTGACCTTGGCCTGGGCGTTGCAGCAGGGGTATTCGGTGATTCCGTCCTCGACCAAGCGCGAAAACCTTGCAAGCAATCTCAAGGCGCAGTCGTTGCAGCTGAGCGAGCAGGACATGAGCGAGATTGCCGCACTCGACCGCGGTCAGCGCCTGGCCAATCCGAAGGCGATCGCACCCGACTGGGATTGAGTTCTCGGTTTTTTCTCGTATCGGCATCGCCCGATAGGGGGCATAACAGCCGCGACGACCGCTCGTCGTCGCGTGCTGGTTGCACGTGACAGGCGCTGCTACGGTGCCAGCCACAGGGGGGTAAGTCTCGACAACGGAGTCCTACCCATGCACACCGCATCCGTCTTGACCCGCCGCGTCGTCAACCTCGACGCAGAGATCGCCTATTGGCGCGATGTCCACGCAGAAGGCCATCTGGGCGGCTACGATTTTGCCGACTATGCCCGGCTGCTTAAGCTCGGCTACGACATTTATCTAGCTTACCCGCGCGCTACCGAGGCGCAGCTCTACCGCGTCTTGCAGGACGGCTTTTACCACTATCAACCGATGCTGTCGGTGCCCTGGGATGAGGCGCGCTGGATCGTGCGGCATGCCTGGCGGCATATGGAAGAGGCGGCCGTTCGGCATTGAAGCGACGCCGCGAACACCTGCGCAGCCGCTCAGCCACGCAGTGCCGCAATAAACGCTTAGTTCGGCTGCCCCATCGCCATCGCCTGGCGATCGATGCGATGTTTCTCGGCCAATGCCTGCATGCCTTGCAGGGTGGCAGCGATCAGGCTGGCATACCGCAGCCGCCACAGATTGGCGCGGTCGTTGTCGTCGTGCGTGCTGCCCAGGCCATCCAGCACCTGCGGCAAACGCCGATCGGCCAACGCCGAGGCAGCCAGATAGGGCTTTGCCGGAGCGATCACATCCACCGGTTCGCGCCAGTCGTTGGCCACCTGCCGTGCGATGCCGGCCAGATGCGAGAGCTGGTGCATGCCGATCAGCGTCTCGTGCAACATCTCGCGGCAAGCCCATTGCCACAGCGCCACCTTTTCCGATGGATTCTGGGCGATCTCGGTCAGCGCCAGATCAACCTTTTCGATGCGTGAGTCGAGCATTGCGGAGCTCCGATGCTGCTGTGCAACATAATTCACACCATACACCGTGAGAGTCAAGTGAGCCAGCCGCTAAAAAGATGTCAGCGTGCAGGTGCTCGACTCGTTTCACGCTTTTGCAGTTGCCGTTTGTTCGGATAAAGGGGTGCGGCACCCTGACTTCCTGCCCATGGCGGTGCGCATCGCCACGCGTAATGCTGGGGTCCTCCGATTCCCAGGCCGCCGCCATGCGCCCCACTGCCTTTCTCGCGCCGCTGTTATTGCTGGCGGCCTGTAGCGCGCAGGCCGAAACCGCCAAACCGCAGGTGTCTTCGCAGCAGTGCGAGGTCCGTACGTCCTACGACGTACTGGCCGACAGCGGTGGCATCTGGCTACGCCGCAAACAGGGCGTGCCGCGCGAGATCTTTTTCCACGGTGGCGAGCTCAACGTGGATCGCCAACCGCAACCGGTCAGCGCTGCAGACGCGCAACGTCTGCGCGACATCGAGTACGGCGCCCGCACGCTGATGCCGGCAGTGGCCGACATTGCCCGGTCGGTGGTCGACATCACCTTCGATGCGCTGGCCGGCGTGGTGCAGATGCTCACCGGCAGCACGCGCCAGGAGCGCAAGGTGGAGCGGCTGCGCGTCACCGCACTTGCGCAGGTCGATACCACCCTGGGGCGCGGGCGCTGGGAGCAGGAATTGTTCGACGAACACTTCGAAGCCAACGTCGAACAGGCCGCAGAAGAGTTGGCCGGCGGCCTGACCCGCAGCGTGATGTGGACAGTGATGACCGGGCGCACCGCGCAGCTGGAGCGCCGCGGGGAGCAATTGGACGCGCGGATGGAACAACAGATGCAGGCACGCAGCGAAGCGCTGGAGGCGCAAGCGCACACCTTATGCACACAGGTAGAAGCGTTGTACGCGGTGCAACAGGCACTGGACTATCGCTTTCAAGGCGAGCGCTTGCAGATGCTGGAGCTCAAGACGCATCAGCAAAACGAGCAAGACGATGCGCCGGCTTCCAACAGCGTGATTGTGACGGCTGCCCACTGAGAGCGCGTATCAGGCCAGCAGCCATTCCCGCAGCGCATCCGATACCGCCTGCGGCTGCTCCAATGGCGACAGATGGCCACACGCAGGCACTTGCACCAACTGCGCCTGCACGGCGAGCGCAGCCATTTCCTCGTGCAACGCAGGCGGGGTGATCGTATCGTCCTGGCCGCACAGCACCAGCAGCGGGCCGGTGTAGGCGCGTAGCAACGCGCGACCATCTTCCCGCTCCAGCCGGTTCTGGCGCACGAACACCTCCACGCCCAGGCGCTGGGTCATGCCGCGCACGCGTTCCAGCAAGGCCGCGTCCTGCCAGCGCGATGGATGCACGTAATGTCGCATCAGCCGTTCGCCGAATCCAAGAAACGTCTTTCCGCCACGCACGCTCGCTTCCTGCGCGCGCCGTTGCGCAACACGCTCGGGCGAATCGGCACGTGCGGAGGTATCCAGCAAGGCCAGGCGCTCCACACGCTCGGGCGCGATGCGCAAGATTTCCTGCGCCACATAGCCGCCCAACGAGAAACCGGCCAATGCGAAACGCGGCGGCATCTGCGCCAGCACCTGCGTCGCCAGCGCGCGCATGCTCTCGCCCTGGGTGATATCGCCGACCATGCACTCGGCAACGTCGGCCAATGCCACGCGCTGCGCGTGCCACAGCTGCGCATCGTTGAGCAGGCCCGGCAGCAGCAACAAGGTGGGACGCGTCGCGCTCATGCGCAGAAGAGTCCGGTCGGCACCGGCGAAACAAGCACTGTCATCACCGTAGTGTGCCGCGCGGCTGCGGGCATCGCCAGCACGTCCAAACGAACGCGGCCCGACGCATGCGCCGGGCCGCTTCTGACACTGCTACGCGACATGCGCGGCAGCACTGGCGTGGATCAGGCCAGGGTCAGGGTGACGTCGATGTTGCCGCGCGTGGCGTTGGAGTACGGGCAGACCTGGTGGGCCTTGTCGACCAGCGCCTGCAGTTCGGCCTTGTCCATGCCCGGCACCGCGATGCGCAACTCCACCGCAATACCGAAGCCACCCGGAATCTGGCCGATACCGACGCTGCTGTCGATGCTCACTTCGCCCGGCAGCTTGAGCTTGTCCTGACCTGCAACGGCCTTCATCGCGCCGATGAAGCAGGCCGCATAACCGGCAGCGAACAGCTGCTCCGGGTTGGTGCCGTCGCCGCCAGCGCCGCCCAGCTCGCGCGGGGTGGACAGCTTGGCGTCCAGCGCCTTGTCCGAGGACACGGCGCGGCCTTCGCGGCCGCCGGTCGCGGTGGCGTGGGCGGTGTAGAGGATCTTTTCAGGTGAGGCCATGGTGGTTCTCCAGAGTGAGCGCGCTCGGCGCAGGATGTGGTTGAATCGTTGACGATTGAATCGTGTGCGACATGTAAATCAAGAACGTAGGCACGGGTGGATCGACTCACGCCTTGCCGAGGCTGGAGCGTAGCTTTTCCAGTTCCTGCTTGAGTTGACGCAGTTCGTCCAACGAACACGCCGACGCACAGAACACCTGCTCCGGCACCGCGCCCGCCTTGCCGCGCAAGGCGCGACCGGCGTCGGTCAGCCCGATGATCACCTGACGCTCGTCGCTGACGGCGCGCGTGCGGGTGACCAAACCGGCGGCCTGCAAGCGCTTGAGCAGCGGCGTCAGCGTGGCCGAGTCCAGGTACAGGCGCTCGCCGATCTCCGACACGCTGCGCCCGTCGGTCTCCCACAGCACCAGCATCACCAGGTACTGCGGATAGGTCAGGTCCAGCGCCTTCAGCAGCCCGCGGTAGAGCTTGTGCATCGCCAGGTTGGCCGAATACAGCGCAAAGCACAGCTGGTTGTCGAGCTGCAGCAGCGCGTTGGTCCGGGCGGTAGTGGCTGTAGCGGTGTCCATGGCTGCAATTTACATAGTGCACTATTTAATTGCAAGCGATATTTCTGAATGGACTTAGCTCGCCAAGATAAGTGGCTGCAATACGCACGCTTGCAATCGCACTGCTTAGCGACTCAGGTGAACTGGATAAAGAAATGCCCCGCCGCATCGCCTTCGCCCAGTTTCTTGGCACGCTGGTCTGCAAACAGATAGCCGGTGCCATCACCGAAGATGCCGTCATAGCCGGGATCCATCCGGCGCAGTTCCGACTCGACGAACTGGGCAAGAAAGTAATAGCGTGGACTCGTATGGATTGGGTCCTGCAACCAGCACGGTCGGCCGAGTTGTTTGCTCATCCCTGCGCCGTTGTCCTCATCTTCCAGCTCTTCGGCCGTGTCGACGTCATCGAACGGCTGCAGACCAACGCAGTGACGCCCGAGCAACAGCGCACTGTCACCGACGCACACCTCCTGTGTCGCATGTCGATGCAGCAGCACCTTGCTATGCCCCAGCGCAGTCTTGTCGAATTCGCTTTGCTGATTGACGGCGAGCCTGCGCAGCGATGCTCGGTTGTCGCCATCGCCAGACCGCTCGATCGATGCAAAGACAGTCATCGCCATGTCGTCGGGCAGATAGGGAGTCGGCAAAAACAACGCGGTGAGCATGACGATGGGCAGCATCGGCTGACCAGTCGATGGGTCTGTTGGCCATAGCGCTACATCGTCCAGCCATGCACCGCCGCCAAACTGGCCCAGGCCGCAGTCCGAATCGCTGACAACAATCCTGTGGAATCCGGGGCCAGGACGCGTCTGCATGTTATGCCCGATGCGCAGTGGCCAGATATTCGGCGCTCTGCATCTCGATCAAACGCGAGGCGGTGCGCTCGAAGGCGCCGGCCAGGCGCTGGCCGCTGTACAACGCGGGCGGCGCGTCCTGCGCGGTGCAGACCAGATTGACGTGGCGGTCGTACAGCTCGTCGATCAGATTGACGAAACGGCGCGCCGCGTCCTCGTTCATGCGGTCGAAATGCGGAATGCCACCCAGCAGCACCGTGGTGAATTCGCGCGCGATCTCGATGTAGTCGCCCGGGCCGCGCGGGCCTTCGCATAGCGCGGCAAAGTCGAACCAGGCGATGCTCTTGCCGCGTGCGCGCACCGCAATCTTGCGCGCTTCGATTTCGATATTGCCGCCACGTGCCTCGGCATTTCCGCTCAATTCGCTCCAGCGCTGGCTGAGCCACTCATCGGCCTGCGCATCCAGCGGCGCGCGGTACACCGGCGAACGCGTCAATGCGCGCATGCGGTAATCCTCGGTGCCTTCGGCATACAGCTCGACGCAGAACTTCTGCAGCAAGCCGATCGCCGGCATGAAGCTGTCGCGCTGCAAGCCATTGGCATAGAGGTTTTCCGGCGCGGTGTTGGAGGTGGTCACCAGGGTCACACCTTCGGCGAACAAACGTTCCAGCAAGCGCGCCAGCAACATCGCATCGCCGATGTCAGTGACGAAGAATTCGTCCAGCACCAGCACGCGCAGATTCTCGCGCCACTGCTGGGCGATCTTGGCCAACGGGTCGCTTTGCCCGGCGTGCTCGCGCAATTGCTCGTGCACGCCGCGCATGAACCTGTGGAAATGCGTGCGGTATTTCTGCTTGATCGGTAGGCCGTCGTAGAACAGGTCGACCAGGAAGGTCTTGCCGCGCCCCACCCCACCCCAGAAATACAGGCCGCGCACCGGCTCGGGCTTTTTCCAGAAGGCCGACAGCCGGTCCAGCCAGCCATCCTGCGCGCTGTCCACCAAGGCCTCGTGGATACGGTCCAGCTCCGCCAACGCCGCCTGCTGCGCTGGATCGGCGCGCCAGTCGCCGCGTTGTACGCCGGCGGCGTAGCGCTGCGACGGGGTCATCTCAGTCATCGTGTTCTCCGCGGGCCGGCTGCTGCCAAGCCCGCTTAACGGCGCATCGCAGAGCGATACGCCTATGCGTGGGCCATGCCGCGGTCAGACTGCGGCCGGCAACCAGCGCCGGACACCATGCTGGATCGCACCGCGCAGGTCGATCAATTTGCGGTGGAAGAAGTGGCTGGTGTCGGGCATGCGCACCAGCTCGGGTTGCTGCTCCAACGTGTCCAGCCAGTCGTAAACCGCCTGCGGGTCGACGATTTCATCGGCATCGCCCTGAATCACCAACCAGTGCGCAGGCGGCTGCATGTCGCTGAAATCCCAGCGCCCGGCCGGCGGCGCGATCGAGATCAGCACCTGCGGTTCGAGCGAGCCGGCAGCGCGCAACGACACGTAGGCGCCAAAGCTGAAACCGGCCAGCCACAACGTGTCGCCCGGGCGCTGGCTGCGCACCCACGCGGCCACCGCGCGCAGATCGTCCTGCTCGCCGTCGCCATGATCGAAGCTGCCGGCCGAGCTGCCGACACTGCGGAAATTGAAGCGCACCACGGTGATGCCCAGCTCGCGCAACGCGCGCGCGGCCATGGTGACGACCTTGTTGTGCATGCTGCCGCCCTCGGTGGAGAGCGGATGGCAGACGATGGCGGTGACCGGTTGCACAGCGACGTCCGGCTCGGGCAGATCGACCGCGATATCGAGCGGTCCGACCGGCCCCTCCAACGTCAACGCAGCCGATTCGGTGGGGAATGGGAGATTGGACATGCCCTCATAATAGCCGCCCCGCCGGCCGCGTTCATCGCCCTGCCTGCACACTTCGTTGCGTTGCCTATGTATTTCCTGCTGTTTGCCGTTGTCTGCAGTGTCCTGGTGTCGGTGCTTCTCAAGTTGGTGCCGCGCTATCGCCTGGATGCTGCCCAGACCATCACCTGGAACTACGCCACCGCTGCCGTCCTGGCGTGGCTGTTGCTGGATCCTGCGCTGGACACGCTGCATGCGCCGTCCACACCGTGGGCAGCATTGCTGGCGCTTTCGGTTGCGCTGCCGTCGATCTTCATGGTGCTGGCGCGCGCCGTGACCACCGCCGGCATCGTGCGTACCGAGATGGCACAACGTTTGTCGTTGCTGCTGTCGTTGGCGGCGGCTTTCACCCTGTTCGGCGAGCCGTTCAACGGATGGAAGCTGACTGGACTGGGCATGGGCCTGCTGGCCATCGTATGCATCGTGCAACGCGCAGATCCGCGCGACTGCGCTGCGCCGGCTCCACCGGCTGCGTGGCTGTGGCTACTGGGTGTGTGGATGGGCTTTGCACTGATCGATCTGTTGCTCAAGACCATCGCGCAGGCCGGTACGTCGTCGCTGACCTCGCTGACGCTGTGCTTCGCCATCGCCTTCGTCCTGATGTCGCTGCTGCAGGGGCTGCGCTGGACACGCGGCGTGCGGATGGACGGCCGCAACGTCGTGGCCGGCGTGCTGCTGGGCATGCTCAATTTCGGCAACATCTTTTGCTATGTGCGCGCCCATCAAGCATTGCCGCACAGCCCCGCTACGGTCTTTGCGAGCATGAACATCGGCGTGGTCGTCCTTGGCGTGCTGGTGGGCGCGCTCGGGTTCAAGGAGCGTCTTGGTACACGCGTACGCGTGGGTCTGCTGCTGGCGGTCCCGGCGATCGCCGCCATTGCATGGGGCATGTACACCGCTTGAAAACATCAGCCGTTCGGTTAGTGGGCCGTTTGTTCGCAGCGTACCGGGTTCGGTAAAACAAGCTCGATACCGTAGTGACCACACACAGGGCTTGTCGTCCGGTTGGAGTGGGTCATGCGGCTGAATCCCTGGTTGAAAGAACAGCAGGCAACGAGCGCTGCCGCAGATGCAACCGGTGCCTCCGGCTCAGGCACGTCGCGGCTGTTTGCCCAACCGCGCAGGCTGCCTGCGGCGGCTGGCGGCGTAAATTTGCGGCATGCGGCTGCCGCACGACAGGAGCAAGCACCTGCCTGCACGCTTCAACGGACGCAGCAACAGGCAGCGCAGGCCTGGTTTCCATCATCGCCGTGCTTGGCTGGTGTTGCGTCCCACGCATCACCGCCAGGCGCTGCACGATTGCCGCGCGCTGGGATGCGGTCGCTGTTGCAAGGCATGAACCGCCGTCTGATACAACTCAATACGCAATACCACGCCATCACCACGCGCTTGTTTCTTGAGGAGCGCCAGGCGATGCCGCAGGAACAACGCGTACTCGATCAACGCAATCGTCTATTGGCGCGGCGCAATCAGGTACGCGACAGTCAATTGGAGTTTCTGCTGCAGGCACTTGCACCGTTGGAGCAAGTGGATGCCCCGACCACGACAGCCGACCTGCTGACGAATGCGCACAACGATGCGATACAGCGCGTTCACGTGCGATCGCTGGCATTGAACGCGATGGCTCGCTCGACCTGCCTGGCCGAGGTCTTCAGGCATGCCGAAGCGCAGCTGGATGGCTTGCAGGAAAGCGCTGTGCCGTGCGAGCGGCTCCTGAAACTGCAACGGCTCATGCAACGCTACCGCACCCTGGTGGCTAGGACTGTCGGCTCCGATAAATGACCTGAAGGAAGTCTGCCAACAGCGGAAGCAAGGCGACGGACATGCATGAGCACGTTGTTGGATAGCTTGATGCCGAGCGGAGGACGGCACCTGCAAGCGCGGCGATCGCCTGCGGCGTGCACATCGATTGAGAGTGACATTTCGGCTTGCGCGACGCCGGTTCGCAGCCTGCATCACGCCATCGGAGGCGGTCGCTACTGTGTGCACATACGACCGACAGGAGTTCGTCATGCGCCTGAAACTGTTTTCGAGCAGCCGCAGTCAGATTGCTCCAGAACCGCTCAGCCCCGCCTCGACCACCACCACAAAGCACATTGAGACGACCACGCAGCATCCGCTGCCTCAAACGCACAAGCGCAGCAAACCGCAGGGCACGGCGAAAACATCTACTCAAGCCTTTCTTGCGTCCGCGCACAAATCATTCGAGTCCTTGCGCAAGCAGCTGCCGTCAATGCACATGAGTTCCTCAGCGCTACGGCCAACGCGCACCTCAGCTGCGCCCAGGCCTTACGTGACGCCGATGGCCACGCCAGCTCGCCCACCGCAAAGGCATGGCGCGCAGCCCGTTGTCGATGCACGCCAGCAGCAGCCTGCTCCACAGGCCGCCGGGCCGGCGCGCGTCATAGGGCAGGAACCACAGCGGACTGCCTCGATACCGCGGCCAGGTCCGATCAGGCAGGCACCTATCCCGATAGCTTCTCCGCCACAGGCGACATCGCCGGTCATGCCCGGACCCGGGCATGTGCAGCAGGCACAGCAGCGGCAACCTCGCACCGAACACGGATTGCAAGGGCCCATTTCCAACGCAAGGCATCGCGAAACCCCGCAGCAGCCGAAGCCGCGACACAACGCGGGGAGTGCGCGATCTGTGCCGCCTGCAGTAGAGCCAGCGTCGTCGACAGTGGCCTCTCCGCGCGCCCGCATGGAACGGCAACCCTCGCTACGCCGCTTGACTCAGGATTTTGCGGAAATTAACAAACGCTACAACGAGATCAGCAAACAGCTGTTTGTTGAGGATCGCGATGCAACGCCAGCAGAAGAGCAGGTGATAGAGCAGCGTTATGCGCTGCTCGCCAAGCGCAATGAAGTCCGCGACAGCGAGCTCAATGCACTGTTGGCCGCACTCGCACCGATGCAAGACATCTCTGCACCACACGCCACGACCGGCGCGATACCGCAGTTTGCCAGGGAACATAATCAGCGCGAGTTGAAATCGCTTGAGAAAGAACTCCAGTTTGTTGACGAAGAGGTGCTGAAAAAATATTACACGCGCGCAGCGCGGCGCCTTGACAGTCTGGAGGAAAGCGGCGCACCGCCTGCTAAGATGCGCCAACTGAAGCGCCTGATGCAGGGTTACCAGAACATGCTTGCCCTGAAGGAAGCGGGGAAAGTGCAACTGGCATCTTCCAACAATGTGCGCCGTGATAAGAGCCAGCATCCGCAGCATACCGTGCCAACACCACAGCTCGTACCGGTCGCACCCACACTATCGCAAGGCCGCGTTCCTCAGCTCGAAACATTATTGGCCGCGCTCGCACCAGTTGAAGACATTCCTGCACCGAAACCCATCACTCTTCCCTTCAACAGCGCCAAGTCATGGGTCAAAGACAACGCAGTCGCGGTGAACTTCAACAGCGCCAAGTTATGGGAGTTCATCAATAAAAACATCGATGGCGATATGTTAAAGAAGAATTATGCGCTCGCCGAGCGGTACCTGGAGTCCCTTGAAGAAGGCGCCATGCCCTCCCCCGGGATAGCGCGTCTTCGACGCATGATGCAGGGCTACAAGAATCTGGTTTCTCTGAAGAATATCACCGAGCAAACAGACAACCATCTGCATAAAATTGGAGCGCCGCGACAGATGTCATTGATGCCAACCACAGCGCAAGAGCGTAAGCGGTCCTACGACATAGAACGTAACGATCATCAAGAGGCAATCGACAATGGTTATTTGTGAGAGTCGAAACTCGGCACGCCCCTGCAGCCACGCGGTCAGCGCAGATGCCGCCAGCAATAGGCGCCCATGTGGTTTGCATCCTGCACGCCACAAAAGGTTTTGCACAGCGTGTAGCCGATAACATACGGTCTGCCGGCGGGCTGACTTTGGCAGTATGACCAAGTCGCTTCAACGCTCCCAATGCGGAAACGGATCGTCTAGCAGTTGCCATTGCGCCGGGCCCTGGCGCAGTTCGTGATCGCTGAGCAGGCACGCGTCCAGCGCAGCGCGCGTGCCCGGCGCATCCATGTCCACGCCGATCACCGCCAGCTCCTGGCGGCGGTCGCCCCACAGCGGATGCCATAGCCGCTGCATCGCGGCGTATTCGCTGGCATCGCCTACTTCGTGCAATTGCGGCAAGGGCGCAGTCCAGCAGTCGGCCTGCTGACGTTGCCAGCCGATGTCGGTGTACGGCAGCGGGGTGATGCTGGTCTGCAGCGGCTCGCCGATCGCGTGTGCATCCACGCGATGGCGTGCAGCAAACCAGAAGCCGGCGGCATTGGTTTGCGTGGCACCGCCCACGCTGGACAACTCACCCACCCAATCCATGCGGCTGGCCAGCCAGAAAAAGCCCTTGCTGCGAATCACCTGCGTCAGACCGCTTTGCACCATGCGTGCGAAGCGCTGCGGGTGAAACGGCCGGCGTGCGCGATACACGAAACTGCTGATGCCGTATTCCTCGGTCTCCGGCGTGTGCTGGCCGCGCAGTTCCTGCATCCAGCCCGGCGCCAGCTGCGCACGGGTGAAATCGAAGCGCCCGGTATCGAGCAAGGTACGCAGCGGTACCTCGCCATGCGTGGCGTCCACAATCGCCGCTTCGCGATTGAGCGCACGCAGTACCGCGCGCAGCCGCATCAGTTGCTGCGCATCGATACGGTCGCATTTGCTGATCACCAGCACGTCGGCGAACTCCACTTGTTCGCCCAGCAACTGCACCAGCCCGCGCGTATCGTCCGGGCCGGCTTGCTGGCCAAGCTCGGCCAGCGTGGCGGCCGAGCCGAAATCCTGCAGAAAGCGGCTGCCGTCCACCACCGTCACCATGGTGTCGAGCCGGGCGATGTCCGACAGGCTGAAGCCATCGGCATCGCGCACCGCGAAGGTGGCCGCCACCGGCATCGGCTCGGCGATGCCGGTCGATTCGATCAACAGATAGTCGTAGCGCTTCTGCTCGGCCAGCCGCCGCACTTCCTGCAACAGGTCGTCGCGCAGCGTGCAGCAGATGCAGCCGTTGCTGAATTCCACCAGCGTCTCTTCGGTGCGTCGCAAGGCCGCGCCGCCGTCGCGCACCAGCTGCGCGTCGATGTTGACCTCGCTCATGTCGTTGACGATCACCGCCACGCGCAGGCCGTCGCGGTTATGCAGGATGCGGTTGAGCAAGGTGGTTTTGCCGGCACCGAGGAAGCCGGACAGCACGGTGACGGGAAGACGTGAATCGCGCTTGGGGGACAGGGACATCCTGAGAGCCTGGCTGGAGTGAAGTGTTACTATATAACACTTCCTCGACAGGACATGCTCCATGCGCGTTACCGCTTCTGTGCTGGATCGCTCGGCTATCGCGCTGTCCAGCCTGTGTCTGCTGCACTGTCTGGCCCTGCCGCTGCTGGCCGCCGTACTCCCGCTGCTAGGCGCCTGGAGCCGGGCCGAATGGGTGCATGTGGTGTTCGCCACCGCCGCCGTGCCGCTCAGCGGCTACGCGCTGTGGAGCAGCCATCGCCGACACGCACTGCCCGCGCCGGTGTGGGCATTGGCGGCATTCGGACTGACCGGCCTGGTGCTCGGCGCAAGCGGGGTGGCCGGCGGCACACTGGAAACCCCGATCACGGTGACCGGCAGCCTGCTGCTGGCCAGCACGCACCTGGTCAATCTGCGGCTACGTCGCCGCGCGGGGCATTGCGCGAGCTAGATACAAGCCCCGCGCGCGCTCGCGGCCTGCCTTTTTTCCATGGCAGCGCAGCAGCGCGCGAAAACTACGCTGCAGACAGCACGTATTGCGCACGCGCCTGCAGCGGGATTCGAACGCCAGCTTGCGCTACAGCGAAAAGCCCAGCAGCACCGGGTCGTGGTCGGAACTGCGCCACGGACCGGCCAGGTTGCGCTTGGCGTAGCCGGCATCGTCCATGACATCGGCGTTGATATGCCATTCCACCGCGCCGCGCAGTTGCTTGGCCATCGCCGGGCTGAGCAAGGCGTGGTCCAGCCGCCCGCTCATGCCATCGTAGACGTAGCTGTAAGGCTGCTTCACTCCGGCCACTGCGAAAGCATCCTGCCAGCCGCTGGCGCGCAGGCTGCGCATCGGGCTCTCCATGGCGTAGGCGTTGAAGTCGCCCAGCAGCACGGCAAGTTTGGTCTGGGCGCCGGTGGGGTCGGTCTGCAGCCATTGGTGCAGGCGTTTGGCCGATTCGGTGCGGGTGGCGTTCCAGCAAGCCTGGCCGTCGCGCTGGTCGGCATCGGCGCCGCTGGCGGTGCCGCACCCCTTGGACTTGAAGTGGTTGGCAACCACCACGAAAGTGGCGCCGCGGGTGCTGCGAAACGCCTGCGCCAACGGCACACGGCTGTGGCTGTCGAACGGCCCGCCGGTCAACGTGGCCGGCTTGCCGACCGGGGTGACCTGGGTGCTGCGATAGACGATGCCAACCCGGATCGCGTCATCGCCCGGGCCGCTGCCGGTGTCGACGAACTGCCAGTCCTTGTCCTTGCCGGCGGCATTGAGCGCAGCCACCAGTTCCGCCACTGCGGCATCGGCGCCGTTGCCGTCGTTTTCCAGCTCCATCAACGCGGCTACGTCGGCGCGCAACGGCACGATGGTGGACACCAGCTTGGACAGCTGCGCCTGGAACTGCTCATGCGTGCGTGCACCGCGCTTGGTCGGAAACCCACCGCCGCGGCCATTGCCGTTGAAGAAGTTCTCCAGGTTGAACGAGGCAATGCGCAGATCGCCGCCGACCTGCGGCGCTACCGCGGTCGGCATCGCCGGCAGCGTCAGCGGATTCAGCACCTGGATGCGGTAGTTGCCGTCGTAGCGCTGGTCGACGATGCCATCCACCGACTTGAGCAGGCTGCCGGCGCGCAACACCGCATCTGCCGGCAGATAGGCCACCGTCTTGGGGCTGCGGCCATTGCGTGCATCGTCCAGCAGCACCCGGCGACGTGCGCTCTCCGCTTCAACCTGCGTGAAAGCCGCAGTGCCGGTTGCGGCCACTTCGCTCGGCTGCCACAAGCGCCCACCGAAGGCGGCGACCAGCTCGCCGTAGGTCTCCAGGCGATCGCTGCCGTTGAGCGTCAACGCAGCGATACGTACATGCTCGCCCTCGAGCGCTTCCCAGTTGGCCGGCGGCCCGCTGAGCATACGCACCGGTACCGGCTGGCCGCTGGCGAGCCGCTCGATGCTGCGGGCATCCACCGTGGTCAGGCTCGCCTCGCCGCCTGCCGACACCTCGCGCACCGTACCGATGATGCGCAGGCGATCACCCGCTGCCACCTCGGCATCGCCGGTGCCGGTGACGAACAAGCCGTGCGAGCGCCGCGGCTCAAACCCGGGCTGCTGCACGAACAGGCCGGCAAGGCCGATGCGGGTATCGGCAGTGACGATACCCTCGACCTCCACCACGCGGCCGTCGTAGGGGCTACGCGTGTCTTCTCCCTGCACATCGGCAATCGACAGGCGTTGCGGCGCGCCATCGGCGGCACTGCCCAGCAGCGGAGCCAGCAGACCGATCACACCGAGCACAACAAGCGAGCAACGCGACATCGACACACTCCAGAAAGACGTAGACCAAAATGCAAGCGCCGCCCGGAAGGCGGCGCATGAGCGGCTGAGCGTTGCAACAGGCTAACAAACCGCTGCGAACTGCGACCAGCTGGTGCGTGGAGGCGCTTGTTTCAGGCGCCTACTTCAGATTGCCCAGCATCCAATCGACCGTGGCACGGACCTGTTCTTCGGTCAGCGCCGGGTTGCCGCCTTTGGCCGGCATGATGCCGCCGTCCGGGCCGGTGTAGCCCTCGATCGCGTGCTTGTACAAGGTGTCCTTGCCCTGGGCGATGCGCGCGTCCCAATGCGAATGATCCAGCGTCGGCGCCTTGCCTACGCCGGTGGTATGGCAGGCGGTGCACAGATTGTCGAAGATGGTCTTGCCGTCGGTGCTGCCGCCATAGGCGGACTGCGAGGAGGCCTTGGCCAGTGCTGCTGCCTGAGCCGCCGCTTGTGCGGACGCGCCGGTGGTGCCGGCATACACCGCGCCGGCCGGGGCGATGCGTTGCTGCACGCGTTTGGCCGCAGTGGGCGAGACTTCGTCAGGAATGGCGCGTTGCAAATAGGCTGCCAGGGCGATCAGGCCCAGGGTGATCACTACCAGTAGTCCGATCACCATCGAGAATTTTTTCAGGAACTCGAGGTCGTAATTCCGCACGCGCTCACCCCTGGCTGTTGGTCGAAGACCTCTGCTAGCGCCGGAGTATAGAGCACAGTTCGCGCCAGTCTGGCCACTGTGCATGACAGTTATCGCCGCGATGCGTCCTACAGCTTGGCGGGCTGTACGTCTTGTGTGTAGCCACCCCTCGCGTGCCGCTGACAAATTGCCGCGATGCCGCATAACTGGTCGCCTGGCATTCCTCGCCTCCGGGACCGAACCCGCTTGCCCGCGTGATGACCAGGCGCTGGTCGAACCCCGCAGGTCCCGGATGGCGCGTTGGTCTCGTTTCGTGGAATTGCGTATCATTCCCATCAACCCACGGTGACGCGGTTCTCGCCTCGCCCGGTCCCGCTTACGAGGAGTCGCCGCGATGAAGTCCTTTCTGCTGTCCTGCCTGGCCTTGGCCAGCATCAGTCTGTCTGCCCAGGCCCATGAAATCTGGATCGAGCGCGACGGCAGCGGCCCGGTGCGGATCTACTTCGGCGAGCCGGCGCAGGACACCCTCGACCACGGCGAAGACGAGATCAAGCGCGTGGTCAAGCCGACCGTGTTCGGCACGGCCGGCAAGGCCGGCGCGTTGCAGCGCGGCAGCGAGTTTCTCAGCGCGCCGCTGTCCGGCACCGGCGATGCCTGGTTGAGCGACGACAGCGTATTCGAGCCGTGGAAGGGCGAAGCCGGCGGTTTCGAGACGGTGAGCTATTACGCCCGCGCCGGCCGCGCCACACCCGCGGCCAAGCTCGATTTCGAACTGGTGCCCACTGCCGCCAACAGCAACACGCTGACCGTGCTCTATCGCAACAAGCCGCTGCCCAAGGTCGAGGTGACAGTGATCGACCCGCAGAAGTGGCAGAAGACGCTGACCTCCGATGCCAAGGGCCAGGTGACCTTGCCCAAGCTGCGCGCCGGCCGCCACATCCTGGTCGCCACCAACAAGGAGCCGGTGAAGCGCGAGATCGCCGGCAAGCAGGTGGCGATGATCCACCACATCAGCACGTTGACCTTCCTGGCCGAGTAAATCGGCCGCACATGCAGCACAGCTGATGTCTACCGCACCGCCCCTGTCGCTTCCCTGGTTCAGGCGCCCCTGGCTGGGCGTGCTTGCGCGCACGCTGGCCGCGATCTTTGGCGGCTATGCATTGGCCAGCGCCACCAATCTGTTGCTGGCGCTGGTACTGCCGATGCCGCCCAGCGAAGCGGTGCTGACCAGCATGCTGGTCGGCATCGTGGTGTGCGCGTGTGCCCCGCTGTGGGCCTTTGCCACCGCCAGCGTGTGGCGGGCGTGGGCAGGTATCGCTGTGCCGGCGGCGCTGATGTTCGCGCTGGCCGCATGGCTGCAACGGGGCGTGGCATGAAGCAGGGATTCCGCCAGTCGATGGCGTGGCTGCACACCTGGACCGGCCTGCTGGTCGGCTGGGTGTTGCTGCTGATCTTCATGGGCGGCACGGCGAGTTATTACCGCGACGAAATCAGCCGCTGGATGCGCCCGGAACTGCCCACCACCACGGTGAGCAACGCGACCGCGCTGCGCAGCGCCGAACAGTATCTGCAAGCGCATGCGGCCGATGCGCAGAGCTGGAACATCACCTTGCCGGACACGCGCAATCCGGTGGTGAGCATGTACTGGCAAAATCCTGCGCCGGCCGATGGCAAACCCGCCAGTCGCCGCGAGATGTATGGCAATGCCATCATCGACCCGGCCACCGGCAAGGAGATCGCCGCACGCGACACCCTGGGCGGCGACTTCTTCTACCGGCTGCATTTCGATCTGCATTATCTGCCGGTGCTGTGGTCGCGCTATATCGTGGGTTTCTGCGCGATGTTCATGCTGGTGGCGATCATCAGCGGGGTGATCACGCACAAGAAGATCTTCAAGGATTTCTTTACCTTTCGCCCGGGCAAGGGCCTGCGCTCGTGGCTGGATTTCCACAACGTCAGTGCGGTGACCGCGTTGCCGTACCACGCGATGATCACCTACACCGGCATCGTGACATTGATGTTCATGTACTTGCCGTGGGGCATCAAGGCGCAGTACCCCGACAACGAAATGCGTTTCTACGAAGAATCCGCCAACCGGGTTGCCGATACGCGGAAGGCATCGGGCACACCGGCGCACATGCTGCCGCTGGAACAGTTCGTGGCGCGTGCGCGCAGCGACTGGCGCGGTGGCGAGATCGGCAACGTGGCGGTGTCGCTTCCCAACGATGCGCATGCCGCGGTCGGCGTGACTCAGGTGGCCGGCAGTCTCTCCACCGATGCGCCGTCCATTCTGTTCGATGCGATCAGCGGCCAGCGCCTGCAGCGTAGCGGCGCGCCGGGTGGCGCCAGCCAGACGCGCGGCACGATGGTGGGCCTGCATATCGCCCACTTTGCCGGGCCATGGATGCGCGCACTGTTCTTCGGCTCCGGTTTGCTCGGTTGTTTGATGGTGGCCAGCGGTGTGGTGATGTGGGCGGTGAAAGAACGCCCCAAACACCTGAAGGCCGGACGCATCGGCTTCGGGCTGCGTCTGGTGGATGCGCTCAACATCGGCACGGTCGCCGGTTTGCCGATCGCCTTTGCCAGTTTCTTCTGGGCCAACCGATTGCTACCGGTGACGCTGGACGCACGCGCGGCGATGGAAGCCAATCTGTTTTTCGCTGCATGGGCCGCCGCATTGCTGGCCGCCTTCGTCTGGCCACGGCGCGCGATGTGGAGTTGGCAGCTGTATCTGGGCGCGGCGTTGTTCGCGCTGGTGCCGCTGCTCAACGCGATCACCACCGATGTGCATCTGGGCGTGACGTTGCCGGTCGGGCAATGGGCGCTGGCCGGTGTCGATCTGGTGTGCCTGTTCCTTGGCGTGTGTCTGGGGATCGCAGGTTGGCGTTTGCAGCATTGGAAGGCCCCGCAATCGGCATCTGCGCGACGCGCGCGCGCCACTGCGCCTGCGCAGAACAGCGTGCCGATGCAGGAAAGCGCATGAGTGTATTGCTCTTGCTGGCACTGAATTTTTCGGGATTCGCTGCGTTATGCCTGGCGATGGACAAGCATCAGCAGGAAGTGCGTGGCCGCATGCTGGGCGCTGCGCGCTCGCGGCAATTGCGTGCGCTGGGTTGGCTGCTGTTGCTGCTCACCTTTGGCCTGGCGGTACACGCGCAGGGCTGGGGCATCGGTTCGGTGTTGTGGATTGGTACCTTGACCGGTGCTGCGGCGTTGCTGTCGCTGTGGTTGCTGCCGTATCGGCGTGGATTGATTCTGCCGACGGCAGTGGCCGCGCCGGTGCTGGCCGGTGTGGTGCAGCTGTTGGTTGGTTGAAAATTCGAGCGTGGCGTCATGTCTCGCGCGCGCGTTACACCACAACCGACGGATCGCCCCAACTCCGCCCATCGCGCGGCAGGCGGCCATCGTCGAGCACGCGCAGCACTTGCTCAGGCTGCAGCATGTCCAGGAACAGCACCACGTTGATGCCCTCCGGCAACGCCATGCTGGGAAAGATCACGCCCGGAATCCCTGCCTCGCGCAGCATGTCGCCGAGTACCCAGCTCACCGGTTCGATCTTGTTGACCATCGCCTTGCGCCAGTCCTCGGTCCAATCGACCCAGAGCGGATCCCAGCTTGCATCGAGCAGGCGCAAATCGGCCAACGCGGGCAGATCGGCGGCGTAACTGACCAACGTAAACGGCGGTAGAAACGGCGCGGCCTGCGCGTATTCGGCGGCAGCGGTTTCCAGTTGCTGCGAGAGATACAAGGCGGGTTGACCGAAACGATTGAAGCGCCCGCCCGAGCGCGCGGCACCGGCGCCGCTCAGCGGTTCGGCGGCCCAGCGCGGGGTGAAGGCGCGATACAACGTGCAGTGCGCCGGGGCGCTCAGCTTCAACCGGCAGCCCCGGCTTCAACGGTGCGCAGGTAGGTCAATGCATCGTCGGTGCGGCCCTGTTTGACCACCTCCAGCAAGGTGGCGAATTCGAACGCGGGGATCGGCGTGTTCTTGAGGTGGAACACCACCTGGCGTTCGTCCGGTTGGACTTGCGCCATCGCCACCAGCAAGCGCGACAGGTTGCGCAGCAGGTCCTGCACGCGCGGGCTTTCCGGGTGCACGCGCAGGCTGTTGCGATGCACGCCGGCCAGTTCGGCCAGTTCCTGTTGCGATAGATCCAGCAGGCCGGCCATGGCCGACGGCGACAGGATGGTGCGATCCGGCACGCGCAGGCGTTCGGTCAGGGCCAGGGGATTGAGGACGGCGACCATCGCACGACTCCAGCAAGGGGTTTGCACAGTATATGCACAGTTAGGCGCATCAATGAAGCACAGCCTGTCCGTGGTCAGTGCACTGTCAGCTGGCCGACTGCCGCGCACCCACCGCGCGCAAGCAGAAGCCGCAGATCGCCTCGACCAGTTGCTCGCCCTGTTGCGGGTCGCCGCGGCTGGGGGCAACCGGGCCCACCAAGGCCTCGGTGAAGGCGCCGACGATGCAGGCCGCCGCTGCGTCCAGCGATTGCTGCGGGAATTCGCCGGCCGCCACGCCTTCGGCGAGCAACTGGCGGAACACCTCGCCAAACAGGCGCCGGCCGCGGATGCGCTCGGCATCCACTTCGCTTTCCACTGGCTCGGCGATGAACGCGTAGGCCAACGCAGGGCCGGCCAGCGCACGCCGCACGAAGGTGGCAATGGCGTTACGCAGGCGCTCGGCGGCACTGGCCTGGGTGGTGGCGATGGTGTGCAGGATGATCATCTCGCGCTGCACGGCTTCGTTGAGAACTTCCACGAAAAGCTCGGCTTTCGAAGGGAAATGTCGGTAAATCTGCCCGGTCGAGACGCCGGCTGCGGCGGCGACGGCGGTCACAGGTGCATTGCGGTAGCCGCCTTCGGCGATCAGGGCGCGGGCCGCGTGCAGGATGCGTTCGCGGTTGCCGGCCAGGCGTTCTTCCATCAGGGCGGAGCGTCGATAAGCCATGGTGTGATTCTGGGTTCAATAGTTGAATTTTAGTTCACTTTTTCACTGCGGACCGCTAGGCTGCGCACAAACGCCGTGCGGCCTGCCCGCTCCCACCCGGCACACCCCGATCCTTGCGGAGTCGCTCCATGCACGTGCCGTCCTTGAACTTCGCGCTTGGCGAAGAAATCGATCTGCTGCGCGAAAGCGTAGCGGCCTTTGCCAGCCACCATATTGCCCCGCTCGCGGCCGCTGCCGATCAGGACAATGTTTTCCCCGCGCAGCTGTGGCGCCTGTTCGGCGAGCAGGGCCTGCTCGGGTTGACCGTGGAAGAAGACTACGGCGGCAGCGGCATGGGCTATCTGGCGCATGTGGTGGCGATGGAAGAAATCTCGCGGGCCGGCGGCGCGATCGGGCTGTCCTACGGCGCGCATTCCAACCTGTGCCTCAACCAGCTGCGCAAGAACGCCACGCCCGAGCAGAAGCAACGCTACCTGCCCAAGCTGTGCACCGGCGAGCATGTCGGCGCGCTGGCGATGAGCGAGGCCGGCTCCGGCTCGGACGTGGTGTCGATGAAGCTGCGTGCCGACGCGCGCGGCGACCGCTTTGTGCTCAACGGCAACAAGATGTGGATCACCAACGGCCCGGACGCCGATGTGCTGGTGGTGTACGCCAAGACCGATCCGGGCGCCGGCGCACGCGGCATCACCGCCTTCATCGTCGAAAAGGGCATGCCCGGCTTTTCGACTGCGCAGAAGCTCGACAAGCTCGGCATGCGCGGCTCCAACACCTGCGAATTGGTGTTCACCGATTGCGAAGTGCCGGCCGAGAACGTGCTGGGCACGCTCAACGGTGGTGTGCGCGTACTGATGTCCGGATTGGATTTCGAACGTGTGGTGTTGGCCGGTGGCCCGCTGGGATTGATGGCCGCCGCGATGGATGTGGTGCTGCCGTACGTGCACGAGCGCAAGCAGTTCGGCGAGCCGATCGGCACCTTCCAGTTGATGCAGGCCAAGTTGGCCGACATGTACGTCGGGCTCAACGCCTGCCGCGCGTACGTATATGCAGTGGCGCGCGCCTGCGATGCCGGGCAGACCACACGCCAGGACGCGGCCGGCGCGATTCTCTACGCCGCCGAAAAGGCGACCTGGCTCACCGGCCAGGCGATCCAGGTATTGGGTGGTAACGGCTACATCAACGACTATCCCACCGGGCGCCTGTGGCGCGATGCCAAGCTATACGAAATCGGTGCAGGTACATCGGAGATCCGACGCATGTTGATCGGCCGCGAGTTGTTCGAACGCACCGCCTGACGGAGCCATCATGAGCGTGATCACCAGCCAGCTGCAGGTCAGTAGCGAGAGCTTCCAACACAACGCTGCCGCACTGCGTGCAGTGATCGAGGATCTGCGCAGCACGCTGGCGCAGACCGCATTGGGCGGCAGCGAGGCCGCGCGCGCCAAGCACACCGCCCGCGGCAAATTGCTGGTGCGCGATCGCATCGATGCTTTGCTGGATCCGGGCAGCGCCTTGCTGGAAATCGCGCCGCTGGCCGCACACGGCATGTACGACGATCAGGTGCCCTGCGCCGGCGTGGTGGCCGGCATCGGGCGCGTGTCCGGGGTGGAATGCGTGATCGTGGCCAACGATGCCACCGTCAAGGGCGGCACCTATTACCCGATGACGGTGAAGAAGCATCTGCGCGCGCAGGAAATCGCGCAGCAGAACCGCTTGCCGTGCATCTATCTGGTCGACTCCGGCGGTGCGTTTCTGCCGCTGCAGGATGAAGTGTTTCCCGACCGCGATCATTTCGGGCGCATCTTCTACAACCAGGCCAACCTCTCGGCCAACGGCATCCCGCAGATCGCCTGCGTGATGGGGTCGTGCACCGCCGGCGGTGCCTACGTGCCGGCGATGAGCGATGAGACGGTGATCGTGCGCGAGCAAGGCACGATCTTTCTCGGCGGCCCACCGCTGGTCAAGGCGGCCACCGGCGAAGAAGTCAGTGCCGAAGAACTCGGCGGTGCGGATGTGCACACGCGCATCTCCGGTGTGGCCGATCACTTTGCCGACAACGATCTGCAGGCCTTGGCGCGCGTGCGCGCCATCATCGCGCAACTCAATTGGCGCAAGCCGGCAGCAACATTGGCACTGCGTGCACCACTGCCGCCGCGGCATGCCGCCGACGAACTGTATGGCGTGATTCCTGCCGATACACGCAAGCCCTTCGATGTGCGCGAAGTGATCGCGCGCATCGTCGACGACTCGCAGCTGGACGAATTCAAGCCACGCTATGGCAGTACCCTGGTCACCGGCTTTGCGCATCTGCACGGCTACCCGGTCGGCATCATCGCCAACAACGGCATCCTGTTTTCCGAGTCCGCGCTCAAGGGCGCGCACTTCATCGAGCTGTGCACGCAGCGCGGCATTCCGCTGGTGTTTTTGCAGAACATCACCGGCTTTATGGTCGGGCGCAAATACGAGCACGGCGGCATTGCCAAGGACGGTGCCAAGCTGGTGATGGCGGTGGCCTGCGCCAAGGTGCCCAAGTTCACCGTGGTGATCGGCGGCTCGTTCGGTGCCGGCAATTACGGCATGTGCGGCCGGGCGTACTCGCCAAACTTCCTGTGGATGTGGCCGAATGCACGCATCGGTGTGATGGGCGGCGAACAGGCCGCCAGCGTGTTGGCAACGGTGCGCCGCGACGGCATCGAGGCCAAGGGTGGGGCCTGGTCGGGCGAGGAAGAAGAGGCGTTCAAGGCGCCGATCCGGGCACAGTTCGAGCAGCAGGGGCATCCGTATTACGCCAGTGCGCGGTTGTGGGACGACGGCATCATCGATCCGGCCGATACACGTCGTGTGCTTGGGCTGGGATTGTCGGCTGCGTTGAATGCGCCGATCGAAACGACACGCTTCGGCGTGTTCCGGATGTGAGGCGGTGAACAAATCGTTTTTTCATCGCAGTCCCCGCCGCCATGGCGACGTGCAGAGAACTTCGTCATGACCCAGCGCGAATCCAACGCCACAGCAACACAGCCGTACTTCGACAAGATCCTGATCGCCAATCGCGGCGAGATCGCGTGCCGGGTCATCGACACCTGTCGCAAGCTCGGCATCGCGACGGTGGCGGTGTATTCGGATGCCGATCGCGATGCGCGGCATGTACGCCTGGCCGATGAAGCGATCCATATCGGTCCGGCACCGGCGCAGCAGAGTTATTTGCGCGGCGAGGTCATTCTTGATGCCGCACGCGCAAGCGGCGCGCAGGCGATCCATCCGGGTTATGGCTTTCTATCGGAAAATGCGGCGTTTGCCGATGCCTGTGCGCAGGCTGGCATCGCGTTTATCGGCCCACCTGCAGCCGCGATTCGCGCGATGGGCGACAAGAGTGCGGCCAAGGCGCTGATGCAACGCGCCGGTGTGCCGCTGACGCCGGGCTACCACGGCGACGAACAGGCGCCGGCTTTCCTGCGCGCGCAGGCCGATGCGATCGGCTACCCCGTCTTGATCAAGGCCAGTGCTGGCGGCGGTGGCAAGGGCATGCGCCGCGTGGATGCCAGCGCTGTCTTCGAAGAGGCCTTGGCCAGCTGCCAGCGCGAGGCCCAGTCGGCATTCGGCAATGCACAGGTGCTGGTGGAAAAGTATGTCGAACGCCCGCGCCATATCGAGATCCAGGTGTTCGGCGATACGCAGGGCGAGGTGGTGTATCTGTTCGAACGCGACTGCTCGGTGCAGCGCCGCCATCAAAAGGTGCTGGAAGAAGCGCCCGCCCCCGGCATGAGCGAACAACGCCGCGCAGCGATGGGCAAGGCCGCCGTGGACGCTGCGCGCGCCGTGGGCTATGTCGGTGCGGGTACGGTGGAGTTCATTGCCGGCCCGGATGGCGATTTCTATTTCATGGAAATGAACACCCGGCTGCAGGTCGAGCACCCGGTGACCGAGTTGATCACCGGTACCGATCTGGTCGAGTGGCAGCTGCGTGTGGCCGCCGGCGAGCCGCTGCCGCAGCGTCAGCACGAACTGCGCATCCACGGGCATGCGCTGGAAGCGCGCCTGTATGCCGAGGATGCCGAGCGCGGCTTTCTGCCCTCGACCGGCACGCTGCGGCAGCTGCAGCTGCCTGCACCCAGTGCGCATGTGCGCATCGATGCGGGCGTGGAGCAAGGCGACACCATCAGTCCGTATTACGACCCGATGATTGCCAAGCTGATCGTGTGGGATGTCGATCGCCCCGCTGCGCTTGCACGCATGCGTCAGGCGCTTGCGCAGTGCCATGCAGTCGGTGTCACGACCAATAGTGCATTTCTGTCGCGCCTGATCGGCACCAAGGCGTTTGCCTCGGCCGATCTGGACACCGCCTTGATCGAACGCGAGCATGCGGCCCTGTTTCCGCAAGCGCATGCGCCAGACAGTGCGTGGTGGTGCCTGGCTGCCGTACTGATGGCCGAGGCGGTGCCCGACGCCACGCCCGATCCGGCCGACCCGTTCTCGCCATGGGGAAACACCGATGGATGGCGTATCGGGGCGCATGCAGCGCACGCCATCACGCTGGAGGCCGCAGGCGAGCGGCGCCAGCTAGGCGTGCGGCGGCTGGCCGATGCTTGGCAGGTTACTGACCTGGGCAACACGCACGCCCTGCGCTACCAAACGCAGGACACCGCGCTACGCGTGGAAATGGATGGACGGCAATGGCGCGCACAGGTGCTGCGCGACGGCAGCACGCTGACCCTGATCGGCGCTGAAGACCGTGCGGTCTTCCGCCACCACGACGCATTGGTCGAGGCAGATCAACCCGCGCATGAAACCGGCGGCCTGACCGCACCGATGCCGGGCCGCATCGTGTCGCTGGTTGCCGCGGTCGGCCAGCCGGTCACGCGCGGGCAAGCCCTGGTGGTGCTCGAAGCAATGAAGATGGAACACACCCTGCACGCCCCCGGCGATGGCACCGTGCAGGCGTATCTGGTCGCAGAAGGCGATCTGGTCGCCGATGGTGTTGCGCTAGTGGAATTTGTGTCCGCGTCTGCGTAGCGCCGCACCAAAGGGTGACCAACGGCACGCTCGTATGCGCGGGCATTGCGCCTAGCGTTGGGGAAAGCGGCCGGCGTGGCTGCGATTCTCACCGGAGGCTTTCATGCAACGCCTGCTTCTTGTTTCCAGCATCGTGCTGGCGCTGGCTGCCTGCAGCGACAAAACCGCGTCCACGACCGATCAGGCCGCACCGCCCGCAGCAACCGCGACAGCGCCGGCAGCACCCCCGGAACTGATCACCCGCGATGCGCTGTTCGGCAATCCCGAGCGCGCCAACGTGACCATCAGCCCGGACGGCAAATACCTCAGCTGGGTGGCACCGCTGGAGGGCGTGCTCAATGTCTGGGTCGCGCCGGTGGATGCGCCGGATCAGGCGCATGCAATCACCAAGGACACCGCCCGCGGCATCCGCAATTATTTCTGGACGTATCAACCCAATACGCTGCTGTATCTGCGCGATGACGGCGGCGATGAAGACTTCCATCTGTTCTCGGTCAATCTGACCGATGGCAGCAGCAAGGACCTCACGCCGTTCAAGAAGACCACGGCCGAGATGTACCGCGTCAGCGCGCAGCATCCCGAATCGATCATGGTGGGCATGAACGACCGCGACGCCAAGTGGCACGATCTGTACCGGGTCGACCTGGCCTCGGGCAAGCGCACGCTGGTGCAGAAGAACACCGACAGTCTGGAAAGCTATCTGCTCGACGGCGACTACCGACTGCGCTACGCCACCCGCGCCACCGACGATGCCGGCAGAGAACTGCTGGTGCCCGACGGCAAGGCATGGAAGCGCGTGGACCGCATCCCGTTCGAAGATGTCACCAACACCGCGCCCGAGGGGCTCACCGACGACGGCAAGACGCTGTACATGCAGGATTCGCGCAACCGCGACACCTCGGCGCTGTATGCCATCGACACCGCCAGCAATGCACGCACGCTGCTGTTCGAAAACCCGCGCGCCGATGTCGGCACCACCTTGAACGACCCCAGGACCGGCGTGGTGCAGGCGGTGTCCACCGACTACCTGCGCGAAGAGTGGAAGGCCTTGGATACCGGCATCGCCGCCGATCTGCAGAAACTCAAATCACTTGGCGCAGGCGATGCCAGCATCGCATCACGCACGCTCGATGACCGCACCTGGATCGTGGCGTATTCGGCAGCGGAAACACCGCTGACCTACTACCGCTACGATCGCGCCGATGGCGGCAAGCTGACCAAGCTGTTCTCCGCCCGACCTGCGCTGGATGGCAAACCGCTGGTGCCGATGTGGCCACAGGAACTGACCTCGCGCGACGGCCTCAAGCTGGTCAGCTATCTCACCCTGCCCGCCGAGGCCGACGCCAACCACGACGGCAAGGCGGATAAACCGGTGCCGCTGGTGCTGTTCGTGCATGGCGGCCCGTGGGCGCGCGATAGCTACGGCTACGGGCCGTACGAGCAATGGTTGGCCAATCGCGGCTATGCGGTGCTGGCGGTCAATTTCCGCGGCTCCACCGGCTTCGGCAAGGCGTTCACCAATGCCGGCAACGGCGAGTGGGGCGGCAAGATGCACGACGACTTGCTCGACGCGGTGCAGTGGGCAGTCAAACAGGGCGTGACCACCCCCAATGAGGTCGCCATCATGGGCGGCAGCTACGGCGGCTACGCCACGCTAGCCGGCATGACCTTCACCCCGGACGCGTTCAAGTGCGGCGTGGACATCGTCGGCCCGGCCAACCTCAACACCTTGCTCGCCACCATCCCGCCGTACTGGGCCAGCTTCTACAAGCAGGCGACCAAGCGCATGGGCGACCCGGCCACCGCTGCCGGCAAGCAATGGCTGACCGATCGCTCACCGCTCACGCATGTCGACAAGATCAGCAAGCCGCTGCTGATCGGCCAGGGCGCCAACGACCCGCGCGTCAAACAGGCCGAGAGCGACCAGATCGTCAACGCGATGAAGGCCAAGAACATTCCGGTGACCTACGTGCTGTTCCCGGACGAAGGCCACGGCTTCCGGCGCCCGGAAAACAGCAAGGCCTTCAACGCGGTGACCGAGGGTTTCCTGGGCCAATGCCTGGGCGGCCGCGTGCAACCCATCGGCGAAGATCTGACCGGCTCCAGCATCACCGTCCCGGAAGGCGCGGACAAGGTGCAAGGCTTGAGCGATGCGTTGAAGACGCATACGCAGGCGATTCGGCGGTAATCGGCCAAAGGGGTCGATCGCTTCCCAGTGATGGCACCTGCTATTGCGCTCGCCTGCAAAGGCGAGCGCTGACGCGTGCACCTCCGGCGTTCGAAGCACGCAGCACGCAGCACGCATAAAATCGCCTCAACGCACGATAGATGTGTCGAGGCCCGATGCTTGCTCGCTACTGTTGCCCGATCTCTCTGGAAGCCTCTCGATCAAGACCGATCGACCACACTGCGCCGCCAGGATCCAGCTCGGTATTTTTCATTTCCTCGGCACGCCAACCGAAGCCGCAGATGGCCAACGGGCCATCCTGCAGGCCATCCAGGCCTAGCGCGTGTTCGATATCCACCTCGTTGATTGCCGAGGTGACAAACGCTCCCAGCCCCAAATCGGTCGCGCTCAAATAGAGCGTCTGTGCAATATGGCCCACGTCCAGAATCATTGCACGGTAAGCCTTGGCATGGTTCCGATATTTCCAGAAGCTGCGTAAAAACCGCGGCGCCAGAATCAACAGCACCGGCGCATCGGCAAACCAGTGCTGCCCCGACACCGCCTTGCGTGCGAATTCCGCGAGCGGCTGTGCAGGCGATGGCAAGGGGTGCAATGCATGGTCGAGCGGGCGGTAGTGATACAGGCCACTTGCTATGCCCTCGACCCGCTGTACCAGCAGATAGGTTTCGGTGGGATGCAGACTGCCTCCCGATGGCACTGGCTTCTTCAAGAATGCGGTATCGTGCCCCACCTCGATCCGCGCGCTCGCCATGACGCTGCGTTCGAGCATCTGGGCCAATAATTCGCTTGATAGCGGGCGCTGCGTATCGAAATTGCGGCAGGTCACGCGCCGCGCCAGCAGTTGATCGAACGTACCCGGCGTTGCGCGCGGCAACGCTATTCGGGCTTCGGCGCCTTCCTCGCCACGGCTAACAACCTCTGCCGGCGGCGCACCCAGGCGCTCCACCATGCCTTCTGCAGTCGTCAGACCTTGCGCCTCCATCGTCGCCACGCTGTCCTCGCCTTTCCAACGCGCGAAGCGGTGCCACAACGCAGCCAATGGCCACCAGCGCTGCTGCTGCACCCGCTCGTCATTGTGGCGATGCGCTGCATGCTCCGGTTGATCGCTGATCACAAGCCCCTGCTCGATCAATCCATCGAGCCAGGCCGGTGGTGGCTGCATCTGATCGATTGACCGCCAGCGCGTTGGGCTCAACTCACCCAACCACTCGCGCTCGGCTGTGCCGACCTCCACTTCTGCATCGAGATGCGGCGCCAGTGCCAGCCATCGTGCGCGACGACGCAGCCCATCGCCGCCGGCAAGCAAGTGAGCAAGATCGAACACCGCATCGTTGCGAAGTTCGAAGAACAGCGTGGCACAGCGACGGATCTGCATAGGAACATCTCAAGGACGCATGAGCATGGTCGATATTGTGTCAGCTCTCCTGTCACACCACGCACCACACACCCTCATTCCGCAGGCAAGACCATGACCGACTCAGCCGACAACGCACATCCTCCGCTGGATGCATCCATTGCCGACAAGCTGCTGGAGCTGCTGTCCAGCGACGACGACTTCCGCGAATGCTTTCAATCTAATCCGGCTCAAGCGCTTGCCCAGATTGGCGCAGCCGGTGCGAACGCCGACGACAGCGTGCCCAGCGTGGGAGAGCCATACTTCTGCATGACCACCAATCAGCTCGCCTCGAAGCAAGAGATCGCGCTGGCCCGCACCGAGTTGCATAGCTACCTGACCCAGAACGCCAATCACACCGTGATCTTTGCCTTCGAATCGGAGAGCATCCGTTCTACCCTGGTGCGCAGGTAAGCGGGCAGACGCGACACAGGCCACGCACGTACAAATGCCTGCGCCTGTTCGCGTGCCTCGTGGGTGCGGCCGAGTGCATGCAACGACTCGGCCATCCAGAGCTGTGCTAGCCGCGCATCGGCCACATTGAGCGGCTGCAGCGTTTGTGACGCGTTCGCTTCGATGTAAGCGCGACCTCGGCGCAGGGATAGCCAACGTGCTTGTTGCAGCGCTTCGGCATGCCGTCCGCTGTCGCTCAGCAGCGCATACAGCGCAACGCGGGTTTGGACGAGCGTGTCGTCACCGACTGGCAGGTGCGCAATAGCCGCCGCGCGGTCGCCCGTCAGCGCAAGATGTTGGGCTTCGACAATTGCGCGAAGGTCGGCAAGTACCGGCGTTTCATGTACCAGTGCCGGCCTGATCGCCTCAAGCGCGCGCGCAGTCAGACTGTCGTCGCCGCTGCGTTGTGCGTGGCTGGCCACGATCAAGACCATCGCTGCATTGTCTTGCTGGTTCGCCATCGCCAACCTGTCGTCGGTTACTGCTGATGTCAACCGCTCGAACGTCGGCTTCAGCTTGGTTGGGGTGGCCGGATCGGTTAGGGCGTCCGTCGTCAACGCAATGACCAGGAACTGCCGATAAAGGAAATCGTCGGCCTGTTTGCTACGCGTCAGAGCTTGCGCAATGGAAGCGCGCGCGGCCATCCAGTCGGCCTGATCGATCGCAATACTGGTGCGGTCGATCAACGGCACCACATCGTCGTTGACATAGCCGCTCCTCACGATCGTATCGAGCGCTTGCTGTGCTTCGGCGTAGCGATTCAGTGACGCCAACGCACTGGCTCGCCGCCTTAGCGGACCTGCGCGGTCAACGTCGTCAGGGACAAAATACTTTAATGCGGCCTCGGCTTTTCCCTGAGCCAGCAAGATGCGTCCAACCCGATCCGTGGCGATCGCACGTAGCGGATCCTGCGGAACATCGGCTGCCTGCGCATAGGGAAGCGCCTCGGCAAAACGATTGGCAACGAATAGATGCCAGGAGGCATTGGCGGTTCCAGCGAAGTTGTCCGGATACAGCGATGCCAGGGTTCGCCACAGCGGCAACGCTTTCTCGGGCGCACGCAACTCGGCCGCCCAGGCATCCAGATAGAGCTGGTCACGCTCCGGCAAACGCCGGCGGAAACGGATCGCTTGATCCAGATACGGCAGCGCGCCATCGCGGTCGGAGATGGCGACCTTGATGCGTGCTGCACCCAGATAGGCCAAGGCAAATTCCGGGTCGATGCCAACCGCGCGCTCGAAGAGTTCCATGCCTTGGCTCCACTGGCCTTTCACCGTGGCGTCGACACCGAGGGCATAGGCACGCAATGCATCCAGGCTTGAGGTGGTGACGGCGGGCAATGGCACCGAATGCTTGTCGATCGAAGCGACAACTTCGCCAAGTCCCTGCCTCAACTTACGGGTGACCTGATCTACGGACGACAGCGCGGACGGTAAGCCATCGCCTTGCACAAACTCCGAGTACACCGTGGTCTGCGTGCGTGGATCCACCAACTCCACACTGAAGCGGAGCTTGCCCCCAATCTCGGCCACAGTCGGCAGAATGACTGCACTGGCACCATCGCGCATGGCCACTTCCGAGGCGATGGCACGATCGACGACAACGCTGTCCGGATCGCGTTTCATCCGGGTCATTGTGTCGCGCACTTTCATATCGCTCAGGACATTGACGTAGCGCGACTGCTCCAGGCTGATGCGTAGCGCCTGCTCCAGCGAACTGTCGAGCAGCGTATTACCCGTCAGATTGCGCAAGTCGCCCACCACCACCCAGCCGCGTTCGGCGAAAGCGATCGCGGGCTCGGCGCGAGTGAAAAACCACACCGACACACAGACAGTGACGACCAACAAGGTTTCTGCCAACAGCGCTGCCGGCCGGCGCCATAACGGAATATCGCGCCATGCCTTGGGCGAATGCCTGGGCGCGCGCAGCGGCGTGACATCGATCTCGCCGACCTCGTAAATCTCCATTGGCGTAGGCACGCCCTTGAAGCGCCAGCGACCGTGGGATTTCCACAACAGTCGCTCAGCATGCGTGCCAAGTTCGCGCGCAGCGCGATGCGTCAGCGACTCGGCCACCGCCGAGATCAGGATCTGCCCGGGCCGGGCCATCGACATCAGGCGGGCGGCGGTGGGCTTGGCCAGGCCTTCCACTTCCAGCGGTTTGGCGCCGATGCTCACCGCTTCGTCGCTGTTGCGCCAGGTCAGCACTTCGCCGACGTGCAGGCCCTGGCGCGCGCATAGCGTCAGCGCGCGGGCATCGCCCATCGCCTTGAGTCCACGTGCGTAATCCAGTGCGAAGCCCAGGCCATCGATGGGGCGATCGAACAGCAGCAACAGCCCGTCCGAGCGGTCGATCAGACGGCCGCGCCATTGCTGCTGCAGTTTGACGACCAGACGGTCATGCTCGCGGAACAATGCGGCGGCAGCGTTGTCACCGATACGCTCGACCAGGGCGGTGGAATCGCATAGATCGGTCAACAGCAAGGTGCGCAGACGCGGCGCCTGGATCGCTTCCGACGACGCATCCTTGCGTGCGTGGGTGCGCGTGCTCATTGCTCAGTGATTGCCAGAGGCGAGCGTGTTACCCGATACCAGCGTACTGCCCGGCGCAGGTGCTTCGTGCATGCACAACACATTACCGCCCTGCCGCTTGGCCTGGTACAACGCGCTATCGGCCAGCGTGTACCAGTCGTTCCATGCCGCATCCGCATCGATCATGCACAGGCCGAGACTGACCGAGCAGCCTTGCTCGCTCTGGGTGTTGCCCAGGCGTGCTTCCACCGCGCGCACGATGCATTCGCCGATGTGGTGCATCAGTTCCCGCGTGCCTTGCGCGACCAGCACGCAGAATTCGTCGCCGCCCAGCCGGCAGGCCAGATCGCCATCGGCGATCACCGAGCGCAGTGCATGGGCAACGTTCTGCAGCACACGGTCACCGGCCAGATGACCGAATTCGTCATTGATGCGCTTGAAACGGTCGCAATCGATCAGGATCAGGCCCACACCAGGCACCGCGCCGGAACGCCGACATTCCTGCAGATGCAGCGCCAGACCGCGGCGGTTGTGCAGGCCGGTGAGCTCGTCGGTGCGACTCAACTCTTCGGTGTGGTTGAGTTTGTGCGAGGTGACATAGAGATTGTCCAGCGCCGCTTCCAGATCGTGGTTGCGACGGCGCAGCTGACGGATCAGCAACTGCTCGTTGTTGACCACACGCACGATGGAGCGGCGCAGAAAATGCGCCACCATCGACGGGTCGTGATCGACCAGGCGCTGAAAATCGTCGTGGGCCAGTTCGATCAAACGGCTGTCGGTGGAGGCACTGGCGCCGGCACTGCGTGCGTGGTCGCCGATCAGCAAGCCAAGTTCGCCGAAGAATTCGCCCGGGCCCAGATGCTTGAGCATCAGGTCCTCGCCAAAATCCAGATCGATCTGGCCGCTGACAACGATGAACATCTGCGTGCCCACGGCACCACGCTCGAACAGCGCCTGGCCCGCCGCCAACTCGCGCGCACGGCCGAAGCGGGCGAAAAACGCCAACTCTTCGGCAGTCATCAGCGCATGCAGCCCGTCGGACAACGTTTTGGCAACGCCTCCAGTCGGTTCGACCGCGCCTGCGGTGTTGTGGCAAGTCATCCAGATTCCTTAGGCTGGCCTACAACGTTAGCCCATGGACAAATCCTACAGGACCCCTTTGTTCAGCACCAGGTCACACTATTTCTCACAGATGAAGAGACGGAATGACGGGTATGAGGTGAAAAAAAAGGGCCCGGTTTCCCGAGCCCTCTCCCTCCCGAGCTGCACCTGGCGGCTTGCTACAGGCTAAGAGCGGCTAACAAAAACTACTGCGCGGCCGCCAGGTAGGCGCTCGCCACGTTTTGTTAGTCGTTCTAAGCCGCTTTTTCACTGTGAAACTGCTCTTCCTCGGTCGACCCACGCAACGCGGTGGTGGACGACTGCCCCTGCTGAATCGCCTGCGTCACCGCGTCGAAGTACCCGGTGCCCACCTCGCGCTGATGCTTGACTGCGGTAAAGCCCATGTCCGCCGCTGCGAATTCGGCCTGCTGCAGTTCGACGAAGGCGCTCATCTGGCGGCGCGCGTAACCATGGGCCAGGTTGAACATGCCGTAGTTCAAGGCGTGGAAGCCGGCCAGGGTGATGAACTGGAATTTATAGCCGTAGCTCGCCAGCTCGGTCTGGAATCTGGCGATGGTGGCGTCGTCCAGGTGCTTCTTCCAGTTGAAGCTCGGCGAGCAGTTATAGGCCAGCAATTTGCCGGGGAACTTGGCATGGATGGCTTGGGCGAAGGCGCGCGCGAATTCCAGATCCGGCTTGCCGGTTTCGCACCAGATCAGATCCGCATACGGTGCGTAAGCCAGCCCGCGACTGATCGCCTGATCCAGCCCGTTGCGGGTCTTGAAGAAGCCTTCGACGGTGCGCTGCCCGGTGGTGAACGGCTGATCGTTGGCATCTACATCGCTGGTGATCAGATCGGCCGCTTCGGCATCGGTGCGTGCGATCAACAGCGTCGTTACGCCCAGCACATCGGCCGCCAGACGCGCGGCATTCAACTTTTCGATCGCCTCACGCGTAGGCACCAGCACCTTTCCGCCCATGTGGCCGCACTTTTTCACCGACGCCAGTTGATCTTCGAAATGCACGCCGGCGGCGCCGGCTTCGATCATCGCCTTCATCAGCTCGAAGGCGTTGAGCACGCCGCCGAAGCCGGCTTCGGCATCGGCCACGATGGGCTGCAGGAAGTCGATGTCATCGTTGCCTTCGGCGTGGTGCAATTGATCGGCACGCAGCAAGGTGTTGTTGATGCGCTTGACCACCGCCGGCACCGAATCGGCCGGATACAGCGATTGGTCCGGGTACATCTGCCCGGCCAGGTTGGCATCGGCGGCGACCTGCCAACCTGACAGGTAAATCGCCTTCAAACCGGCCTTGACCTGCTGCATCGCCTGATTGCCGGTCAACGCGCCCAGCGCATTGACGAACCGCGTGGTGTGCAGCGAGGCCCACAACTTGTCCGCGCCCAACCGTGCCAGCGAATGCTCGACATGCACGGTGCCACGCAAGCGCACCACATCGGCCGCGGTGTAGTTGCGGGTGATGCCGGCCCAGCGTGGGTTGCTGGCCCAGTCCTGCTGGATCTGTTCGGCGGTCTGCAGTGTGTTGCTCATGGTGCGTTCTCCTGACAGGGATACGGCGGATGCAACGAGGAAGGAATGGCGCGGTGTGCTGCGCGCGGGACATGGCATGGCCGTCGTTGCGCGTGGGCGCAATCGGGCGGTGTGCGGTGTTGACGTAGTGCGTTGCGTTGATGGGTTGCAGCGACAGCACGCGTGCTGTGGCCTGTCGCTGCAGTGGATAGATCAATCGATCAATCGGTAGGCCGGCACGGTGAGGAAGTCGGCCAGTTCATCGGCGCGGCTGAGTGTTTCCAGCAAGGCAATGGCATCGTCGATGCGCGCAGCGCCAGGCAGTGCGTTGGTCGCGCCCAGGCGTGCCGGCAGCGCCCGCAACGCGGTCTGCAATAACTGCTGATCGATGGCAGTGCCGTCGTCCAGATGCTGGCCGTGATGCAGCCACTGCCATAGCTGCGCGCGGCTGATTTCTGCAGTGGCGGCGTCTTCCATCAGGTTGTGGATCGGCACGCAGCCATTGCCGTCCAGCCAGGCGGCCAGGTAGCGCACGCACACTTCCACATTGCCTTCGAACCCTGCGCGGGTGACGTTGCCCGGCGAGGGGGCGATCAACATATCGCGCGTCACCTGCACATCGTTGCGCAAGACGTGATGCTGATGCGCGGTGGGCATGTGCTCGTCGAACAGCTTCATTGCCACCGGAATCAAGGCCGGATGCGCCACCCAGGTGCCATCGTGCCCGGCCGTCACTTCGCGCAACTTGTCGGCACGCACGCGGGCCATCGCCTGCTCGTTGGCGGCTTCGTCGTGATTGATCGGAATCTGCGCGGCCATGCCGCCCATCGCATGCGCGCCACGGCGATGGCAGGTCTTGATCAACAGTTCCGAATACGCCTTCAAAAACGGCTGGGTCATGGTGACCTGACCACGCTCGGGCAGTACGCGGTCGCGATGCGCGCGGAAGGTTTTCAGGTACGAAAAGATGTAATCCCAGCGCCCGCAGTTCAGCCCGACGATGCGATCGCGCAGCGCGTGCAGAATCTCGTCCATCTCGAACACCGCCGGCAGCGTTTCGATCAGCACGGTCACCTTGATCTGCCCATGCGGCAGGCCGAGCATCGCTTCGATATGCGCCAGCGCGGTCTCCCACAGTGCAGCTTCTTCCATGCTCTGCAGCTTGGGCAGATACAGATACGGGCCGCGGTCCTTGGCCAGCAGCGCACGGCCGTTGTGGTAGGCGAACAGGGCGGCATCGAACAGGCCGCCGGCCAGCGGCTGTCCATCGATGAGCACGTGCTTCTCGTCCAGGTGCCAACCGCGTGGGCGCACGATCAACACCGCGCGCTCGGCTTCCGGGCGCAGCGCGTAGTGCTTGCCGTTTGGCGCATCGAAGCTGAGATCGCCGCGCACCGCAGCGGCTAGCGTGCGCTGGCCGGCCAGCAGGTTGCGCCAGGTTGGCGCGGTGGAATCTTCGAAGTCGGCCATGAACACCTTGGCGCCGGAATTCAGCGCGTTGATGACCATCTTCGGATCGGTGGGGCCGGTGATCTCGACGCGGCGGTCCTGCAGCACCGCCGGCAGCGCGGCCACGCGCCAGTCGCTGGCGCGGATGGCGCGGGTGTCGGGGCGGAAGTCCGGCAACTGGCCGGCGTCGAACTCGGCCTGGCGCACCCGCCGCTGGGCGAGGCGCTGCTGGCGGCCGGGTTCGATCGCGCGGTGCAGCGACACCAGCAACGCCAACGCGGCAGCTGGCAGGAGTTCTGCCTGGCCAGCCACCTGCGTGGTCAGCGACAGACCGGGAGTGGCGCGTTCGGTGGAGCGTGGAGCGAAAGCGGTAGCAGACATGGCGTAAGTCCTTTGCATCCGGACTTGCACCGTGCGCCGCTGGCAACTATTTGACAAAGCAGTTTTATCAATGCTGTAAATAAGCCAAGCTTATAGTGGATTTTCGTACCCACCCAAATGGCGCCAACCCCTCGATTTTCCTACAAATCCGACCGGCTCAAGCCGCTGCGTGCGTTCTGCCAGACGGTTAGATTAGGCTCGGTCTCACGGGCGGCTGAGGCGCTTTACGTCAGCCAGCCGGCGGTGACGCTGCAATTGCAGGCGCTGGAACGCGACCTGGGCGTGGCCTTGTTCGAGCGCTCCGGGCGGCGGATGACACCCAGCCGCGAGGGCCAGCTGCTCTACGAAATGGCACTGCCGCTGGTGGAAAGCCTGGACGGTCTGGAGGCGAGCTTTCGCGAGAAGGTGCGCGGGCTGGATGCGGGCGAGCTCAATATCGCCGCCAACAGCTCCACCATCCTGTATCTGCTGCCGCGCATCGTGGCGAACTTCCGTGCGCGCCATCCGGACGTGCGGCTGACCCTGCACAACGCCATCAGCGCCGACGGCACCGACCTGCTGCGCGAGGATGCGGTGGACCTGGCCGTCGGCTCGATGCTGGACGTGCCGGCCGACCTCAACTACGCGCCGGTGTATCGTTTCGAACAGTTGTTGATCACCCCGCCCGATCACCCGCTGGCCAGCAAGCCCACCGTCACGTTGCAGGATCTGTCGCCGTATCCGCTGATCCTGCCGCCGCGCAGGCAGGTGACCTATCGACTGGTCGATCTGGTCTTCCAGCAGGCACGCGTGCCCTACACAGTGGCCTTGGAAGTGGGCGGTTGGGAGGTGATCAAGCAATACGTGGCGATGGGCATGGGCATTTCCATCGTCACCGCAATCTGCGTCACCGACGCCGACCGCGACAAACTCGCTACACGCTCGCTTAAGGACTATTTCCCTACCCGCAGCTATGGCGTAGTGGTACGCAAAGGCAAGTATCTCTCGCCGCAGGCGCGCGCGTTTATCGAGCTGATCCAGCCGGATCTGTTTACCCCGCGCGGGTATGACGAAAGTGGCGATTCGGAGCGGTGAGTTTCTTCTGCCTGCTGCATGCGTATAAGTTCGACTCGTCGGACGTTGCGACAAGCACTGCGCATGAGTTCGGCATGCGCTCTACGTGGGCGATGTCTTGCACGGCAGGCACGTCGCCGCTTCAAAGCGCAGCGTGATCAAGGCCTGCAAGCGCCACAAGGCGGCGTAGGCGAGAGGCTAACGTAGGCAGCAAGAACCACTCAGCATCAAGCAGAATTCCTGTCGGCTCGACGCCATTGCACTGTGGTTATCGTCATAGACTGGGCCGATGCTGTGGGTATCACTACATGTCATCAACAGCTGCTCGGTCCGGGGGAACGACTGAGCTTACGCACAGCACACCCGCATTGCGGGGCGAGCCGACTCAACCGATGCAAAGGCTGACGCAATGAATCCGACCACGTTGTTGCTGGTGCAGTTGGCGGTGATCCTGGGCGCGGCACGTGCATGCGGCGCGCTGTTGCAACGCGTCGGGCAGCCGCCGGTGATCGGCGAAATGGCGGCCGGGTTGTTGCTGGGGCCGATCGCATTCGGCGCATGGTTGCCGGACTTGCACGGCGTGTTGTTCGCCTTCAACAGCCTGCCGCCGTTGTCCGGCTTGGCCAACATCGGCGTGGTGCTCTTCATGTTCATTGTGGGCGTGGAGCTGCGCGCGCCGGAAGGCACCAAAGCGCAGGTGCGTGCATCGATCCTGGTGGGCTTGTCGGGCATCGTGCTGCCGTTGTTGCTCGGCCTGGCTGCGGCACCGTGGTTGTTTGCGCACTTTGCACCGCAGGGCATCGGCTTCTGGCGGTTTGCGTTGTTCATCGCCGCAGCGATGTCGGTCACCGCATTTCCGGTGCTGGCGCGCATCCTCAAGGACCGCAATCTGACCCGCACGCCTGCGGGCCGGTTGGCGCTGGGCGCGGCGGTGATCGACGATGCCACGGTGTGGATCTTCCTGGCGCTCGTGCTCACGCTGACCGGCGGCAACACGCATGGCGGTGTCGGCTTCACTGCCGCCGGTGCGTTGGTGTTGATTGCGGTGGTGTTCGGCCTGTTGAAGCCCGCTTACGCGCGCCTGCTGCGGCCGCGTGTGAGCGATGGGCGCTATGCGCCAACTGCGTTGGTGTGGGTGTTGATCGGTTTGCTGGCTTGCGCCGCAGTGGCCGAATGGATCGGCCTGCATGCGATCTTCGGCGCGTTCCTGTTCGGCATCTGCGTGCCGCGCGAAGACCGCTTGTTGGAACACCTGGCCGGGCGTATCGAGCCATTGGCGATCACCTTGCTGATGCCGGTGCTGTTTGCGGTCGCCGGCCAGGCCACCAGCCCGGGCGTCTTGGTGGGCGCAGGCATCGCCGGCTTCGCGCTGGTGGTCGGCGTGGCGGTGACCGGCAAGCTGGTTGGCTGCACCTTGGGCGCGCGCCTGAGCGGCCACGATTGGCGCGACAGCCTGACCGTGGGCTCACTGATGAACGCGCGCGGCCTGATGGAGCTGGTGGTGATCAAGATCGGCCTGGACAGCGGCGTGATCGGGCCGGATCTGTTTACGCTGCTATTCGGCATGACCCTGGTGACCACGGTGATGACCTCGCCGATGGTGGCCTGGTTGCAACGTGGCCGGCACGCGGCCGATGCCAATGGGTTGGGTGCGGGTAACTCAACGCATTGACGCTGCAGCGCTGGCAGACTGCGTGTGGCGCCGGTCGCCGCGTTGCGTACTTCCGTATTGGCATTTCGTGTCGAATGCATGCGATTGGCAATGTGCATTCTCAACGCTGCAGTAGCTGAGCAGCACCGCATCCACTTCTTTACATGGCGCAGTGATGTCCGACCCCTCTGAGTCCTGTTATGCCGAAAGCGCAGCGCCTCCTGCGTTGCGTGCGCAACTGCAGTGCAGCTGGCGATTTCGCCAGAGCACGATTTCGATGGAACCCGTACTGATATTGCCCGATGGCAGCGTCGATCTGATCTGGGATGGCACCACGGTTTTCGTTGCCGGGCCGGATCGCACAGCCGCTATGGCATCGCCCGCGTCGGGAAGTGTGCTGAGCGGAGTGCGTCTGGCTGCGGGTACAGCGGCCGGCCTGTTGAAGCTCCCGTTGCACGCCATCGCTGACCAACGCGTTGCCTTGGAATCGCTATGGGGCGTGCAGGGCCGCACCTGGCAACATCGCCTGGAAGATGGCGCCGATCCACTGCATACCTTGCACACGCTCTGCCAACAGCACACCACATCGCAAGATCAACAGATGGCATGGCTGTTCGATCAGTTGGCTGTCGGCAGGCCGATGCGGCTTGCCGAGCTGACCCAATCGCTGGGCATCAGCGAGCGCTCATTGCGCCGCCGCTGCCAGGACGCATTCGGCTACGGCAGCAAGACCTTGGAACGGATTCTTCGGTTGCAGCGTTTTCTGCGTATCGCCCGCCAGCACCGCACGTTGACCGACGCTGCGCTGGACGCAGGCTATGGCGATGCGCCACATCTAGTGCGCGATGCACGCCAGCTCAGCGGCCTGAGCCCGCGCGTGTTGGTACAGCAGCACGCGTGCTGAGCTGGCCGTTTTCGCCAAGCCACGTGCATGCACCGATTGCATGCTGTGCCTCCATTCCAGGAGCACGCCATGACCGACAACGCGCCACAGCACCGCATTGATTACCTCGAATTCGCCGTCGACTCGATCGCCATCGCCAAGACCTTTTACGCGCAAGCATTTGACTGGACGTTTCAGGATTACGGCCCGGACTATTGCGAATTCCGCGACGGGCGCCTGACCGGCGGCTTCTTCCACGGCCCTGCGCAGCCCGGCGGCGCGTTGGTGGTGCTTGCCTCCGATGACCTTGCCCATAGCCAGGCCCGCATCGAAGCGGCTGGCGGAAAGATCACCAAACCGCTATTCGCGTTTCCGGGCGGGCGACGCTTTCATTTCGCCGATCCGCACGGCTATGCATTGGCGGTGTGGTCGAAGGACTAAAGGCGCATCACGAGCGCACTCACTCGCGCCCGTACAACCCCAAAAACATCGCCACCGCCGATTCGGCCACTTGCGTCTGTTGCTCCGGCGACAACGGCGGCTGGCCCATGGTGAGCTGCGGCCAGAACGCGAAGCCTTTGATCAGTGCCTGCAGCTGCTGTGAGGCGAAGTCCGCCTCCACGCCGGCCAGACGGCCGTCGGCCAGTGCGGCGCGCAGCCAGGTAGTGGTGCCTTCTTCCTTGCTACCCAGCTGCGATATCAGTTCGCGGGCCCTCGCCGGCGAGTGGATGCCCTCGGCGAGGGCCACACGCGACAGATCGATAAATGCCGGGTCGTCGAGCAGGCGCAGCTTCTGCTGCAGCAACGTTATCAACTGCGCGCGCAGTGGCTGGTCGGGCCGGTACGCCAGGTTCACCGCATCGGCACTGCGCTGCCACAGCCCGCGCAGGATCTCGCCAAACAGCGCGTCCTTGCTGGGGAAGTGGTTGTAGACGGTGCGTTTGGAAACGCCGGCGGTGGCCGCCACGCGATCCATACTGGTGGCCTCGAAACCGTGCTGGCGGAACTCGGCAATGGCCGCCTCCACGATGGCGTGGCGCTTGCGGTCGGTCAGCCGCTGCGGCAAGGCTGGAGGGGAAGAGGCAGTCGACATTTGCCGATTTTACACCCGGCAGTTTACTTTCACAGAAATAAAACTACACTGTGTAGTGCAATCTCGGCAGTCAGCAGCGTGACACGCGAGTGTCACGCCGGCGCAGCCGGCGCGTAGGAACCGCAGCGTACGAACGGTCTCTGCAGATCTTCAGCGCCGAGCACAGCCCATCTGGCAGCCGCGCAGTCGTGTTTGGGTCGCTCGCATTCCTTATCGCTATTCCCACGTCTCGGTCGGACTCCCTTATGGCTTCTCCTCGCCCTTCCCCCTATGCCGCCTCGCCGCAGTTCCGCGGTGGCCGGTTTCGCAATGTGCTGCCGCTGCCGACTGTCACGCTGAGCCTGCGCGAGCAGATCGGCCTGCTGTGGAGGGTCTTCTTCGCTAAGCCCAGCACCACGGTGCCGTCTGCACCGCTGCCGGTGCAGCCGTTGACGCGCGCGCAGTTGCTTGCCGCACCCGATCGCAGTTTGTATCGCCTGGGCCATTCCACCGTGCTGATGAAGCTGGCCGGCGGGTGGTGGCTGACCGACCCGGTGTTCTCCAAGCGCGCCTCGCCGGTGCCGTTCGCCGGGCCCAAGCGTTTCCACGCGCCACCGATCGCGCTGGCCGATGTGCCACCGCTGGCCGGGGTGATCCTGTCGCACAACCATTACGACCATCTCGACCGCGCCACCATCCGCGCGCTGGGCGACCGCGTGGACGTGTTTGTCGCACCGCTCGGCGTGGGCGATCTGCTGGTGCGCTGGGGCGTGGACCCGGCCAAGGTGCATCAGCTGGATTGGTGGGACTCCATCACCGTCGGTGGCGTGCAACTCACCGCTACTCCATCGCAGCATTTTTCCGGGCGCGGGTTGTTCGATAGCGGGCGGTCGCTGTGGTGTTCCTGGGCGATCCAGGACCGCGACCTGCGCGTGTTCTTCAGCGGCGACGGCGGCTATGGCCCGCACTTCAAGACCATCGGCGAGCAGCTCGGCCCGTTCGACGTGGCGCTGATCGAAAACGGCGCCTACGACCAGCAGTGGCCGCATGTGCACATGCAACCGGAGCAGAGCCTGCAGGCGTATCTGGACGTCGGCGGGCAGACGCTGCTGCCGATCCACAACGGCACCTTCGATCTGGCCATGCACGCCTGGCAGGAGCCGCTGGACCGCATCGTGACACTGGCCGACAGCGCTGGCGTCGCACTGGTCACGCCGTGCATGGGCGAGCGGGTGGATCTGCAGGCACCGGCCAACCGCGTGCGTTGGTGGCGGCAGGATGTGGCGGCAGCGGCGTCTGATGGAATGGTGGCGACGCAGTAGCTGGTTGAGTAGCTGCAGTGGTGCACGAGCGCGTGGTGTTTGCGCAACGTGCTATTGCCACCGCCTGCTATCGACGCCTACATCGCATCGTCGAGTGCTGGCGTTGCCGGGGGACTCAGCTGCGCTAAGCGCATCCAACACAGCTGGGCGATGCGTATGCGCCTGGTTGACTTGAAGCGAGGAGCATCGCGGATCACAAGCGCTGCCACTCCAATCCTTCGCCACGCCGGTAATACACCGCCACCGCCTTGCCGTAGACCGCAGGTGCATCGACCAAACCGAAATAGCGTCCATCCAGGCTGTTGCCGCGGTGGTCGCCCAACATCAGCAGCTTGCCGGGCGGCACTGTCAGCCCGGCGATGTTGGGGCCACCGCCATTGCCGAGATTCAACTGCGCCAGATGCGCGCCGAAGCGCTCGGCATCGCGGCCTTCCGATGCCAAGGGCTCACCGTTGATCTGCAGATGGCCGTCGATCAAGTCGACTCGGTCGCCTGCCACTGCCACCACACGCTTGATCAAGCGTGTGCCATCGCGCGGCGAATCGAACACCACCACCTCGCCACGTTGCGGCTGATCCCCATTGACGAGAATGCGATTGCTCAACGGCAGTCGCCAGCCGTAGGCATGCATGTCCACCACCACGCGATCGCCCGGCTCCAGGGTGGGCTGCATCGATCCACTCGGCACCTGGTAATGATTGGCAAACGAGGAGCGTGCTGCGGTCATCAGCACCAGTAGCACAAGCAACGGCAGCAGTTCCTTGCGCGACCAGTGCGCGGCGCGTTGCAGACGTGAAGCGGTGTCAGTGGGTTGGTTCATGAGGCACCTGTTGGTGTGAATGGCGGGCGGGCGATGGCCTGTCGAAGATGCGCTTGCGCAGCGGATCGGCGGAAGTGACGAAAGGCATGGCACTGGACGCATTGCTGTTGGTGCTGTGCTGTTGATGCCGTTGCCTCGGCTTTCTGCTCTCCGGGCCCGATACCGCAGCGGCAGCAAATAGCAACACCATTACCTGATGCGGTCTATCCACAAACAAAAACGGGATGGCGCATGGCCATCCCGTCTCAGTTGCTCATTGCACGCGAAAAAAGCGGATGCAACACCTACACACGCGCATCGCTCACTCCGTCAAACCACGGTTTTCCAGCAGCGCCTTGACGCCGGGATCCTTGCCGCGGAAATCGCGATACAGCGTCGCCAGATCCACCGTGTTGCCGCGTGAAAGAATCTTGGCGCGGAAGAGATCGCCGTTCTTGCGGTTCAAGCCGCCGTTTTCCTTGAACCATTCGAACGCTTCGTCGTCGAGTACTTCCGACCAGAAGTAGGCGTAGTAACGCGCCGAGTATCCACGGCTCCAGATGTGATCAAAATAGCTGGTGTGGTAGCGCGGCGGCACCTGGGGCAAGTCCACCTTGAAGCGTTTCAGCGCATCGGCTTCGAACTTGCTCACATCCAGCACGGGTGCGTCGGCGGGCCGAGTGTGCAACGCCAGGTCCAGCAGTTGGGCCGACAGTGTCTCGGTGATCTTATAGCCGCTGTCGAAGGTCCTGGATTTTTTCAACTTCTCCACCAACTCGGTCGGCATCGCTGCGCCGGTCTGATAGTGCTTGGCATAGTGGGCGAAAACAGCCGGATCCGACGCCCAGTGCTCGTTGAACTGTGAAGGAAATTCAACAAAGTCGCGCGGGGTGTTGCCGCTGCCCAAGGATGGGTATTTCCCTGCGAAAAACATGTGGTGCAACGCATGGCCAAACTCATGAAACATCAAGGTGACCTCCACCATGCTCAGCAGCGCGGGCTGACCGGCAGCGGGCTTGGTAAAATTACAGACGTTGACGACCACCGGCTTGGCGCCACTCAGTCCGTTGTGCTCCGCAAACGAGCCGTTCCAGGAGCCGCCCGACTTACTGTCACGCTTGAAATAGTCGGCGTAGAACAGCGCTATCGAGGTGCCATCCGCATCCAAGACCTCATACACCTTGACGTCCGGGTGATAGGTCGGGATGTCGGTGCGCCGCTTGAAAGTTATGCCGTACAGCTGGGTGGCCGCGTAGAAAACGCCGTTCTGCAGCACGTTGTCCAGTTCGAAATACGGCTTGATCTGCGACTCGTCCAGGTCGTACTTGGCTTTGCGCACCTGCTCGGCGTAGAAGTCCCAATCGGACGCGGCCAGTTTGAAGCCGCCCTTCTGGGCGTCGATCACCTTCTGGATCTCGGCTGCTTCGCGCCGAGCCTTGGCGGTGGCTGCCGGCACGGTGTCGGTTAGCAGCTTCAGCGCGGTCTCCGGCGTCTTGGCCATCTGGTCGCCCAGGCTGTAGGCGGCATAGGTATCGAAGCCGAGCAGCTTGGCCTTTTGCGCACGCAATTGGGTCAGGCGCTGGATGATCTGGCGGGTGTCATTGGCATCGCCCTGTTCGGCGCGTGTTTCCGAGGCTTTCATGATCTGCGCACGCAGCGCGCGATCCTTCAATTGCGCTAGCACCGGTTGCTGCGTGGTGTTTTCCAAGCTCAGCAAATAGCTTCCGTCGAGTTTGCGCGCCTTGGCGGCAGCGGCGGCAGCGGCGATATCGCCATCGCTGAGCCCGTCGAGTCTGGACTTGTCGTTCACCACCACCGCTGCGGCGAGTGTCGCAGCGGTCAGTTTGGTGTGGAACTGGGTGGTGAGCGTGGTTTCTTCCACATTGAGCTTGCGCAAGCTGCTTTTGTCGGCATCGGACAGTTGCGCGCCATCACGAATGAAGGCGTTGTAATCGTGTTCGAGCAGGCGCTTCTGCTCCGGATTCAGGGCAAGGGTGTCGCGCTGATCGTAGAGGGTCTTGAAGCGTGCAAACAGCTTTGGGTCCAGACCGAACTCATCCCCAAGTGTGGCCAATTTTGGCCCGATCTCTTGCTTGATCTTTTGGCGCACATCATTGGTATCGGCCGACGATAATGCGAAGAAAATATTCGATACCCTGGACAGCGTTTCGCCGCTACGCTCGAGCGCTTCCACCGTATTTTCAAAAGTCGCTGGCTCGGGGTTGTCGGCGATCTTGCGCAAATCGATTCGACTCAGCCGAATGCCTTCTTCAAACGCGGGCAGATAATCGCTGTCCTGAATCTTGTCGAACGGCGGCGCCTGGAACGGTAACGTGCTGGGAATCAATAGCGGATTCGAGCGGAGATCGGGCGCCTGCGCAGCTGTGGTCTTCCCGGTCGCGTCGGTGGGTGGCTGACCCGGCGACTCTTTTCCGGAACAGGCAGCCAGTGCCAGGGTGATGGCGGCGGCCAGGGCGAGGGTACGGAGCATGCTGTGGGTCATTCCTATGAGCGGGTAGGCACGGCGGGCGATGTAGCGGATCTATCGGCATCCACCACATGCGCTTCCACTGAATGGCCTGCACAGGCCGGGTGAGTTAATTGCTGGCGAAAGGTGCCGCTAGCGGTGCGCGCCGTACGCTTGCGGACAGCGCCGGTGGCGGATTGCCGAAACATCCGTGCAGCATTCACCGGCGTTGGCGGGTCATCAGTATTCCCTGCTCCGTCGCAAGCGAACGTGCCAACGACGAATCGCTGTTCCTCTAACCGAAACGGGATGGCCTAGGCCATCCCGTTTCGCTTGCATCGGCGTGCTACCTCGACTTACTCGGTCAGCCCACGATTCTCCAGCAGCGCCTTGACGCTGGGATCCTTGCCGCGGAAGTCGCGGTACAGCGTGGCAAGGTCCACGGTGTTGCCGCGCGAGAGGATCTTGGCGCGGAAGATGTCGCCGTTCTTGCGATCCAGACCGCCGTTTTCCTTGAACCATTCGAATGCGTCGTCGTCGAGCACTTCCGACCAGAAGTAGGCGTAATACCCGGCCGAATAGCCGCCGCCCCAGATGTGGTCGAAGTAGCTGCTGCGATAACGCGGCGGCACCTCGGCCAGATCGACCTTGAAGCGCTTGAGCGCGTCGGCTTCGAACTTGCTCACGTCCTGCAACGATGCGTCGGCCGGCTGGGTGTGCCAGGCCAGGTCGAGCAACGCGGCCGAGAGATATTCGGTAGTCGCGTAGCCGCTGTTGAAGGTCTTGGCCTTCTTGATCTTTTCCACCAGCTCGACCGGCATCGCCGCGCCGGTCTGGTAGTGCTTGGCGTAGTTGGCGAAGACCTTGGGATCGGAGGCCCAGTGTTCGTTGAACTGCGAGGGGAACTCGACAAAATCGCGCGAGGTGCTGGTGCCGGCGATCGAGGGGTACTTCACCTTGGAGAACATGCCGTGCAGCGCGTGGCCGAACTCATGGAACAAGGTGGTGACGTCGTCGAAACTCAGCAGCGCCGGCTGGCCGGCGGCCGGCTTGGTGAAGTTGCAGACGTTGTAGACCACCGGCTTGGCACCGGTGAGGCCGTCCTGTTCGACAAACACGTCCATCCAGGCGCCACCGGACTTGCTGTCGCGCTTGAAGTAGTCGGTATAGAACAGCGCCATCGAGGTGCCGTCTGCGTCGAACACTTCATACACCTTCATGTCCGCGTGATAGGTCGGGATGTCGGTGCGCTGCTTGAAGGTGATGCCGTACAGCTGCGTAGCCGCGTAGAAAACGCCGTTCTGCAGCACGTTGTCCAGTTCGAAATACGGCTTGATCTGCGACTCGTCCAGGTCGTACTTGGCCTTGCGCACCTGCTCGGCGTAGAAGTCCCAATCGGACGCGGCGAGTTTGAAACCGCCGGTCTTTGAATCAGCACGCTGGGCGTCGATCACCTTCTGCATCTCGGCCACTTCGCGGCGCGCCTTGGCAGTGGCGGCCGGCACGGTGTCGGTCAGCAGCTTGAGCGCGGCGGCCGGGGTCTTGGCCATCTGGTCGCCCAGGCTGTAGGCGGCGTAGCTGTCGAAGCCGAGCAGCTTGGCCTTTTGTGCGCGCAGTTGCGCCAGGCGCTGGATGGTCTGGCGGGTGTCGTTGGCATCGCCTTTTTCTGCGCGCGTTTCCGAGGCCTTGAGCACCTCGGCGCGCAGCTGGCGGTTCTTCAGCGAGGCCAGTACCGGTTGCTGAGTGGTGTTCTGCAAGGTGAGCAGGTACTTGCCGTCGAGCTTGCGCGCCTTGGCCGCATCGGCGGCGGCGGCGATATCGCCTTCGCTCAGACCATCGAGCTTGGCCTTGTCGTCCACCACCACCGCACCGGCAGCCGAAGCGGCGACCAGACGGGTATGGAACTGGGTGGAGAGCGTGGTCTCTTCGATATTGAGCTTGCGCAGGCTGTCCTTGTCGGCATCGGACAGCTGCGCACCGGCGCGCACGAGTTCTTCGTAATCGCGCTCGAGCAGACGCTTCTGCTCCGGGTCCAGGCTCAGCGTGTCGCGCTGGTCGTAGAGGGTTTTGACGCGTGCGAAGAGCTTGGGATCGAGATTGATTTCGTCCTGGTGCGCGGCCAGCTTGGGCGCGATCTCTTCCTGGATCTTCTGGCGTGCGTCGCTGGTATCGGCCTGCACCAGCCCGAAGAAGATGCGCGACACGCGCGAGAGCGTTTCGCCACCACGCTCCATCGCTTCGATGGTGTTGTCGAAGGTGGGCGGTTCGGGGTTGTCGGCAATTTTGCGGATCTCGGCCAACTGCAGGCGCATGCCTTCTTCGAAGGCCGGCAGGTAATCGCTGTCCTTGATCTTGTCGAACGGCGGCGCCTGGAACGGCAGCGTGCTGGCGGTCAGCAGCGGGTTCGGCGCGGCATCGGCGGCCGGGGTGGCGGCGGTCTTCTCGGGCACGGTGGTGGACTCCTTACCGGACGAATCTTTTCCAGAACAAGCAGCCAGTGCCAGGGTGATGGCAGCGGCCAGAACGACGGTACGCGACATGGCGTGTAATTCCTGAGTGGGTAGAGCAGCCGGTCACGCTAGCGGGTTTGCGGGCCGCTGGCATGTGCCGTTGGATTGGATGGACGGGTTCGGTTGAGGATGTGCGCTACAACGTCTCGTCCTTGAAGATCGCCACGTGCGGCGTGCCATCGGCGCCGATCCAGCCGCGATACATGCCCTCGGTGTTGAACGGGAACGCAGCATTGCCCTGCGCATCCAGCGCGATGGCGCCGCCGTCACCACCGGCCTTGGGAATCTCCTGGTCGATCACTGCTTCGGCCGCCTGTTGCAACGACTGGCCGGCGTATTTCATGCGGGCGCAGATGTCGTAGGCGGCCACCGCGCGGATATAGAACTCGCCCCAGCCGGTACCGGACACCGCGCACTGGCTGTTGGCATAGGTGCCGGCGCCGATGATCGGCGCATCGCCGACGCGGCCGTAGCGTTTGTTGGTCATGCCGCCGGTGGAGGTGCCGGCGGCCAAGTGTCCCTCGCGATCCAGCGCCAGCGCACCGACAGTGCCGAAGTGCTTGGCGGTTTCCAGATCGAGTTCGGCCTGCGCCTTGCGGTCGCCGGCCTCGGCCTTGAGCGCTTTCTGCAGTTGCTGCCAACGCTTGTCGGTGCGGAAATAGCTTGGGTCGACCAGGGTGACGCCTTGCTCGCGCGCAAATTGTTCGGCGCCGTCGCCGACCAGCATCACGTGCTTGGAGCGGTCCATGACGCTGCGTGCCAGCTGGATCGGGTTCTTGACCGTGTGCACGCCGGCAATCGCGCCGGCCTTGCCGGTGGCGCCGTCCATGATCGCCGCATCCAGTTCGTTCTTGCCGTCATGGGTGAACACCGCGCCGCGCCCGGCGTTGAACTGCGGCGCGTCCTCCAGCACGGTGATGGTGGCGGCCACCGCATCCACTGCGCTACCACCACGTTGCAGCACCGCGTGACCGGCTCGCAGCGCGCGTTGCATCGCCTCGCGCGCCTGCGCCTGTTCGTCTGCGGACAGGCCGGCTTTCTCCACGCCGGCGCCGCCGTGGATCACAAGCATCGGCGTGGCCGCCAGCGCCGGGCCGGCAGCAAGCAGGAGGGAGAGCGACAAACACAGTGCGCGTGCGGACAAGCCCATCATGGTGTTTCCTCGGTGGAGGCAGCGAGGTGCCCGGCGGCGCCGGTCATGAATGCAGGCGACCGGCAGTGACAAAACCTTTCAAGCGCGTGGCCGCATCCTCACAGCGTATCGCGATGCTTGCCGCGCCACGGCCGGTACCAGGTGCGGATGGCGGCGATATCGGCGGCCATGTCGGTCCCGGTCCAGAACGGCTCGCCGATGCCCACGGTCTTGCTGGGATAGTCGAAATACACCGGCAGGATCGGCACCTTGGAGTCGGAGGCGATCTTCCAGAAGCCCGCCTTCCAGTTTTCCACGCGCTTGCGGGTGCCTTCGGGGGTGATCACGTACCACATCTGCTCGGAGTTGCGGATCAGCCGCACCGCCTGGCCGATGGTGCCCTGCGGCGAGCTGCGGTCCAGCGGGATGGCGCCCAGCTTGCGCAGCAGTGGGCCCAGCGGCCACCAGAACAACTGCGCCTTGCCCAGCACGCGCACATCGAAGCCCAGCGCGAACTTGGCCGCAAAGCCCACAAAGCCGTCCCAGTTGGACGAATGCGGGGCGACGATCATCACCAGCTTGGGTTCGTCGGGCAGCCGCCCGAGCAGGCGCCATCCGGTCAGGCGCAGTGCGGTGCGGCCCAGCCAGCGGCCGAAGCGGCCGTGGGCACGCGGCATTCTGGGCGGGGTTGACTGCAGCAGGATGTTGGCCTGTGTTACCGGTGGCAACGACGGGTCGGTGTGACTCACGCTTACTCCCAGTGGGACGCAGAGCGTCCACGCTTGATATGGCTGCGCTCACGCTTGGCATCCAGCCGCCGCAGCTTGGCACCATGACTCGGTTTGGTGGCGACCCGGCGCTTGGGCACCGACAGGCACGCATTGATGATTTCGACCAGCCGCTCGCGCGCATCCTCGCGGTTGCGGTCCTGGGTGCGAAAGCGCTGCGCGTCGATCACCAGCACGCCCTCGGCGGTCATGCGGCGGTCGCGCCGCGACAGCAGCCGCGCGCGCAGCGGTTCGGGCAGCGACGGCGATCCGGCCACGTCGAAACGCAGCTCCACCGCGGTGGAAACCTTGTTGACGTTCTGCCCACCCGCGCCGCTGGCGCGCACGAAGCGTTCGACGATCTCGCTGGGCGGGATCGTCAGGCTGGGAGTGATCTGGATCGGGTCGCTGGCCATTGTCCGGCGATTGTATCGGCAGCGGCGTGGACGCGCGCGCGAACGCGGGCTCCCGTATGCTGCGGCCGGTCCCCAGTTTTGCAGGATGCTCCGATGACACCACCCCGTTCCGTTGCCGCCGTCCGCGCCTTCGCGCGCCGCCTGATCGTGCTGGCCGCGCTGGCACTCGCCACGCCCGCCGCGTTCGCGCAAGCGCCCAGCGATGCCGACGTTAACCGTCTACTGGCCGCCTCACGCGCGCAGACCATGCTGGACACGATGCTGCCGCAGATCGAAGCGATGCAGCAGCAGCAATTCGCCCAGCTCACCGCGCAGCGCCAACTCGATGCCGCCCAACAGGCGCAGTTGCAGCGCATCCAGGACCGCACCCGCCAGACCGTGCGCAAGGCGCTGTCGTGGTCGGAGCTGCGCCCGATGTATGTGGACATCTACAAGCGCTCGTTCTCGCGCGAGGACGTGCTGGCCATGGCCGAGTTCTATGAGAGTTCGGCCGGCCAGAGCCTGCTCGACAAGACCCCGGCACTGACCCAGAACCTGATGGGCGCGATCCAGCAGAAGATGCTGCCGCTGTTTGCCGATCTGCAGAAGGATCTGGAGAAGATCGTCAATGAGCCGGCGGCGGCGCAGAAGCCCTGAAGGGCTGGGATTGGGGAATCGGGATTGGGGATTGGGGATTCGTAACAGCGTGGTTCCTGCAACGGATGCGGATGCTAGGTCGATTGCGTTGACGATTCCGGCGGTGCCCCAGCTTTCCTTCAGTGGGAGAAGCCTGCTCCAGCCCCTCTCCGCCGGGAGAGGGAGTTGGGGTGAAGGCAGTAAGCGGCGAAGCAGCACGTGCATCCAAACTCCACCAGGCTTCGCTCGCACCCTCATCCGCCCCTACGGGGCACCTTCTCCCGATGGGAGAAGGAGCAGTCAAGCCCCTCTCCCGCCGGGAGAGGGGTTGGGGTGAGGGTACGGCTGCCTGAAAACGTTGCCGCTCGACGTTGGTGCACTGACAGATCCATGACCACGTCGCATCACTGCACGTGTGTCGTGCCTTGCAACCCCGCCACGTCCCACCCGAACAATGCACACGCTTTCGCAAACTCCACATCCAGCGGCGCCACCACGCTGATGCGCCGCCCATCGGCCGGATGCGGGAACCCCAAGCGCTCGGCATGCAGCAACATGCGGTGGATCCCAAGCATGCGGAAGCTGCGGTTATGCCGGCCATCGCCATGGCTGGTGTCGCCGATCATGTGATGCGACAAGTGCTTCATATGCCGGCGAATCTGCCGGAAACGCCCGGTCTGCGGCTGGCAGCGCAGCAGCGCATAACGTGAGGTGGCAAAGCCGGTGGAGGGAATCTCCAGCTCGCCGGTGGCCAGCCGCTGGAAATGGGTCACCGCCGGCTTCTTGACCGGCTTGCCGGGGCCACCGTCCAGATCGTGATCGACGATGAAGCGCTCCTCGGCCGGCCAGCCGCGGCACACCGTCAGATAGTCCTTCTCCAATTCGCCGGCCATCAAGGCCTTGCCCAGCGCACTAGCGCTCTCGCGATCGAACGCCAGCAGCAAGCAACCGCTGGTCGCGCGATCGAGCCGGTGCACCAGAAAGATCGGCCGGCCCAATTGCTCGCGCAGGCGGTCGGCCAGAAAGTCGTCCTCCCCGCGCGCCAGCTTGCTGTCGTGGACCATCAGGCCCGCAGGTTTATTGACGACGGCCAGGACATCGTCCTGGTGGAGAATCTGCAGCGGGTCGGTCGATATGCTCACCGGCCGATTATCCGCATCGCTGACACCGCATGCCACTGCGTTGGCGCGCCACGACTCGAAGGCCGCGCTGGTGCCCCGCTGCAGGTATTGCCGAAATGCAGCCGAATGCAGCGGGCCACCTATCGCAATGTGTCAGCGGCGCAGCCAGGCGATCAGCAAGGCCACCGAACCGGCCGTGCCGCTGACCCAGCTCCACACCGGCACAGTGCCCAGATACCAGCCGTTCGGGTGCAGGCCATACAGCACGGCGGCGACCACCAGCAGGCCGCTGCCGGTGATGGCGGTGACCACGCGCGTCTGCAACTTGCGCAGGCTCACATCCAGCGCGCGCAACTCGGCCGAGCGGATATCGAGCTGATGGCGGCCTTCCACCTGCTGCTTCAACCAGCTGTGCACCAGGCGCGGCATGTCCGGCGCATGCGTCATGATTTCCGGTAGCCGCTTGCGCAATTCGCCCAGCACCCGGCGCGGGCTGTAACGCTCGCGCAGGATGCGTTCGAGCACCGGCCGCGCCACTGCCCAGATATCCAGCTTGGGATCGAGCTGGCGGCCGACACCCTCGATATTGAGCAAGGTCTTCTGCAACAGGATCAGCTGCGGCTGCAGCGTCAATTCGTAACGCTGCGCGACGCGGAACAACTTGATCAGCACTTCGGCCAGCGAAATCTCCGACAACGGCCGGGTGAAGTACGGCTCGCACACCGAGCGCGCGGCCGCTTCCAGTTCGTCGATGCGCACGTTGTCCGGCATCCAACCTGCTTCCACGTGCAACTCGGCCATGCGGCGATAATCCTTGTGGAAGATCGCCATGAAGTTCTCGGCCAGGTAGTACTGATCTTCCTGCGAGAGCTGGCCCATGATGCCGAAATCCAGCGCTATGAAGCGCGGATTGAGCCGGCGCTCCGGGTCCGAGTCGACCCAGATGTTGCCGGCGTGCGCATCGGCATGGAAGAAGTTGTCGCGGAACACCTGCGTGTAGAACACGCGCACGCCCTTGGCCGCCAGCGCCTTGCGATCGATACCGGCCGCATCGAGCTTTGCGATGTCGTCGGAAGGAATGCCGTACACGCGCTCCAGGGTGAGCGCGCGCTCGGCGGTGTGCGACCAGATCACCTCGGGCACGTACAAATCGTCCGAGCCTTCCCAGAAGCGGCGCAGCACGCTGGCGTTGGCGCCTTCGCGTTGCAGATCGAGTTCGGCCGACAAGGTGGCTTCGATCTCGGCCACCACTTCGCGCGGGCGGATCTTGTCCGCGCGCGGGTGGGTGCGCTCGACCAGCGTGGCCAACGAATGCAGCAAGGCGATATCGGCATCGATCTGGCGCTCGATGTCCGGGCGCAACACCTTGACCACCACTTCGCGGCGCACGCCGTTGGCGTCCGGCGGCAGCGTGGCCGCATGCACCTGCGCGATCGAGGCCGAGGCCAGCGGTACGGTGTCGAATGCGGCGAATGCCACGCTCACCGGCAGGCCCAGCGCGCGCTCCACGATCAGCCGCGCAACTTCGCCGTCGAATGGTTTGACCCGGTCCTGCAGCAGGGTCAATTCGTCGGCCACGTCGGCCGGAATCAGGTCGCGCCGGGTCGACAGGATCTGCCCGAACTTGACGAAGATCGGCCCCAGTTCCTGCAGCGCCAGGCGCAGGCGCGCACCGCGCGATTGCGCGGCGATCTCGGCGCTGGCACGCGGCACGAATGGCTTGGCCAGGCGCAGCCAGCGCTCGGCCGGCGTGCCTTGCAGCAAGACATCCAGCCGATAACGCAGGATCACCCGGCCGATGCGGCTGGCCCGCAGCAGCGCCTTCATGCCGCACCTCCGGCAGCACGCAGGCGCGCCACGCGTGCAGCCAGCCGTTCGACGTCGTCGCGCAGTTCGTCGACATCGTCGTGGAAGGCGTCGAGTTCGGCGCGTGGCACCACATCGCGCGATTCTTCGGTCACGAATTCGGCCGCGCTGTGCGCCAGATCCACCGCACTGCGGCGCGCCTGCTGCAGCGCTGCACGCACCGCGCCGGCGATCTGCACGCCCAGGATGTCGCCAAACACCGCCACGAACGGCAGTTGCCAATCCGGATCGAACCGCCCTGCCAATTGCTGCAGCTGGCGCGCCAGCTCGGCATCGCCGGAGACCTTGAGCCGGCCCGCCGGCGCACCATTGCGGCGCGCATTGGCCAGAAACGGCAGCTGGCCGAGCAGGCCGGCCAGGGTGCTGCGCACGGCGAGGTCTGGCTCCTGCATCTGGTCCACCGGGCCGACCAGCAGCCGGCGCTCGTGCACGCGGATCTGCAAGGCCAGCGCGGGGGCTTCCAGCGTCAGCGCGATGCGCTGGCCTTCCAGCGGCAACAGGGCGTCGCGGGTATCCGGGTCCAGCGCCAGCGCGCGATTGAGCGCGGCTTGCAGGGCCTGGCCGGCGAGCGGCTTGAGTGAGTTGAGCAGTGATCCGGGCATGGGCCCATTCTACCGTCCCCGCATGTCGCAACTGCTTGATGGTGAGCTGGCGAGTGCACGCCGGAGGCGGATGCGGCGGTCATGGCAGGTCACCTTGGTGGCAAGGCCGCTTGCGTCGGTCGTGGAGGACTTCCTTCAGCGCGCCGGCCGCGGGCATGCTGGCGACCTCATTGAACAGGTGGCAGGAGCAGGCGATGCGCAAGATCCGGGTCGGTCTCATCTTCGGCGGCAAATCGGCCGAGCACGAGGTCTCGCTGCAATCGGCGAGAAATATTCTGGATGCGCTCGATCCGCAGCGCTTCGAGCCGGTGCTGATCGGCATCGACAAGCAAGGCCAGTGGCACGTCAACGACCCCGACAGCTTCCTGCTCAATGCCGACGACCCGGCGCGCATCGCCTTGCAGCGCAGCGGTCGCGGCGTGGCGCTGCTGCCGGGTGCACAGCAGCAGCAGTTGCGTCCGACCCAGCCGGAGCAGGCGCTGGCGCAGATCGATGTGGTGTTTCCGATCGTGCACGGCACGCTGGGCGAAGACGGCTCGCTGCAAGGGTTGTTGCGCATGGCCAATCTGCCCTTCGTCGGCTCCGGCGTGCTCGGCTCGGCAGTGGCGATGGACAAAGACATGGCAAAACGCGTGCTGCGCGATGCCGGACTGGAGGTGGCGCCGTTCGTGTGTTTCAACCGCCACACCGCCGCACACGCCGACGTGCATGCGTTGGTTGCGCAGTTCGGTTTGCCGTTGTTCGTCAAACCGGCCAATCAAGGCTCATCCGTCGGCGTCAGCCAGGTGCGCACTGCGGAGGAGTTTGCCGCCGCACTCGCGTTGGCGCTGGCGTATGACCATAAGGTGCTGGTGGAAGCAGCGGTGACCGGGCGCGAGATCGAATGTGCCGTGCTGGGCAATGCTACGCCGAAGGCCAGCGTATGCGGCGAAGTAGTGGTGCACGACGCGTTTTACTCTTACCAGACCAAGTACATCAGCGAACACGGCGCCGAGATCGTGATTCCGGCCGAGATCGATGCGCAGACGCAGCAGCGCATCCAGCAGATTGCCGTGCAGGCTTATCAGGCGCTGGACTGCGCCGGCATGGCGCGTGTGGACGTGTTTCTCTGCGCAGATGGCCGCATCATGATCAACGAGGTCAACACGCTGCCGGGTTTCACCCGGATCAGCATGTATCCCAAGCTATGGCAGGCAAGCGGGCTGGACTATCGGAGTTTGATCACGCAGTTGATGGAGCTGGCGTTGCAGCGGCACGCTGACGATCAACTGCTGCGTAGTGCGGTGGAACCGCGCTGATGAGTCCATCGCAGGTGCGCGAGGTGCAGTTGCACGATCATCCGGCACTGCTTGCACTCAACAATGCGCATGCCACCGAATTGTCGTTCAGCAGGCACGTGCAATATCTTGAAAAACTGCTTTAAAACAGCCACAACGCAACGGTAGAGCCCTCATAACGCAGATGGCCCGCTCCTTGCGGAAGCGGGCCATCTGAGCGTCAATCGGCAGCGCCGCTGCCGTGACGTATCGCAGCTAAGTGGTTAAACCTTGCCGCGACGGAACATCGAGATCACTGCCAGGATCAGGAACACCACAAACAGGATCCAGGCGATGTTGGTCGCCGCACCGGCGATACCACTGAAGCCCAGCACAGCGGCGATGATGGCGATGACGAAGAAAATGATGGCGTAATGCAGCATGGCAAGGATTCCAGAAGTTGTCGTGCCGAATCGGCGCAGACGTATCCTGAAGATATGGCGGTCTTTACCGGGTGATGGCGATGTCGTTGGAAGATGAGGATCGCAGCCGCTGCAGGCCTTCTTCGATGCTGATACTAGGTATATAACCAAAGTCGCGACGCGCCGGTTCCATGCTGTACCAATGCGGCGTGCACAATTGTTCCACCAGAAAACGCGTCAACGGCACTTCGCCTGGCAGACGCAACAGTGGCCACATGGTCTCGCACACCGCACCGATTCTGTAGGCGGTCTTGAACGACAGCGAACGCGTCACTGCCGGTGCATCCACCGCGGCCAGCAAGCGATTGAGCAACTCGCGCATCGGCAACGGCTCGCCATTGGAAATGAAGTACGCCTTGCCTGCGCAGGCAGCCCCGTGCGCGAGGTGCTCGAACGCATCGAAGTGCGCTTGTGCGGCGTTGTCGATGTAGGTGCTGTCCACCAGGTTGCTGCCATCGCCGACCATGCGCAGTCGCCCGGCGCGCGCACGTGCTGCCAGGCGCGGCAGCAGATGATTGTCGCCCGGCCCCCAGATCAGACGTGGACGCAAGGCCACCGTCGCCAGCTGCACATCGTTGGACGCCAGCACTGCGCGCTCGGCGATCGCCTTGGTGGCTGCATACGCTGCGCGCAGGTCTTCGCCGTAGGGCACTTCGTCGGCGCCCAGACCTTCCACCGGATTGGTGGCGCGATGGGTGACGCTAGGTGTGGAGGTGTAGATCAGGCGCGGCACGCCATTGGCACGACACGCGTCGATCACGTTCTGCGTACCGACCACATTGGCCTGGTGATAGCTGTCGTAGCTGCCCCACGCACCGGCCTTGGCCGCGTTGTGGAAGACCGCATCGATACCGGCAAAAGCGTGCCGCACCGCTTGCGGGTCGGCCAGGTCGCCACGGATCTGGCCCACGCCCAAGGTCTGCAGAATCGGGTAATCGCCGCGCTGGAAACTCACCACCTCATGCCCGCGCGCGCGCAGGCCGCGGCACAACGCCTGGCCGAGAAAGCCACCACCACCGGTCACCAGCACCTTCATTGCGCCACATCCATTGTTCCTGCAGGGCGCACACAATAGCCGGACCGGACCGTTATCGCGATGCGACGCGCGCAGGCAACCGCCTGCGGCTTACGCAAGCCATTGATCGCAAAGAGCTTCATAAATCTTCATTGAGACATCAGGCAGTTCATTCGCGCTGCTGGCGTCATGGCGGGACCCTGGATCGCTGGAGTCACCATGACCCGCCTGTCGCTGCTGTTGTCCGCCCTGCTCGTCATCTTCCCGCTGCATGCCGCCCCGCCTATTGCTTCTCCAGGAGCCGCTTCTCCAAGAGCCGCCACTCCAGGCATTGCCACACCAGGTCCATCGGCTGCCGCGTCACCGACTGTGCCTCCAGCGGCCACCCCGCCGCCGGCCCTGGATGACGGCTGGCCGGTCGCCAACGCTGCCGCCAGCCGCTGGAACCTGCCCGTGCTGGCACAGATGGAACAGGCACTGGCTGCCGATCTGGCGCCATCCACCACCAGCGTGCTGATCGTGCGCGATGGCGTGCTGGTCTACGAACACTACCTGGGCGATGCCGATCGCCAGACCTTGCACGACACCCGCTCGTTGACCAAGAGCGTCACCGGGCTGCTGGTCGGTGCGGCGATCGAGCGCAAGTTGATCCCCAACGCGCAAGCCAAGGTTTACGACTACTTCGGCGATCGCCAATGGCAGCATCCCGATCCGCGCAAGCGCGACATCACCCTCGAAGACCTGCTCACGATGAGCTCGCAGCTGGAATGCAACGACGACAACGCCTTCTCCGCCGGCAACGAAGAACGCATGTACGTCAGTGCGGACTGGACGCAGTTCGCCCTGGATCTGCCGATTCGTGGCTACGCGCCATGGATGCAGCGGCCCGCGCAAAGCCCGCACGGCCGCGCGTTTTCGTATTGCACCGCAGGCTCCTTCCTGCTCGGTGCGGTGCTGGAAAAAGCCAGCGGACAGCGGCTGCAGGCGTTTTCCGCACAGGTGCTCGAAAAGCCGCTCGGGATCGAGCAGGCGCAGTGGAATGTGTCGTCCGAAGGAGTAGGCATGGGCGGTGGCGGCACCCGTTACCGCAGCCGCGATCTGGCCAAATTCGGCCAGTTGCTACTTGCACAGGGACGTTGGCAAGGCCGCCAGGTGATTGCCGCCAACTGGATACGCACGATGACCAGCGTACATGCGCAGGCACGCGACGATGCCGATTATGGCTACCAACTCTGGCACTTCCTGTTCCCGGTGCACGGCGTGCAACGCGACACCTGGGCGATGTCCGGCAATGGCGGCAACTACGTCTTCGTCGTACCCGCAGAACGGTTGGTGGTAGTGCTCACGCGCAGCGCCTACAACACCCGGCAGATGCACCAGCAATCACATCGGTTGCTGACCGACTATGTGCTCAAGGCGCTGCCTGAGAGCAACCAGGCACGCTGATAAAACATCTCTAACGCTGTATCGATGGAGGCAACGTGTTGGCCGCACTCGCCTGCGTTGACGAGTGGAGTGATGTCAGGAATGGCAGTGACATTGCAGATCGAAAGGAGCCGATCAGACCCCACCGCATCTGAAGGCCGCGCTGCATGCAATGCTCGCAACACTGCTTGTAACCACGCACACCGACCCTCTCGACTGGTCCTTGCCCGGCCACCGTCGCGGGACCTTACGCGGCATGGATGCCGCGTAAGAGCTTACAAGGACGTACTTGCAGCGTGTCCCGCGATGGTGGCCGGGCAAGGGCCCTGCAGAAAAACCGCAGACCAAGCGCTCTACACCCGAGGCATCCGCACCGTTCGATACCTCTCAAGGCGAACGAGATCCTGAGCTTCAGCGGCGCTTGAATGTTCCAAGCCAAGCGGGTCGAGGGCGCGATGCCCTCACCGCTTGCAGGACACGCCGTGAATCCATCCGTGGAGGCTCGGTGGCGGCATCCATGCCGCCACACGGTCCCGCAAGCGGTGAGGACATCGCACCTGCCAACGTGGTCATGTGCTGATGGAAACCACAAACCCAGCCGCGCCTGCAAGCGAGCGTAGTTATTCGATGCAGCACGCATACGCTGCGATTTGAGCACGCTGCCGAGCTAACTCACTGGCTAGGGTGTCTCAGCCACGCTCGGAAGTCGCATCTGCCGGCAACAGATCGCGGCGGTGCAGGTGTGCACGCTGGGCAGCGAGATCGGCATCGATACGTGTCAGCAACGCAGCAAACTCCGGCAAGGTGCGTAGCGGTTGCAGCAGCGGCGACTGACGCAGATAGCCGGCGTTACGGTAGCCGGCGGCTTCGGCGCGCTGCAGGGCGCGCATCGCCGCGTCCGGCGCCTGCGCGCAGAGCAACAGCATGGCCGCATCGACTGCATCGAACGGGTCACCGCCATGCTCCACGCTGACCAACAAATCCTGCGCGCGCGCATGCAGCGTCGCGGCTGCCGGTAGCGGCTGCGCCTGCAGCGTCCACGCCACGGTCTGCGCGAAGCTGCCCTGCGGTCGGAGCTGCACTGCACGCAGCGCCGCTGCGCGCGCAAGCGCCTTGTCGCCACGCAGCCACGCAAGCTCGGCCTGCAGCAACGATAGCCCGGCATATTCGGTACCGCGGCTCTGCGCCTCGCTCAACGCCGTCTGCGCTTCGGCCGCGCGGCCATGTTCGAACAGGAACGTAGGCCAGGCCAGATTGGAGAACGGGTCGTCCGGGTACAGCTGAAAATTCTTTCGGTAGCGCGCCTCGGCTGCACTCGCATAACCGAGCAGACTCAGATTGCTGGCGATCTGGATCGGCAAAAAGCGCACGCGCGTCGGGTCGTGCACCGCCAGGTTGGCCGACAGCGCCTGCACCAATTTTCCCTGGCGCTCGTACAGATACGCAGCCGAGCCGCGCACCGCGTCGGCACCGGGATCCAGCTGCAACGCCTGTTCGTAGGCAGCCAAGGCATCGCCATTGCGACCCTGGCAATCCAGCGCATAACCACGCGCGGCGTACGCTGCCGCAAGACCCGGTTGCACGGCCACAACAGCATCGGCCAGTCGCAAGGCCTGCAGCGCAAACGCTGCATCCCCGTCGTACTGGCACACTCGCGCGCTGTAGGCGCGGCTGAGGCCGAGTTGCGCCTGTCGATCGTCCGGTGCTTCCTGCAGGCGTTGGCGATACAAGCCGATAGCGCGTTCGTTGTCGTCGCGCTGGCCGATGCCGGCGTAGTAATCGGCACGCTGCAACAATGCGGTTTGCGCTGGTGGCGCATCACGCGTTTGCAGCCACCAGGTCGCGCCAACGCCAACGCAGAGCAGCAGCGCACCTGCCGCAACGATCCAGGCACCACGGCGCGGCACCGCACCCGCAGGCGGTGCTTCGTCCAACTGCACCGGCACGCACAGCTGATAACCCTGCCCGCGCACCGAGCGCAGGTAACGCGGTTGCCGCGAGTCGTCGCCCAAGGCTTGCCGCAACAGGCGCACACGCTGGGTGACGGTTTCTTCGTTGACCAGCGCTGGTGCCCACACGTTCTGGATCAACTTGTCGAAATCGACTACCCGCTGCCCCTGCTGCAGCAAATAGTGCAGCAGGCGGAAACTCAGCCCGCCAACCTCGAGCGCGACACCGCCGCGCTCCACGCGCTGACGCGCCACATCGATGCGCAGGTCATCCAGACGATAACGCGCGCGCATCGTTGGGGCTCAGTGCGACTGCTGCGCCGCCCAGACCGCCAGCTTTTCGCGACCGATCTTGGCGTTGTGGCGGATATCCACCGGAAACCCGGAATGGCGCAGAAACCGCGCGATTCCTGCAGTGTGCGGGTGCGCAGCGCCCAACGCACGCAATGCGGTTTCCACCTCCGCAAACGCCGATGCCGAGACACCCGGCTGCAACTCCACGCACAGCACCGGTTGCTGCTGTCCGGCTGCGCCCACACCGACCAACGCGGTGCGCCGCACCTGCGGATGCACGTTAAAGACCGGCTCCACCTGCTCGGTGTAGAGCGGCCCCGTTGCAGTTTCCACGCGATGGGTCTTGCGGCCGCAGAACCACAAGCGCCCTTCGGCATCGAAATACCCCACATCGCCCATGCGATGCACGATGCGCTCGCTGCCATCACTGCTGCGCTCACGGATCTTGGCGATGCGCGTGGCCGCGTCGCGATTGAAGTAGGTATCGGTGGTGGTGGGACCGGCAACGGTGATCTCGCCGACCTCGCCCACCGCCAGCACGCGCGCGCCCCTCCACTCGGGAATGGCCGCATCGTCGATGGCGATGATGCGCACTTCATTGGGCGCTACCACCTGGCCCACGCAGGTGCCGGCACCTGCCTCGGTGGCTGCGCGGGTGGCATCCAGGGTGCGGCCTTCGATCGCTGCCACCGGCAGACATTCGGTGGCGCCGTACGGCGTCCAGAATTGCGCATCTGTTGGCAGCAGCGCGCGGATCTTGGCCACCACATCCGGCGGCACCGGCGCACCGGCCGAGGTGGCCAGGCGCACGTTGGGCAGTGGCTGGCCATAGTCCGCCAGCACACGCATCAATGCCGGCGAGCCGAACAACTGCGTCACACCGAAGCGGTTGATCGCATCGTGCAATTTGCGCGGATCGGCGGTGGCCGGGCGGGTCGGATCCATATCCGGAATCACCGAGGTCAGCCCCAATGCCGGATCGAACAAGGCAAACGGCGGAAACGTCGGCAGATCCACACCACCGGGCTGCATGTCGAAGGCATTACGCAGCAACTCGATCTGCCCGACAAAATGCCGATGCCGATACACCACACCCTTCGGCACGCCGGTGGAGCCGCTGGTGAAAAGAATAGCCGCCACATCGTCCGGCGCAGTGTCGGCCAATTGACTGCCGGCGTTGGCGCCATCGCGCTCCACACGCGCCAGCGTCACCCCGCCCCAGCCGTAGCGGCCACCGACGGTGACGATCTGCTTGGCAGAGCGCGCCCAACGCAACAGACGACGCGCCAGCTGCGCCAGCGGAATCCCGATAAATGCCTGCGGCTGCGCTTCGTCCAGGCATTGCCTGAGCGCGCGCTTGTCGATACCCGGATCTACCAGCACCGGCACCGCACCTGCCTTGAACAACGCAAACATCAACAAAAAGAATTCCGGCGACGGCCGCACCATCACCACCGCGCGCGCGCCACGTCCGATGCCATGCAATGCCAGCCCGGCGGCGATCGCATCGCTGCGCGCGTCCAGCTCGGCATAGCTCAAGGTCACATCGTAGGCAGCAAATCCGTTGGCGGCGCGACGGCCCGGGCAGCGGATGGCGATCTGCTCGGGGCGCTCGCGCGCGAGTTCCGGCAGGGTGGCGGCGATATTGCAGAGAAGAGTTGTCATTGGCGCATTATCACCCATGCGCAGACGGTGCCGCCCCGCTTGCGTCATTTCAAAAGTCACACGCCCGATGGAGCGCGCCGGCATCGCCTATCCCGAGTTGCTCTGCTGACGCGCAATGCGGCCGTCACGATGTGGCGCAGGGTTCTCACTACACGCCCTGCCCAATGGGCGACTCGCTCCATCGCGTACATGCGCTTGCCCAACTTACGCGGATGAACCGCTAACAGGCGCGCGTCCGTGCTACTTGTATCGTGGCGTGGTTCGGTCAGAATGCCGCGCTCTCCACGTTGTTTCGCCGCGCAAGGCCCGGCATGCCATGGCACATCCCTGCCTCACCTGCGGCGCTTGCTGCGCCTACTTCCGCGTCAGTTTCCACTGGAGCGAAGCCGACCCCGCATTGGGCGGCAGGGTGCCGATCGAGCTGACAGAGTCATTGCGCACGCACGAGCGCGTCATGCGCGGCACCTCGCAATCGCAGCCGCGCTGCATCGCACTCGATGCGGACATCGGTCGCTACAGCCGCTGCAGCATCCACGACCGGCGCCCCTCCTCCTGCGCCGCCGTGCCGGCCTCGCTGGAGTTTGGTGAGCGCAGTGCGCAATGCGACAAGTCGCGATTGGCGCACGGCCTGCACGCGCTCACCGAGGCCGATTGGCTCGGCGTGGACGACGCACAGCGCAATCCGCTGCCGCCGCAGTAACGGCTGATAGCTGCGATTAAGTGCGGCATCCACTCGCAGCGACCCACAGAACGACTGCCTGGCCGATGCGATCCACTTGCCCATCCGCTTTTTGCGCGCAGCTTGCACCCACCTGCTGTGCGCCTGCATGAGTAAACCAGCGACGCTTACAGCGGATTGCGCTCCAAAAACGCACGGATCGCCGGCACCAGCACTTCGTGCTTGTCTTCCAGCACGTAGTGATTGGCATCGTCGAACGCGGTGACTTCGGCATTCGGCAATGCCTGACGGAAGCCCGTCAGGAAATGCTTGTCGAAGCAGATATCGCGCAACCCCCACGCGATGAAAGCCGGGCGGTCGGCAAACGAGGGCAATGCCTGCGCCGAGCGTTCCAGCAGCGACCACGCCTGGTCGGCGGGCGACAGCGGAATGTCCTGCATGAAGCGAATCGTGGAGATGCGGTTGCGCCAGTTGTTGTACGGCGCTACATACGCGCGACGCACGGCGGCCGGCATGCGCCGCGATACGCCAAACCACGAAGCGCCGGAGGAAAACGCATTGAACGTGCGGATAAACCACTCGCCCGGCCGCCAATGCCGGCCCATCGCAATCTGCCACGGCATCGGTTTCTCCGGCGGCAACGGGAATGCAGCGGTGTTGGTGATCACCAGCCGCTTGACCTGCGCGTGATGCGACAACGCCCAGCCAAAGCCGATCATGCCGCCCCAATCGTGCACCGCCAGCGTGATCGGCCCGCTGATACCCAAATGCCGCAGCAGCGTGTCCAGATCGTCCACGCGCGACTGCAGCGTGTACGCGTAACGCGGCTGCGCGTCGGGCGCATCGTCCGGCTTGTCGGACAGCCCCATGCCGATATGGTCGGGCACGATGCAGCGGTAACGATCCGACAGGCCACTCACCAGATTCCGCCACAGATAACTCCACGACGGATTGCCGTGCAGCATCACGACGACTTCGCCATCGCGCGGACCTTCGTCCAGATACGACATCGCAATGCCGGGACGCACCTCAAGGCGCTTGGGAGTGAAGGGATAGCCGGGGTAGGTCATGGCAAAGGTATCCAATTCGTTTCAAGAGAAGCTGCGTGATGCAGATGTTGACGTGGCACGTACAGACGAGGAGCACCACGGTGATCGCCGCATTGCGACATCTCCAACGCGTAGCAGATGTAGGAGTACACAGCCAGCGTCATTCCGCTTCCCGCAAATGCATCCGATAAGTCGGCAGTTGATGCCCATCACTGGATAGCAGGTGCAGAAACGCCGGATGCAGGAACAATTTTTCTTTACCCAGGCGCTGCTCTTGCAGCATGCCGATATCCACCAGTTCCTTGAGATGGCGTGCAGCGGTCTGCCGGGTGACGCCCATCACGTCCACCACATTCTGGATGCGGCAGTACGGCTGATTGAAGATCACTTCAACGAGTTCGCGGCTGTAGGCCTTGGGAGCGTGTTCTCGCACGTGGTCACGCGCCTGCGTTTCCAATTCGCGGATTGCCTGGATCTTTGCCGTCGTCCATGCAGCGGTCTCGGCAACAGCTGCGAGCATGTACTGAATCCATTCGGCCCAGCGACCATGCCGTGTGACATCCAGCAGCAAGCGGTAGTAGTCGCTGCGATGGCGGATGATGTAGCGCGACAGGTACAGCACGGGAACATCGAGCAACCCTTGCTCGATCAGCATCAGCAGATTCAAGACACGTCCGGTGCGCCCATTGCCATCGGTGAACGGGTGGATCGCTTCGAACTGGTAGTGCGCCACCACCATCCGGATCAGCGGATCAATGTCGGTGTGCTCGTGAATAAAGCGCTCCCAGTTCGCCAGCTTGTCGCGCAGCAATGCCTCGCCAACGGGCGGGGTATAGATGATCTGATGGATCTGCTCATTGGCCAGCGCAGTCCCGGGCACGCGCCGGATCTGCATCTGCACGGCCTTGATGCGGCTGCACACCACCACGGCAGTGTCGGTACATAGCGGTCGTCGCCGCAGCGACTGGAACCCTTCGTAGAGCGCGCTGCGGTAACGCAGGGCTTCTTTGGTTGCCGGGTTCTGGGCGCGTTCCTGGTCGTCTGCATAACGGAACAAATCGTCCGTTGTGGTGACGATATTTTCGATCTCCGAACTGGCCTGTGCTTCCAGGATCGGGATCGTGTTGATGAGCACTGCCGGATTGGGCAACAGCGCGGTGGCCTGCTTCAGCTCGGCCAGCGCGGTGCGTGCAACGATGCAGGCCTTGAGCAGGCTGCGCGTTTCGATGTCTCCCGCCGGAGGAAGCGGCGGGAGCGCGTTGTAGGGCTGCTCGGGGTTGAACACCAGCGTGTCGTCCATGCCTACACCGGTCATGTTGCAAGAACGAACATGATGCAATGACGTGTACTAAAAATCCATTTTTTTTAACACGTCGCTAGGTGCAACTCACCAAACCACTTCCGCCATCGAGCAATTCAGCCCCGACCCAATGCCCATCAGCGCGATCCGGTCGCCCTTCTTCAGGCGGCCCAGTTCCTTGAGCTTGCTGAGCACGATCGGCACCGACGCCGGGCCGATATTGCCGTGCTCGCCGAAGATGGTCATGACCTTGGCCGGGTCGATGCCGAACGACTTCACGAACGAAGCGGTATGCGGGCGGCTGACCTGGTGGATGACGAACTGGTCCAGCTCGTCCACCGCCCAGCCCATCGCCTGCTTGGCGGCCAGGAAGGTCTTCTGCGCCAGCTTGATGCCTTCGATCAGCAGCAGCCGGGTGTCGGTGACCATGCGGTCCAGGTTGCCCCGGCACAGCTTGTTCCACTCGGTGGCCGAGCGGGTCACGCCGCCCTTGTAGCGCGGCGCGTCGGGCACCAGCTCGGTGCGCGCCATCACCATGGCCGCAGCGCCGCAGCCTAACGTCAGCGCGGCGAGTTCGTTGCGGAACTCTTCCTCGGTGACGTCCGGCGAGGTCATGCGCTCGAGGGTCTTTTCGTAGACCAGGTTGGCGGTCTCGCCATCCACGACCAGCGCGTAGTCGATCTCGCCGCGCTCCAGCATGCGGGCGGCGATGTCCATGCCGTTGATGAAGGCAAGGCAGGCGTTGGCCACGTCGAAGGTCACGCAGTGGTCGCCGACCCCCAGGTTGCCGGACACGATGGAGGCCGTGGACGGCTCCAGGTAGTCGCGGCTCACCGAGGTGTTGACCAGCAGGCCGATCTTTTCGATGCCGATGCCGGCGTCGATCAGGGCCTTGCGTGCGGCCAGCGTGGCGGCGTCCGATGCCTGGACATCCTGGTCCCACAGGCGCCGTGCATGGATACCGGCAACGTCGCCCAACACGTCGGTCTTGATCCCGAGACGGTCGTAGGTCGGTTGCAGGCGCTCGTTGATTTCCTTGGAAGTCAGCGTGTGCGGCGCATCAATATGAGCCAGTCCCGCGATGGAGACATTCTGGAAGAGCATCGAAATAGCGCCATGGCGTCAGGCGAGGGGGCGTCAGTCTAGCTGCTGGCCGCTTTTACCGCATCTTTACAATTGAACCGGCCTCGCTCTAGCCCAACGGTTCAGCGCGGCGGGCAGCGGAACGCGTTGAAACGCTGGCTGCCATCGGCCGGCTGGCCCTGCGCTTGGACCGTGTTGGCATTGGCGCCGGGGGCCTCGTTGCGTGCCAGCGTCTCCAGCTCTTCCTGCACCCGCAACGGGTTGCGGTTATAGAAGCCGACCTTGCTCTTGACCGACACCACGACCTCGCCCTGCTGCTGACAGCCAGCTGGCACAGGGCCTGCGGGCAGGACCTGCACGCTCTTGCCGCTTTGTTCGATCGGCACCCAGGTGCAGGCCGCGGTGGTAGCGGCAACCAGAACAGACAGCATGAGCACGCGCATAAGTCTTAGACACCTGTGGGTAAAGCCGGATTGTGCCGCAGTTGTCTGCCGGCAATCAGCGCGTGCCGTGTGCCGGCCACCGACTCATTCAGCGCGCCGAATATCACCTCCATCGCCCTGACGACCTCTCCGCCGCGCTGTCCGCAGACGCCGCGCGCGTCCGGGTGTCCGGCCGCGGACACTGCCGCGAACAAAAAATCCCTTTTAAATCAATGTACTGATGCTGGCACGCCATTTGCTCTAGTTCATCGGCAAGCAGCCAGCCACATCACACATTCACCTGAATCTGACTTCCAGCTGAATAAATAAAAAAACACCCAGAAAGTTCTTGCGCATACCGAAATGGTGTTCTACCTTACTACCACACCACTGATCACCCACACCAAGAGACCTCGCCATGAAGACCCAGACCCTGCGCATCGCCCTCTCCGCCGCCCTGCTCGCCGGCACCGCCCTGGCCGGCTTTGCCCAGGCCGCCACCCTGACCACGCTGGACACCGTGCAGGTTCGCCCGGCCGCCGACCAGATCGCCCAGCAGACACTGGAGCGCAGCAGCGACATCCGCACCCTGAGCGCCGTACAGGTGCGTCCGTCGGCCGAGCAACTGGCCGCACTCGCTGCCGAACAGGCTGGCCCGCGCATCGTCACCCTGGCGACCGTCCAGGTCCGCCCCTCAGCCGAACAGCGCGCCGACCTGGTGGTTCGCAGCACCGCCGCCAGCGCACACACCGCTTCGGGCCAGGCCGCTGCCGCCATCGGCGCGCTGATGGGCCAGGTCATCGTCAACCTGCCTGTGCCGCAATTGCAGCCCTCGCCGGTCGAGCTGGAAGCGCTGGTCAACGCCACCCTCGGCCTTTAAGCACGCGCGCAGCTACACTTGCGCGCATGTCAGCACCCGTCCTCGATGTCATCCTGTTTCAACCAGAAATTCCGCCTAACACGGGCAATGTGATTCGCTTGTGCGCCAATACCGGCGCGCGCCTGCACCTGATCGAGCCGCTCGGCTTCGACCTCAGCGACAAGCAGCTCAAACGCGCCGGCCTGGACTATCACGAGTACGCAACCCTGCAGGTGCATGCCGACCTGCCCACCGCACTGGCCGCAATTGCGCCCAAGCGCGTGTTTGCACTGAGTACGCGTAGCAGCGTGCGTTACGACACACCGCAGTTCGCAGATGGCGATGCCTTTTTGTTTGGTCCGGAAACCCGCGGCCTGCCGGCCGATGTACTGGAATCCATCCCGCCACAGCACCGGCTGCGTGTGCCGATGCGACCGGACAACCGTAGCCTCAATCTGTCCAACACGGTTGCGGTCATGGTGTTCGAAGCCTGGCGGCAGTGGGACTTCAGCGGCGGTCAGTAAGTCGCAATGATCGATACGACTGCACAACTGACGGGCGGCTGATCGCTGCCGGAAAGCGGCGTATCGCGCGACGGTGATGGTTCTGCGCGCAATCCGCACCACTCGATTGTTGCTTGCGATGTTGTGCCTGGGCGCCGCGCTCATGCCACCGCTTCACTGCACCGCTTGCACATCGATCGCTGACCGCAACATGCCGCGGCAGCCTGCCCACAGCGCCACCGCCAACAACGCGATCGCGCCCAGCGCCAAAAACGCGACGCGATAGCCGAAGGCGTGCGCCAGCCAGCCACCGAATGCCGGGCTCAGTGCCGCGCCCACACCTTGCACCGTCATCACCGCACCCTGACCGACATTGACGCGCCCGGTGCCCTGCAGCAAACGCGCCACCAGCGCCGGCACCACCACGGCCTGCAGGCCGGCACCGAGTCCATCGAGCATCTGCACCGGAAACACGCCCCAGCCCTGGATCAGCGATGCGGCGACCAGCGCGCGCAATGGCAACGCCATGAACGCCACCAGCAACACCCACCAATGTCCGTGCACGCGGATCCAGCGCATCGCCAACAACGCCACCACCACCATCGTGGCCTGCGCAACTACGATGGTGGTGGCCGTCAGCGCACTCGGGTCGCCCGCATGCGCGGCTACGATCGCCATGCCGTAGAGCGGCAACATCGCTGCATTGCCCAGATGGAACAGCCCCAGGGTGACGGCCAGCAACGCCAGCGGTCGGCAGGTCAGCAAGACGCGCCAACCACTGAGAGTGTCCGTGCCGTCGGTGTTGCCCAGACCGCGCGCGGCGCGATGGTCGATGGCCGCCGACGGAATCAGCCACACCGCCACGATCGCCAGCATGCCGAAAGCTGCGGTGAGCACAAAGATCGCCGCAAACCCGTACCGCCATCCCAGCCAGCCGGCCAATAGTGCGGCCAGCATGTTGCCGGCATGGTTGGCGACCTGATTGCGCGCCAGTTGATGATCGAACCCACGCGCATGCACCAGCCCCAAGGTGATGCCGGTGAGCGCCGGGCCGATACCGGCTGCCGCCAACGCCGAGACGATCTGTGCGGCGACCACACCGGAGGACGTCGGCCGCAGCCAGATCAGTGCAGTGGCCAGCAGAATCGCCAGACAGCCGACCACCACCACGGCGCGCTTGCGCCGGGTGGTATCGACCAGTGCGCCAGCCGGCGTGGTGGCAAGCATGCCGGCGATGCCGCCCACACTCATTACCGTACCGATCGCCGCCACCGACCAGCCCTTGGATTGCAAAAACACGCTGAGAAACGGCCCCAGCCCGTCCTGCACATCGGCCACGCTGAAATGCAGCGCCTCCAGTGCGCGGCTGCCACGTGGGCGCGGTGTGCTCATGCGCATCGGCGTTCTCCGTTACACGATGGAAAGCGACTGCGCACGCTGGCGTGCATGGCCGACCCGATTGCGATCGCATCGCACCAACGCGGCAGCCGCATCGCGGGCGCCTAGTGCTTGGGCTTGGGCTTATGTGCACCCGGGCCATGCGGATGCTCGATCTGCTTCAGCGATGCGGCCTTGGCGCCCAACGCATGCGCGTGGATCAGCACGCCGTGCGGCGTCGCCTGGGTATCGCCTTCTGCCACCAGCGCCTTGCCAACGATCAGCTGCTTGGAAAAGTCGGCGCCAGCATGCGGTGGAAACCGCACCGTGACCCCGTCATCCAGCAACACGCCGTGCACCTGCCCGTGCGGGCCGTGCAGCAACCGCGCAATGGTGCCGCTGTGCTGGGTACGTTGCGGCTTGGGTGGCTTGCCGGCAGGCGGTTTGGGCTTGGGTTTGACGTGCGGCCCATGCGGGCCTTCATCGAGAATGCGCTTGCCGCCTTCCGGATCGATCGCCAGTGCCACCAGCATGTCTACATCGCGCGGCTTGAGGCCACGCACGGTCAACGCGCTGCCGGGCTTGAGCGCCTTGAGCAAGGCGGCAGACAGATGCGGCGGCGTGTGCACCTCGGTGCCGTCGGTCAGCAGCAGGCCATCGATATCGGCCTTGGGATTGAGCAGAAAGCGCGCCAGCGTGCCGCGGGTTTCGGGAAGGAAATCAGGATCGACCCAATGCATGAAAGAACTCCAACGAAAATAGGACCGGCCAACGCCGGCAAGCCGCGCCCGTCGCCACGCATGACACGTGGCAGGACAGGCGCATAGAGAGAAACGGTGTGAGCGCCGCCGCGTGTGCGACGGCGCTTTGGATCAACGCGGCGCCGGAGCCGGCGGTGGCGGTGGCGGTGCGGCCGGCGGAACAGGCGGCGCCGGTGGTGCCGGCGGCACCGGACCATCCGGGCGCGGAGGACTGAACAAGGCGCGCTGTGAGGCACGATCGCGACCCAACTGCGTCGCTTCGATGGCGCGGCCGGTGGCCGTGGCAACACCGAATCCGCTTACGCTCAGCGGCGCACCGGTGCGCAACAAATCGCCGAACTGCAGCGCCAGATGCGGCGGCATCCGCACCAGCGTGCCATCGCTCAGCAACGCACCATTGGTCTCGCCACCGGGGCCGTAGACCAACCGCTCGATGCGTCCCTCGGCCTGCAACGGAGTCAATGCGGCGGGTGCCGGAGGCGCGGGCGGCATGGCAGCGGTCGTCGGCGGTCGGTCGACCACCTCGCGCCCACCACGCGTGGAACGGATGCTGCTGGCACGTAGCACCGGCAGGCTGCCCAGGCGATACCCCTGCACGGTGACCGCATCGCCACGGCGCACGGCTGCCTGCAGTTCGCCGGACAGATGCGGCGCAAACGCCACCTGGGTGCCATCGCGCAGCCACAGGCCGTCGACCTCGCCGTTGGGATTGAGCATGAAGCGCTCGACGGTGCCGGTCACACTCACCGGGGTAGCGGCGACCGGTGCAGGTGGTGCGGGCGGCATCGGCGCCGCCGGTGGTGGCGTGCCAACCGGCGGACGCGGGGCAACCGGTGCGGCCGGCGCTGCAGGAACCTGCGCGGCGGCAGTCGCCACGCTGCAGGCCAGTGCGAAAGCGAGTGCGGTCTGACGAATCATGTGATGTCTCCAGGGCGGCAGGAGCGCCGCTTGCCCTGAAGACAAAGCAGCAATCGTGCCAACGTCGAATGCGTTGTTTTTCAGGGGTTTTGTACATGCAGTTGGACGAATGAGCGTCTGCGTTTCATACACCACTGTCCGCTTTGCAGACACTTTGCAGCCCCCGTTATGCATGACCGTGCGAAAGCAAGCACTCTCTCGACGCAAGGTCTGCTGTGGACATCAGTGGTCAAGCACTGCGTGTGGCGGCGGCATGCAATCACCCACATGTGCGTGTGTTGCTCTGCGCGTACTGCATCGCAGCCAAAGCGCCGACTACACCAGCATGCAAACATCGCATTCGGTTTTTATCGCTGCGACTACTGCAACCCATACTCATCGAGCTTGCGATACAGCAGCTGGCGATGAATGCCGAGCCGGCGCGCGGCTTCGGCGCGGTTACCGCCGCTGTGCGCCAATGCGTCCCGGATCATCTGCTTTTCCAGTCGCGCTACTGCCTCGGGCAAGGTGCCTTCCAGCGGCGCTGTCGTCATGGGTTGCTCGGCACTGTGACCAAGCGCCTCGTCCAGATCCTCGGCGGTGATGCTGTGGCCGCGCACCAGCAGCTGACTGCGTTGCATGACATTCCGTAGCTCGCGCACGTTGCCGGGCCACGGATAGGCTAGCAGCCGCGCTTGCGCGTCCGGCGATAACGCACGCGCTGCGCCTTCGCCGGTGCGCAGAAAATACTGCGCAAGCAGCACGATATCCTGCCCGCGTTCGCGCAGCGGCGGCAGCTCGATCGGCACCACATTCAGGCGATAACGCAGGTCGCTGCGAAACTGCCCGGCCGCCACCCACGCGGCCAGATCGCGATGCGTGGCCGCCAGCACGCGCACATCCACCTTCTGCGCGCCGCGGCCACCCAGGGGCGTGACTTCACCTTCCTGCAGAAAGCGCAGCAACTTGGCCTGCATCGGCAGCGGCATGTCGCCGATCTCGTCCAGAAACAAGGTACCGCCATCGGCCTCGCGAATCAGGCCAATGCGGTCGCCGGTCGCCCCGGAAAACGCGCCCTTGCGATGGCCGAACAACTCGCTCTCCATCAACTCCAACGGAATCGCGGCGCAATTGACCGCCACGAACGCCGCATTCGCGCGTGCGCTGGCACGATGCAGGGCGCGCGCGGCCAGCTCCTTGCCGGTGCCGGTCTCGCCTGTGATCAACACCGGCAAATCGGAGGCTGCCGCCAGCCCGATGCGTTTGTGCACGTTACGCATCGCCGGGCTGTGGCCGACCAGGGCATCGTCGTCTTCAGGCAGCCCGGTCGCCGTGGTATCGGCGTCGGTGTCAGCGCGACTTGCCAATGCACGCTCCACCACCTCGACGATATCGGCACGCCCCACCGGTTTGACCAGGTGATCGAACGCACCCAGCGTCATCGCTTCGATGGTGTTACCGCTGGACGCGTACGCGGTGAGCATCACCAACGGCACCTGACGCGCACGGGCATCGTCCGCCCGCGCGCGCAACACCGCAATGCCATCCATCCCGGGCATGCGGAAGTCCACGAACGCCAACGCGATACCGCCCTCGCTCAAGCGCGCCAATCCATCGGCGCCGTTATCGACCGCAATCACCGTATGGCCGAGCGAGCGCAGCGTGGCCTGCAAGGTGGCAAGAAACGCCACGTCGTCATCGATGATCAGGATGCGCGCCATGGCAGCTCCACAATGAAATGGGTCATGCCGTCGGCATGTACGTAACGCACCTGCCCGCCATGTGCGCGCGCGATCTCGCGCACCAGCGCAAGGCCGAGGCCATTGCCATCGCTGCGACCGCTGACGAACGGCTCGAACAACTGCACTGTAATGGTGTCGGCAATCGCTGCGCCGCGATTGCAGACCTGTAGCTGCAACAAATCATCGCTGGCGCTGGCCTCCAACGTCACCGTGCTGCCTGCGTCGGCATGCTGCAACGCGTTGCGCAGTAGATTGTGCACGGCGCGCCCGAGCTGCTGCGGGTCGAGCGTCCATTGCAACGGCATAGCAGGCACGCGCAGCTGTGGCGCAGGCGTGCCTGGCGGTAGCAAGGCCGGATCCAGCAAGTTCGCCAACCAGTCCTGCACCACCACCGTTTCCAACTGCAGACGGATCGGCTGCACCATGCCGAGCAGACTTTCGACCACTCCATCCAGGCGGCGGATCTGGCCCAGCATCAGCTCGCCATGTGCTGCATCGTCCGGCGTGCTCTGCCGGCTGGCGATGTCGTTTTCCACCGCCAAACGCATGGTAGCGATCGGGTTACGAATCTCATGCGCCACCGTCGCTGTCAGGCGGCCAAGCGCGGCCAGACGTTCGTGCCGGGATAGCTCGTCGGCCAGCCGCCGTGTCTGCGCCAGCGCTTGCGCATTGCGCTGTGCGTAGTCGCTCACCGCAGCGCCCAACCGATCCAGCTCGGGTGCGCCGGTGACAGGAATCTGCGGGAGCTCGGTATCGGCGGCGATCGCCTGCTGGATCCGCTGCAGGCGCTGACTCCAACGCCGTACCACCACGCCTAACGCAATCGCCGACACCGCCACCATGGCGAAGATCAGCAGCATGCCGATCACCAACGGCCGCCAGGCATCGGAGGTGCTCGCCGGCACCCGCGACATGGTCCATGCGGCGGTGCCCGAAGCCAGCGGGCAGGCGCTGATCAACACCACTTCGCGGCTGCCATCGCGGCGAAAATCCACCGCCTTGTTGCCCATCGCACTTTGCCGTGCGGTACTGACAATCGTGGTCCATTCGGCGGCGGGGATATCGGTCTTGTGATCGCTGCCGTCGTAAGTGGGATAGGCGTACGCAATAAATCCTTTGTCGAGATTCCACACCCCACCTTCCACGCCGGGCGCATCGGCCAGCACCAACTGCACAACCACCGCCGCCAGCCCGGCCCCGTTGTCGCCACTGCGCGCGGCCTCGCTTGCACCGGCGTAGCGCTGCACGATGCGCGTGCACTGCGCGGTCAATTGCTGGCGCGCCTCATCCAGCCGCACGCCTTCTGTCTGTCGGTACAGGCCATACAACATCGTGGCCACGCCGACACAGGCGGCCAGGATCACCACCCAGATCAACAGCAGTTGGCGCAACAACGAACGAGGCATGCGAAAGGATCCGATGAAGACGTGCAGTGGCGAACGCGGCGATGGCGTTAACGCATATTGGTCTTGACCAGATCGATCACCTCATCGCCGCGCCCACTCATCACCGCCTTGAGCAGATACAGGCCCATCCCCTTGGCCTGTTCCAGCTTGATCGCCGGCGGCACTGCCAGTTCCTGCGTGGCGATGCGTACATCCACCAACGCCGGGCCGGAATGCGCAAAGGCCTGCCGCAATGCACGTTCCAGCTGCGACGACTCATCCACACGGATGCCCAAAATGCCCATCGCATTGCTCATCGCAGCGAAGTCCGGATTGCGCAACTCGGTGCCGGTATCCAGATAACCCGCGGCCTTCATCTCCATCGCCACAAATCCCAGCGAGGCATTGTTGAACACCACGATCTTCACCGGCAGACGCAGCTGCGCCAGCGAGATGAAATCGCCCATCAACATCGCAAAGCCACCATCGCCAGAGAGCGAAATCACCTGGCGTCCCGGAAACGCCGCCTGTGCACCCAGCGCCTGCGGCATCGCATTGGCCATCGAACCGTGATTGAACGAGCCGAGCAAACGGCGTTGTCCGTTCATGCGTAGATAGCGCGCGGCCCACACTGTTGGCGTGCCGACATCGCAGGTAAACACTGCGTCCTGGTCGGCAATCTGGCTGATCATTCGCGCCACGAATTGCGGATGCAGCGGCTCGCCAGGGTCTGCCGGCACCGCCAGATCGTCCAGCCCCTCGCGCGCCTTGCGGTAATGCGCAAGCGATTTGTCCAGGAAGTCGCGTTTCTCTCGTCGCTGCAGCTGCGGCAGCAAGGCGGCAATGGTTTCGCCCACGTCCGCTGCGATGCCCAGCTGCAACGGCGTGCGCCGTCCCAGCGCGCTCGGGTCGCGGTCCACCTGCACGATGGTCGCGTCCTTCGGGTAGAACTGCCGATACGGGAAATCCGTACCCAGCATGATCAAGGTGTCGCAGTTGAGCATCGCGTGGTAGCCGGAACTAAAACCGATCAAACCGGTCATGCCGACATCGAACGGGTTTTCCCACTCCACATATTCTTTCCCGCGCAGCGCGTGCACGATCGGCGCACCCAGGGTGTCGGCCAATGCCACCACCGCATCGTGTGCACCCGCGCAGCCGCTGCCGCACAACAGCGTGATCGCCTCGCTTTGCTGCAACAGCTCGGCCAACTGCGCCACGTCTTCGGCGGCTGGCAGCACGCGCGGCTGGCGCAGTTGCGGCCAGGCACTGGACACGTGCTTGTCCATTTCCAGCAACGCGATATCGCCGGGGATCACCACCACTGCCACACCCTGCTGCAGGATGGCGGTGCGCATCGCCCGATGCAGCACTTCCGGCAGCTGCGCCGGGTTGGTCACCAACTCCACGAAGTGACTGCACTCGCGGAACAACTCCTGCGGATGGGTCTCCTGAAAATAACTCAGCCCGATCTCGGACGAGGGAATATGCGCGGCGATCGCCAGCACCGGCTGACGGCTGCGATGGCAATCGAACAGCCCGTTGATCAGGTGCAGATTGCCCGGCCCGCAGCTGCCCGCACACACGGCCAGCTGGCCGGTCACTGCCGCCTCGGCGCCAGCGGCGAATGCGGCGACTTCTTCGTGGCGCACATGCATCCACTCGATCGTCTGCATCTCACGCAAGGCATCGGTCAAGCCGTTGAGGCTGTCGCCGGTCACACCCCAGATCCGCTCCACACCCGCGCTCTGCAGCGTCTCGGCCAGAAACCGCGCCAACGTCTTTTTCTTCGCCACGATGCAGCTCCAGAGATGTTCAACAAGCCTGCATGGTCCCAGTCGCAGCGTCAGTACAATGTCCTCGCCTCGATGCAGATGGCAAAAATCGCTGCAAAACAGGTGCTTCTACACGCGCATCTCACATTGGCGCGAGGTAACTCACACCCCATCACTCTTTGCGTGTGCGCTACACGCATTGCAGCTTGATGACAAAAACCGGAACTGAACCGGGCGCGATGATTCATGCACCAGTCAGTTCAAAATTCATGTCGCGTTCCATCGAATAACGGAGAATTTACATCTCGGCAGCGAACGGCATCCGCCTCAGCGCCGGCCCAAATCAATAAGTACAGGTATCTCGATCATGAAGACTTCTTTGCTGGCCCTCGGCCTTCTCGCAGCTCTGCCGTTTGCGGCCTCCGCTGCTGAAAACATCTCCTACAACTTCGTCGAAGGCGACTATGTGCGCACTCCGACCGAAGGTCGCGACGCCGATGGTTGGGGCGTGAAGGGCTCCTACGCCATCACCCCGAACATCCACGTTTTTGGCGATTACAGCAAGCAGAACGCTGACGACAACAACAACGTGTTCGAAAGCTCCAACACCGACTTCCAGCAATGGGGTGTGGGCGTGGGCTACAACTACGAAGTGGCCACCAGCACCGACCTGCTGGCGCGCGTTGCCTATCGCAAGCTGGACCTGGACACCCCGAACATCAACTTCGATGGTTTCAGCGTCGAAGCTGGCCTGCGTAACTCGTTCGGCGAGCATTTCGAAGTCTACGCTCTGGCTGGCTACGAAGATTTCTCCAAGAAGCGTGGCATCGATCTGGACGACACCTTCTACGGCCGCCTTGGCGCCCAGGTGAAGTTGAACCAGAACTGGGGCATCAACGGCGACATCCGTATGGATGGCGACGGCAACAAGGAATGGTCGGTCGGCCCGCGTTTCAGCTGGTAAGCCGCACGTTTAACGCAACGCGACTCTCTCTCCCGCGTTGCATTGGAAGCCCGGTCCCACGACCGGGCTTCTTTCTTTTGTGCGATTGGATGATTGCGATGCAGCGCACTCGATCGCTAGATCCCGTGTGTACGGGCTGTTGCGCTGGAACGTAGTGCGCAGCACGTTTACGTGGCTGCGACGCGACAAGCTTTTGCCTTGATGCACGCAACGACAAGTGCGCAAACACTAAAAAGCCCGGCATTGCCGGGCTTTTTAGTGTCTTCACTCCACCACGCGCGAGGCGCGATACCGACCAATCAGGTAAACAACGCCTGCGGATACTCGGGCTTGCGCTCGCGCGCCAACAGTTCCTTCAATGCGGCTTCCGGTGTGATCTCGCCATGCAATACGGCACGCACCGCGTTGGAGATCGGCAATTCGATACCGTGATGCTCGGCCTGGCGCATGACCTCGTCGGCGGTTTGCACCGACTCGACCACCTGGCCGATCTCGCGGATCGCATCGTTCAAGCTCTGGCCACGCCCCAATGCCAATCCCAGCCGCCGGTTGCGCGACAGATCGCCGGTGCAGGTCAGCACCAGATCGCCCAATCCGGCCAGGCCCATCAAGGTCTCCGGACGCGCACCGATCACCGCCGCCAGGCGCAGCATCTCGTTCAAGCCACGCGTGATCAGACCGGCGCGTGCATTGAGACCGAGCTGCATGCCGTCGGCCACCCCGGTGGCCACGGCCAGCACGTTCTTCATCGCGCCACCGAGCTCGGCGCCCACCATGTCATCGCCGGTATAGGCGCGGAAGGTGGGGCCATGCATGGCATCGGCCACGACCTGCGCGAACGCCGCATCGTCGCCGTGCACGGTGATGGCGGTCGGCAAGCCAAGCGTGACTTCCTTGGCGAAGGACGGCCCGGTCACCACGGCCAGTGGCACGCTGGGGCCGAGGATGGCGCGCGCCACTTCATGCAGGAACCGCCCGGAACCGGGCTCGAATCCCTTGGTCGCCCACGCCACGCCGGCACTGGCCGGACGCAACGGTGCAATCAGCTGGATCGTTTCGGTAAACGCATGCGAGGGCACCACGACCAGGATCCAACTTGCATCGGCAACGGCCAGCTGCAGGTCGGTGGTCGCGCGCAGGCTCTCGGGCAATGGAATACCCGGCAGATAGCGCACGTTTTCGTGATTGCGGTCGATGGCGTCCACCATCGCCGCATCGCGCCCCCAGAGCACGGTCGGGTGACCGTGTCTGGCGAGCAGCGCGGCCAGGGCCGTGCCCCAGGAACCGGCGCCGAGGACGGCGATCTTGTGCTTCGAATCGCTCATCGGCGCACGCAACGCTTAGGCGTTGCCAGCCGGCTCGGAATCGGCCAGCGAGGTGCCTTCGCCCTGCGAGCGCTGGCGCAGGGTTTCTGCGTACAGGGCTTCGAAGTTGATCGGCTGCAGGTAGAACGGCGGGAAGCCGCCGGCCTGGATCAGGTCGCTGACCAGGGTGCGCACATACGGGAACAGGATGTTCGGGCACTGGGTGCCGAGCAGCACGTCGATCGCCTGCGGCTCCAGACCGACTAGGCCGAACACGCCGGCCTGCTGCACTTCTGCCACATAGGCGGTCTTGCCACCGGCAGTGCAGGTCAGGGTCACGGCCAGCACGACTTCGAAGGCGTTGTCGTTGAGGCGCTGCACCTTCTGATTGAGGTTCAGCTGCAGCTCGGGCTGGTTGGCGTCGTTGAAGACGGCCGGTGCGTTCGGCGATTCGAAAGAAACGTCCTTGACGTAAATCTTCTCGATGGTGAAAGCGGGGCCAGCAGCGGCGTCGGCCGGCGCAACGGCGCCGTTGATGATTTCGTCGGACATTCCTAACTCCAAAAAACGGTTCGGTGGATGCAGCGTTGAATGATGCAGGCGTGAAAGCGCGAGTCTCTCACGCAAGCAATGGGGACTTGCCTGCCGCCGTACAAGGTGAGATCAGGCGCGACCCTTGACCAGCGGCAGCTCGGCGATCTGCCAGGCAGCCACACCGCCATCGAGCCAGTACACCTTCTCGAAGCCGGCCTTCTTGAGCGTCTTGGCCGCGCCTGCCGAGGCGTTGCCGTTACGGCAGACCACCACCACGGGGGAGGCCTTGGCGTTGGCAAGCAATTTGCCGGCCGGGTCGAACTTGGCCAGCGCCACATTGCGGCTGCCGGCGATATGGCCTTTTTCGAAATCGGCGGTAGGCGACAGGTCGATCACCAGCGCATTCTCGCTGTTGATCAAACGGGTCAGCTCGGCCGGCGTGAGTGCGCGATACCCACGAAACAGGCGCGCGACCTCGGTGACGATCAGGGCGATGGTCAGGCCCACCAGGGCCAGCGACAACATGGGGTTGCGGCCGACAAAGGCCTGCAGCTCTTCGAAATTCACGGGGTCAGGGTCGTTCAAGCGGGCGGGAATTGTCGCACAGCTGGCGCACGCGACGGCCAGGGCGCAGCGGTGCGGGCTATTGGCCCTGCCACAGATCGGGCAGGCCGCTGGCCAGCCACCAGCGTTTGCGCTCGGCGTCCCAGCGCCACAGCTCGATGCTGCGCACCAGCCGCTCGGCCTGGGTGTTGCGGTTGATCACGCGCAACTCGACCTCGCGGCGCAGGTCGCCCGCGGCATCTTCGCCCACCCGCACCTCGCGGTAGCCGGAGATTTGCACCTGTTCGTAGCGCGAGCGCTCCAGATCGCTGAGCGGATGCGCCAAGGCATACGTGGGTTCGACAAAGCCCTGCGCGGCGTCGAAGTCGCTCCAGCGCACGGCGGCCGTGTAGGCGGCCTGGGTGGTCTCCAGCGCGCGTGCCTGGGCACGGCTGCCGGCACACACCACACCGCTCATCATCGCCAGCCCGAGCAACAGCATTGCCCCCATCACTGCACGCATGCGTATTCCCCTAAATCCAGCCCGCATCCTACCGTTTTGGAAACGCCACGAAGCGCCCGCTCAAGGTCGCCGCCGCCGCGCCCGACCCCAGCGCAATCTGCGCACGCATGCCGATGCGCGCCTTGCCGCGTTGGCGGAAGGTGGCCAAAAACGCATCCCAACTACCCATCTCGGATGGCTCGGCATTGGCGACCAGGTCTTCGTACACCGGCGCGACATAGCGCAGCTGGCTGTCGGCCACATACACATCGGCGCTGTGCCCGGCCAATTGCAGCTGCAGGGTCAGCCAGCCCCAACTGGCCAGCGTCATCAGCGAGGCCAGGCTGCCGCCGAACGCGTTGGCCTTGTCGTTGACGTTGGCCTGCAGCGGCGCACGCAAGCGCAGCGCGCCGTCATGCAAGCCATCGACGGCGATGCCCATCGACAGCACCGGCGGCATGGCAATGAATTGCTGCTGCAGCGACTGCAGGGCGGATGCGAGCGTGCACGAAGGAGTCATCGGCGAAGGCTGAAAGACGGCGAAGGGCGGCATCATGCCGCAATGTTCTGCGAGCGTCTTGTGCACTGAAATACATGCGGTACCGCATGGTAAAACACGTTCAGCGCTGTCTCGTTGCAGGCCTTCGCTATCGCGCCGCTTAGGGCGCGAACACCACCTTGCGATAGCCCTGCGCCACACGCAACAACGCGGTCGCTTTCGCCTTCCAATGCGCACTGCGCTGCTTCTGCGCCTGCGTCAGCGGCGCATCGATGGTGCTGGTGAACACGATCTGCTCCGGGGCGTTGTGGAAGAACTTGTCCTGAATGCAGGCCGCCGGCGAGAGCTGATAGGTGGACAACTGCTGTGCGACCGGCGATTCGTTCCAACCGAACAGAAAAATATCGGCCATGGTGTGCCAGCGCGCTTCGGCGGCCAGCAACAAGCGTGCCGCATCGCGGCTGATGATCAGCGCGCCGGCGCACACCGGCCAGCAGTGCTGATAGGTGGATGGACGCACCAGGCGCAGCTGACGCCCGCCGATGTCGGCGACCTTGCTATCGAGCTTGATGCGGTTGTAGGACGGTTCCAGCCGCACGATGCTGTTGCCCGCCGGTAGCCACTCGATGCTGCGCAACAGCGCCGGCAGCGCGTCGGACAGATGCATGTCGTCTTCGAAGATGGCGGTGTAGGCGTCATCGGAGTCCGCCGCAATGCGCCACGCGGCCTGATGGCTTAGAAAGCAGCCGATGTTGGAAGCGGTCCACTTGCGCGGGCCGGTGCTGAAGCCATCCCCGGAACCCTCCAGCGGGCGTTCGCGCACGAAATCGGCGATCTGCTCGGGCGTCAGCGTGGCGCCGTCGAAGGCGGGAATGCGCTCGAACGGCATGCCCAGCGCCTGGAACCGCGCCGACATGGCCTGCAAACGGTCGCTACTGCGCTGCATGTTGATGAGGTAGGACTTGATCACGGTACTACTCCGGCGTGGCTGTCGAGGCGGATCGTGGCCGGATCCACGAGATTTACAAGAGGTTACGAAATGAGACGCCCGTCTCATTCATGAACGCTGGCGATTTCGCCTGCAAACGCTGCTGCGATTGACGGCATTCCGGTCCGATGAGATCGCCACCGGCGACATCGGCGCGGTGCCATCTTGCCCTGACGCCGCAACGTTCTCGCATAATCGTGAGATGACCCGGCCCACCTCCTCGACCGACGCCTGGACCCTGATCTCGCTGCGACCCAGCGGTGAGCACGCGCCACTGCGGCGGGCCGCCGCCCGACATGGCGGACGGCTGCTCGCGCTGTCGCCGTGGCGGCTGCAGACCAACGACACCGCACAGGCACGGGCTGCGCTGGAGCAAGCGCTGCAGGCACCGATCGCGGTATTCACCAGCCCGGCAGCGGTGCACGCCGCGCAGCGTCTTTCACCGCTGCAGCGGCCAGCGCAGGCGCAATGGGTAAGCGTGGGAGAGGGCACCGCGCGCGCATTGCAGGCCTGCGGGATCGATGCAGTGGTGCGCCCTGCGCGCATGGATAGCGAAGGACTGCTGGCACTGCCGCTGTTCGAGCCGCCATTGCAGACAGTCGCACTGATCACTGCGCCAGGCGGGCGCGGCATGCTGGCACCGGCATTGGAGCAGCGTGGCGCCTGTGTCCTGCGCGCCGATGTCTATCAACGCGTTGCGTTGCGATTGCGCGCATCGGCTGTGCAGGCCCTGGCCAGTGCACTGCCACGCAGCGTGTTGGCATTGAGCAGCGCCGAAGCGCTATCGCTGGTGTTAGAGCAACTGCCCGCAGCGTTGGTCGATGCCTGGCAACTCCATCCGGTGGTGGCCTCCAGCGAGCGCATGCGCGCATCCGCACATGCCGCCGGCTTCACGCATGTGGTGCGCGCCGCAGGTCCACTGCCCGAGCAATTGGCCGCCGCCGCTGCAGCTATCGTGACACCATCACGACCTTGCTGAACTCCGAATCCATTCACCGCTTGCGGGCGTCTGCTGCAGCACGCCATGCTGTACCAGATGACTGCGGCGCATGCGCCAGTCGTGACCGCCCGAGGATGTCCCAATGACTGAAATGCCCGCTTCCACGCGACGCTTCCCCGTGGCCTGGCTGCTGCTTGCGGTTGCCGTGGCGGCAGTGGGCGTGGCGCTGTTTCTGGGCTGGCGCGCATGGCAGACCTATCAAAGCGGGCAGCTGCAGGCGGCCCAGGCGCAGCAGCAACGCTGGGATGGCACGCAGCAGATGCTGGAAACCTTGCGCCGCGATCAGCGCCTGGCCAACGAACGCCTGCAGGATGCCGCAGCGACCAATCGTGTCTTACGCGATGAAATGCTCGGGCTGAGCCAGCGCAGCGCGTTGCTTGAAGAAACTGTACAAAAACTGGCCGATCCCAATCGCCATGGCGCGCAGGCGCTGCGCCTGGATGAAGTGGAACTGCTGCTGCGGCTCGGCCAGCAACGCCTGAGTATTGCCGGCGACGCCGACGGCGCACGCCGTGCCTATGCGCTGGCCAATGCCGCACTCAACGGCGTGGACGACCCGGGCTACCTCAATCTGCGCCAGGCGCTGGTGCAGGAACGCGACGCACTGGACCGCCTCGGCGCTGGCCCGCAAGCGCAAGCCGGTCAACTGCTGGACACACTCGCCGCCGATCTGCAGCGCCTGCCGGAACACACCGCGCAAGAGAGCGAAGCCGCGCAGCCGTGGTGGCAGAAAGTGCTCGCACCGCTGGTGGACATTCGCCCCAGCCGTGGCGATGCACTGCTCGTCGGCGGCGACCGCAACGCCGCGCGCGATGCCTTGCAGATCGAAGTCAGCCTGGCCCGCGCTGCGGCCGAACGCGGCGATGCCGCCGGCTTCGCCCAATCGCTGCGGCGCGTGGACACCTGGACCACCCGGCTGTGGCCGGATTCGCCACAACGTCGCCAGGCCCGCACGCGCCTGCGCACCTTGCAACAAGCGCCACTGCGTCCGCGCCTGCCGGAACTGGGCACCACCCTGCTGCAACTGCAGGCCATGCGTGAAGGGAGATCCACCCAATGAAAGTGTTGCGTACCGTCTTGATCCTGTTGGTTGCCGTGGCGCTGGGCGTGCTCGGTGCGCAATGGTTGTCGCATCAAAACAGTTACGACCTGGGCAATGTGGTGGTCAGCGTCGGCGGCAACGACTACCGCGCGGCGATGCCGCAGGCGCTGCTGATCCTGGTCATCGCGCTGCTGGTGCTGTGGCTGGTGTGGACGCTGATCAGCCTGCCGTTCCGGGTCTGGGGCAAGTACCGCCGCAAGAAGGGCCGCGCCCGCCTGATCGAAGGCCTGCGCGCGGCCGATCACGGTCAGTGGCAGCGTGCCGAGCGCCTGCTGGTCACTGCCAGCGAGGACGACGACGTCAGCGGTATCGCACTGGCAAGTGCAGTCCGTGTGGCCGATGCGCGCGGCGATGACGCCTCGGCCAATGCGCTGGCCCAGCAACTGGCCGAGCGCGACCCCACCGCACATGCGCTGCTGCAGGGCGAACGGCATCTGGCGCGGCAACGCCCGGTCGAGGCGATCAATGCGCTCGATAGTGCCGCCGCGCAACCGCTGCCGGCACGCGGGCTGTTGCTGCGCACGCAGGCCCTGGCGCAGATCGGCCGTGCCGACGAGGCCTACGGTCAACTCGGCGCATTGCGGCAGCAGGCGGTGCTGGCCCCCGATGCCTACAACGCGCTGGAGGCCACGCTGGCCGAACAGACGCTGTTGCAGGCCGGCGATGCGAATGCCCTGGCCGAACGCTGGGAAGCGCTGCCCAAGCCGCTGCGCACCTATCCGGCAGTCGTCGGCGCCTATGCACAGCGCGCGGCGATTCTGCATTGGGACGATGCGGCCGTACACAGCCTGGAACAGGCGCTGGATACGCAATGGGACGAATCGCTGGTGCGTCTGTACGGCGTGCTGCCGCTGGAAAAATATGATTCGCGCCGCGCCAGTGCGCAGCGTTGGCTCACCCAGTATCCGGACAGCCCAGGCCTGTTATTGACGATGGCGCGCCTGGCGCGTCACCAACAGCAGTGGTCGCAGGCCGAAGAATTCCTGCATCGCGCCGTAGCCAATGGCGCCGGCAGCGAGGCCTGGGAAGAACTCGGGCATGCCTTTGCCGCAGCGGGCGATCTGCTGTCGGCGCAGCACTGCTATGCCAATGCCCTGCGCGCTGCACGCGGCGAACCGGTGCATGAGGGTTTGCCGCAGCAATCGCTGCGTGGGCCGATCGTCTCGGCGTATGCAACACCGCCGGCCGACCCGCTCGCACCGGATGATCGCGTGCTGTAATCGATCACGCTGTCATCGATCACGGCTGATCGATTCTGCGGCGATGTGTGGATTAACTGAAAGGCCCCGGCATGTCCGGGGCTTTTTGTTTTTGTGGGTCTGAGCGGGAGTGCTGCCACCAAAATTCACCGGCCTGCGATGACATCTGCAGCGACGGCAACGTAAGAACGCTACAAAAATATCTGCAGATACGTGCCGCACCGCAGATCATCGATCGCGCGATGCCCAAGGCGGCGCTGGCAGCTCGCGCAAGAACGCATCGCAGGCACCCAGGAAACGCGCCTGCTCATGGTCAACCGATTGCGGCGATAACACCCGCGAGCCCAGTCTGCCGATCAACAGCATAAGCGCCATCACAGCAGCGCCGGCCAGCCAGCCGATCGCGCCATCCAGCGCAAGACCGCCTAGCAGCAACGGCAAGACCGATGCCCTCGTGATGACGACATAGCGTACGCGGCGCCGCTCGTGCTGGGCGCACAAGCTCAGCAGATGCGCGCTGCGCTTGCGCAACACGATGGCCAGGATCAGATACGGCAATATGCCCATCAACAGCGCCAGATAGATCACCGGGTGATGCCAATGAAAGATATAGCGACGCGGCAAGTCGTCGAACGGCGCATTGCACTTGACGCAACGCGGCGGCAGATCGGCGCCCGGCGTGCACACCAGCACATCTCCTTCGCGCCATACCTCGCCTTGCGCTGGTGTCAGGTAAAGGGTGGGTGGTTCACGAACATCATCGTTCGACATCCATGCGTCCTTGCAGGTTGGGGATTGGGGATTTGGGGATGTCGGGATTCGCAAAAAGAACTTCGCCTTAGCGAATCCCCAATCCCGAATGCCAAATCGAACATGCGCAGCAGCGTCAGCGCTCCACGATGGCGACCACGCCCATGCCGCCGGCCGTACAGATCGAAATCAACGCACGCCCGCCGCCGCGTTCTTCCAGCTGCTTGGCGGCGGTTGCCACCACGCGTGCGCCGGTGGCGGCGAAGGGGTGGCCGGTGGCCAGTGACGAACCCAGCGGATTGATCTTGTCCGGGTCGATGCGGCCCAGCGGCGCATCCAGACCAAGGCGATTGCGACAGTATTCTTCGCTTTCCCAGGCGCGCAGCGTGCACAACACTTGGGCGGCAAACGCCTCGTGGATCTCGTAGATGTCGAAGTCCTGCAAGGTCAGGCCCTGGCGCGCCAGCATCTGCGGCACTGCAATGGTCGGCGCCATCAGCAGGCCTTCGCCATGTACGAAATCCACCGCTGCCACCTGGGCATCGCGCAGATAGGCCATCGGGGTGTGGCCGTGCGCCAGCGCCCAGGCTTCGCTGGACAACAGCACCGCAGCAGCGCCGTCGGTGAGCGGGGTCGAATTGGCCGCGGTCAGCGTGCCGCGGCCGGAAGTCTTGTCGAACGCCGGGCGCAGCGTGGCGAGTTTTTCCAGCGAGGTGTCCGCACGCAAAATATTGTCGCGCGAGACACCGCGGAACGGGGCGATCAACGAATCGAAGAAGCCGCGCTCATACGCTGCCGCCAGCTTGTGATGCGAGGCCACCGCCCACGCGTCCTGCGAATCGCGCGCGATGTTCCATTCCTTGGCCATGTCCTCGCAGTGGTCGCCCATGCTCTTGCCGGTGCGCGGCTCGGCCACGCCGGGGAACTCGGGCTTGAGCTCGCCGAACTTGAAGCCACGCAGCAGCGCCTTGAGCTTGTCGCCGGTGGCCTTGGCCCGGTTGGCGGCCAGCAGCCGCGCGCGCAGCTTCTTGCCGTAGACGATCGGCACTTCGGACGTCGTGTCCGAACCGCCGCCGATGCCCGAATCGATCTGCCCCAGCGCAATCTTGTTGGCGATGGTGATCACCGAATCCAGGCTGGTGCCGCAGGCGCGCTGCAGGGTGATGCCCGGCGTCAGCGGCGACAGGCCGGACGACAACGCCGCCTCGCGGGCCAGGTTCCAGTCCGAGGAGTGCTTGATCACCGCCCCCATCGCCACTTCGCCCAGCTGCTGCCCATGCAGCCCGAAGCGCTCGACCAGCGCGCCCAGCGTGCGCACCGACATGCCCAGGTTGCCCACATCCGCGTACGCGGTGTTCTGACGACAGAACGGGATACGAACGCCGCCCAAGATGGCGACGGGACGGGCTGCTGGCATCGGTTGACCTGGCATGGAGGACTCGGGGACATGGCCTGCACAGGGCCGGCAGGCATAATGGCCGCAGTGTAGCTTCGACCCCGTGATGGGCCAACCGCGAATCATGAGCAAGACCGAACACGGCGTGACCGCCATGGGTGTGATGGCGCTGGAATTGACGGGCGGCAGCGCCCCCGAGCGCGGCGCCTTGGCGCCCGAGCAGGCCGGCATGCTGGCCGAACGTATCGGCCGCGACCTGGCACAGTGGATCCCGGAGATCCGCGCGCTGGAGCTGAGCGTGGCGATGGCGCATTTCGACCCGGCCGAAGTGCTGCGGCCAGGCTGGCCGCTGCATCGCCGGCTGGAAGAGCTGCAGGCGCGCGCACCCGGACGCGATCAAGGCCCGCGCGTGCTGGCCTTCGGTGCCGATGCGCAGGGCGAGATTCCGTTGCCGTTCCAGGCCGATGCACAACTCACTGGCGGCGGCCTGCGCGTGCTGCCGTTCCTGCTGTCCGGCGATCCGGAAATCGTCGCCACCGTGGCCGATGCGATGGAGGAAGTGCTGCTGGCCCAGGGCATGGCGCAGGCCGACACCGCCTTGCTGGCGCAGGAAAGCTTCGGCGCACGCATCGAACACGCGCGCTATCTCACCGCGAACGATCTGGCGGCGATGATTTCGATGCAGTACGACAATCAAGGGTTGGCGCCGCTATGGCCGCTGATCGAAGCCGCCCTGCTCGCCCCGCAGACCGAAGAATGGCTGCAACAGCCGCCCGAGCCGGTGCTGCGTTATGTCGACGGCGAAGTGCGCATCGCGCTGTTCGACCCGGCCGGCTGGTGCGATTACTACACCCACGACCGCGAAAACTGCGAGCGTCTGCGCGGGGTGTACGAACAGTATCTTTCACGCCAGCGACAGATGGCCGCCGTGCTGGAAGCGCATGGGCTGCCAGTGCTGTATGTGCATGTGGAACCGGGGCAGGATCCGCGTCAGGCGTTGGCTGCTTAAGCAACGCGCCGGTTACTTTGAACTTTGAACTGTTGGCGCGTACTGGAAAACCGGCGTTTTTGGTGACAAACATGGCACGCGCCTACGCGCCTTACATCCATGTGCTGAACTGGTCCGTGCACTGAAACCAGCACCAGTGCTTGGCAGGTGTGTACCAAACAAATAACGCCGCAGTGATCGATCAATGCGGCGTTTGTTTGTCTGCCCGTTTCTTTGGCTTACTTGGTCGCAGCCGGCGCGTTGTCGGTAGTGATCACACCGCAGGCCAGACGGCCGCCGGCGTTGCCGGTGGGTTGGGTTTTGTAGTCGTCCGCGTCGGCATGCACGATCACGGCGTGGCCGGCAATATCGAACTGGTCGGCCTTGCCGAGATTGACGTTACTCGAGACCGGGCCATCGATGCTGGCATTGCCCTGCGCGTCGGCCTTGATGTTGGGCATGTCGCCACCGTGATGCGGGTCGGCGCTGACGGTGCCGTGATCGGATTGGGCCGGGTTGAAATGGCCGCCGGCGCTGCTGCCGTCCGGTGCGCTGCAATCGCCCTTTTCGTGGATGTGGAAGCCGTGCTCGCTGTTGGGCTTGAGGCCGCTCAGTTGGCCGGTGACGCGCAGCGCGCCGTCGACGGTCTTGAAGCTCACCGTGCCCTTCACCTCATTGCCCTTGGTCGCCTTGAGCTCGGCGGTTGCGGTGGTAGTGGCTGCCGCTTCGGTGACCATGGAGGCGGCATGCTCGCCACCATGCGCCGCTTCGGCTGGCGTGCCGGCCTGCGGTGCGGGTGCGGGATCGGCCGGTGCCGGTTCGTCGCGCTTGCACGCGGTCAGCACCAACGCGGTGGCCAGGAACAACGTCGTGGGAAGAATGCGCATGGGAAAACTCCTGTAGAGAGGCCGCAGTTGCGGCCATGGATGCCCCAACTCAGGGCTGCGAAGGGGGTGTGCGCCATTGGGTGACGCGAATGACGCCGCAGGCCAGACGCGCGCCGGCATTGCCGCTGGGCTGGCTGCGATAGTCGTCTGGATCGGCATGCACGATCAGCGCCTTGCCGATCACATCGGTGGGCGCGGCATCGCCCAGGGTGATGCCGGCAATGATCATGTCCAGGTGCGCAACGCCTTCGGCATCGGCGCGCAGATTGTCCATGTCGCCCGCGTGGTGGGGATTGCTACCGGCGCGCCCGTGCGGTGCACCGGTCGGATTGAAATGCGCACCCGCGCTGCTGGCATCGGCGGCGCTGCAATCGCCGCGCTCGTGCACATGGAAGCCGGCAACACCGCCCGGGCGCAGGCCACCGACGGTGCCGGTGATGCGGATTCCCTGTAACGCAGGCACCAGCACCACCCGACCGCTGACCAGACTGCCCGAGGCCGAGGCCAGCGCCGCTTCGGCCTGTTGCACCGGACGGGTGGGCACAACACGCGCCACGGGCGGTGGCAGTGTCTTCGGCGGGGGTGGCGTGCTGCTGCAGGCGGCCAGCGCCAGAGCGGTGAGGGCGACGATCGTGGACGACCGGTAACGCATCGAGCTGTTCTCCTGATCAGGCTGGAAACCTATGCGGGCACATGTTCACGTGTCATGAAATGCGCTTGCCGGCTGATCGAGAGTTTACGGGGTTGGTGTGGGTGGTCGGGTTGTTTTGAGGTGCGGGTCGACGGATGCGCGGTAGCACCGATGTGCGATTGCGATAAGCCTGGATCGCGCGTTGTTTCCTTCTCCCGCCGGGAGAAGGTGGCGCGTAGCGTCGGATGAGGGTACGGGCGAAGCGCTAGTGACGTTTGGGTGCGTGTAGGCTTCGCCCCGTACCCTCACCCCAACCCCTCTCCCGGCGGGAGAGGGGCTCAACTCCGCGTGCGGTCTGATGCACGATTGCGGTAAGCCTGTATCGCCTACGCGCCGTTCCTTCTTCCAGCGCAGCAGGCTTTAGCAGAGAACCAGGCTAGATCAGCGGCGTTTGCGTCCTGGGCCGAGTTTGCGGGTGACGGTGTTGCGGCCTAGGCCCAGGCGTGCGGCGGCCTCGGCGCGGCGGCCCTGGGTGAGTTGCAGGGCGGCTTCGAGCAGGGTCTTGTCGAGGCGTTCGCGGGCTTCGGCGTGCAGGCCCTGGGCGCCTTCGCTTAGGCGCTGCGCGGCCCAGCTGGAGAGCATCTCGTCCCATTGCCCATCGCTGCGGCCGGCGCGTTGGCGACGGCCGCCACGCGCCAGTGCGGCTTCCACATCGACCACGTCGATGATGTCGGCGGTGGCCAATGCGGCCAGGCGCCAGCACACGTTTTCCAGTTCGCGCACGTTGCCGGGCCAGTCGTAGTGGCGCAGGCCTTCCAAGGCGGCCGACGACAGCCGTTTGGGCAGCATGTCGAGCTTGCGACCGGCCATCGCCAGAAAGTTTTCGGCCAGTTGCGCGATGTCGCCGCGGCGTTCGCGCAGCGGCGGTAATTGCAGACGCACCACGTCCAGGCGATGCAGCAAGTCGGCACGGAAGCGGCCTTGTTCAACCAGCGCTTCCAGGTCCTGGTGGGTGGCGGCGATCACGCGCACGTCGACACGGATGAGTTCGCGCCCACCGACACGGAAGAATTCGTTCTCTGCCAGCACGCGCAGCAAACGGGTCTGCAGCGGCAGCGGCATGTCGCCGATTTCGTCCAGAAACAGTGTGCCGCCGTCGGCTTGTTCGAAGCGGCCGATGTGCCGTTTGGTGGCACCGGTGAAAGCGCCGGTTTCGTGGCCGAACAATTCGCTTTCCAGCAATTCTGCAGGAATGGCGGCAGTGTTGAGGGCAACGAAGGATTTGCGCGCGCGCGGCGATTCATTGTGCAGCGCGCGTGCGACCAGTTCCTTGCCGGTGCCGGTTTCGCCGTTGATCAGCACCGATAGCGGTGCCTGCGCGAGCCGGCCGATGGCGCGAAACAACGCCTGCATCGCCGGGGTGTCGCCGATCAGTGCGGCAGAGCCCTGCGCCACCGGCACGCCGACCAATGCGTCGACGCCGGCATCGGCATCCGGCAGCGCGCGTGCGGCCAGGGCCACCGCGTCATCCAGGTCGAACGGCTTGGAGAGGAACTCGTGCGCACCGCCGCGAAACGCGCCGGCAGTGCTGGCCACATCGGTGTAGGCCGACATCACGATCACCGGCAATTGCGGGTGCTTGGCCTTGAGTTTGTCGAGCAGGGTCAGGCCGTCTTCGCCGGGCATGCGCACATCGGTGAACAGCAAATCGGGCGTGGGCCGCATGGCCAGTGCCTGCAGCGCAGCGGCGGCACTCTCGAAGCCATCCACGGCGTAGCCCGCATCGCGCAACGCGGTGGACAGCACGAAGCGGACCGAACGGTCGTCGTCGACCACCCAGATATGGTGGGATGCGGCGGCGGCCTCAGCCATGCAGATGCTCCTTGTCGTGATCGCCGGCCAGCTCGGGCAGCAGCAGGGTGAAAACGGTATGGCCGGCGCGCGAGCGGTAGGTCAGGGTGCCGTGGTGTTCGCGCGAGACCTGCTGGGCCAACGCAAGACCCAGCCCACTGCCTTCGGCGCGCCCGCTGACCAGCGGCAGGAACAGGTGCTCGGCCAGCTCTTCGGGCACACCGCCGCCGTCGTCGATAATCTCCAGCCGCAGCGACATCGCATGCACGCGGTCGCGGATGCGCTGACCATGTTCGACGCGGGTGCGCAACGTCACCCGGGTGGCGCCGGCCTGGAACGCGTTGCGCACCAGATTCCACACCGCCTGGGTGAGGCGATCGCCATCGCCAAGGATGTCGGGAATGCTGGGGTCGTAATCGCGTTGCACCTGCACCGACCAGCCACCCTCGGCTTCGGCCAGGCGCAGCACGCGCTCCAGCACGACATGGATATTGAGGCGGTCGTGCGGGCGCGCCGGTGTAGGCGAGAGCAGGCGCTCGAGCAAGGTATTGAGGCGTTCGATCTCGGTACCGATCAATTCGATCAGCTCGCGCTCGTCCTCGTCGCGCCCGGCCGAACGGCGTGCCAGCAGTTGTGCGGCGCCCTTCAACCCGGCCAGCGGATTACGCAGCTCGTGCGCCAGACCCTTGAGCGCAGCGCTGAGGGCGTTAGGCAGTGCATGGGTGGGATCCAGCGCGGGGAATTCGTCGACCGGGTGGGTTTCCAGCAGCCAGCCGCCGTCGTCCAGCCGCGACAGCCAGCCTTCGGCAAAGCGCGGTGCGTCGTTGGGCAGGCCCAGGGCCAGCCGATGCAGACGCAGCACATCGCGTTCGTCGTTGAGCAGGAAGCGGGCGAGCGCATCGCCCTGTACTTCCAGCGCGGCCAGCGGTTGATCGACCAGTCGCCGTGCGCTGACGCCAAGCCAGCGCGCGAAGGCTGGATTGACGCCCAGCACACGGCCCTCGCGGTCGGCCCAGGCCACCGGGGTGCCCAGGCTGTCCAGCGATGGCATCGAAGAAGAAATCACCATTGCACCAATTTAGTGCAAGCAGCATCGACGTGCGCGGATGTCGCGCTAGACGAAGCGTGCAGAAAAGAATTCGGGGCCGACGAGCGGTGGCGTACACCGATCCAGCGCACATCCGCGCCGACAGGGACAGGCGTGGGGCTGGTCATGCAGACACCTCGGCAGTTGACCCGCGCCAACCAGCGCCGCGGGGAAAAACGGACCCGGCGGGCAGTCCCGGCCGGGTCGTCGTGCCACCCGCAGCGGCATGGCTGCGGGTGTTCATACTCAAGACTCGTATGCGGCTTCGCCGTGCGAGGTGATGTCCAACCCCTCACGTTCGGCTTCTTCGGTGACGCGCAGGCCGAACACCAGCTTGGCGACCAGGAAACCCACCACCGAGACAACGCCGATCCACACCAGGGTGATGCCCACGCCCAATGCCTGGATGCCGACCTGATGCACGATGTCGTAATCGCCGCCCTTCTGGCCGCCCAGCGAGGCCGCCGAAAACACGCCGGTCAGGATCGCGCCGATGATGCCGCCCAGGCCATGCACGCCGAACACGTCCAGGCTGTCGTCGGCACCGAGCAGGCGCTTGAGACCGGTAACGCCCCACACGCACAGCACGCCAGCGGCAAGACCAATGACGATCGCGCCGAACGGACCCACCGTGCCGCAGGCCGGGGTGATGCCGACCAGGCCGGCGACCATGCCCGAAGCCACACCCAGGGCGGACGACTTGCCCTTGATGATCTTCTCGGTCAACGACCAGCCCAGCACCGCCGCGGCAGTGGCCAGCAAGGTATTGAGGAAGGCCAGCGCCGCACCGGCATTGGCTTCCAGGTTGGAGCCGGCGTTGAAGCCGAACCAGCCCACCCACAGCAGCGACGCACCGACGAAGGTCAGGGTCACGTTGTGCGGCTTGATCGCCTCACGTCCCAACCCGGCACGCTTGCCGACGAAGTAGGCGCCCACCAGCCCGGCGATACCGGCGTTGATGTGCACCACCGTGCCACCGGCAAAATCCAGCGCGCCCAGCCCGAACAGATAGCCACCGGTGGCCCAGACCATGTGCGCCAGCGGCAGATAGCCGAAGGTGAACCAGATCACCGAGAACAACAGCACCGCAGCGAACTTGGCGCGTTCGGCAAAGGCACCGACGATCAGCGCGCCGGTGATGCCGGCAAAGGTCGCCTGGAACGCCACGAACACGTATTCCGGCAGGCTGACACCCTTGGTGAAGGTGGCCGACAGGGTTTCGATGGTCACGCCCTTGAGCAGTGCCTTGTCCAGATTGCCGATCCACGGACCTTCGCCGGAGAACGCCAGGCTATAGCCGTAGAGCACCCACAGGATGGTCAGCAGCGAAAACACCACAGCGACCTGGATCAGCACCGACAGCACGTTCTTGGCGCGCACCATGCCGCCGTAGAACAGCGCCAGACCCGGCACCACCATCAGCAATACCAACAACGTGGAGGTCAGCATCCAGGCGACATCGCCCTTCTCGACCACGGGTGCAGCCTCGGCGGCCGCCACGGGGGCGGCTTCCGGCTGCGCGGACGGCAGCGGTTCGGTGGTGACTGGCTCGGTCGGCAACGGGGTGACCTGCGGGGTGGATTGCGCATGCGCGCTACCCATGCCGCCCACCACCAGCGCACTGAACAGCATCAGCATGCAGACGCTGTAGAACCGGGCTTTCCACCCGGCGAAAAGACCTGTCTTCATAAGGACTCCTGGGGTGGGGGATTCAGAGCGCATCGGCGCCGATCTCGCCGGTACGGATGCGCACGACTTGCTCGATCGCGGTCACGAAGATCTTGCCGTCGCCGATCTTGCCGGTACCGGCGGCGTTCTGGATCGCCTCGACCACTGCGTCCAGCCGGTCGTCGGTCACCACCGTCTCGATCTTGATCTTGGGCAGGAAGTCGACGACGTACTCGGCGCCGCGGTACAGCTCGGTGTGGCCTTTCTGGCGTCCGAAACCCTTGACCTCGGTCACGGTGATGCCCGACACGCCCGCTGCGGACAAGGCCTCACGGACCTCGTCGAGCTTGAACGGCCGGATGATGGCGGTGATCAATTTCATGCGCATACCCCGAATGGTGGAAAAAACCGGCCGGCATTGCGCCGCCCGGCGGTGTCATTCCCCTGGATGCCAACCCCGGCATCCGCTCGTTCGCGAGCACGCAGACCCCAGCGGATGCCAGTGCATCCGCCTCGTGGGAGAGGTCAGGCCCGCGCGTCGCGATCCAGTGCTCTCTCAATACCCTTATCAAGACCCCTGCAAGTCCACGGCATGGGCCATGGACCTATCGAACATGGGCGGCGATGGCGGAGGTGGGAGGGGGGGCCTCCGCCATCACCGCGGTGGAACTCAGTTGCCGTAGTACAGCTGGTACTCCAACGGGTGGGTCGCAGCACGGAACTTGGTGACTTCCTGCATCTTCAGCGCGATGTAGCCGTCGATGAAGTCGTCGCTCATCACGCCGCCGGCCTTGAGGAACTCGCGGTCCTTGTCCAGCGCTTCCAGCGCCTGGTCCAGGCTGGAGCAGACCTGCGGGATCAGCTTCTCTTCTTCCGGCGGCAGGTCGTACAGATCCTTGTCGCTGGGCGCGCCCGGGTCGATCTGGTTCTTGATGCCGTCCAGGCCGGCCATCATCAGCGCGGTGAAGGTCAGGTAGCCGGACTGCAACGGATCGGGGAAGCGCATCTCGATGCGGCGCGCCTTCGGGTTGGTGACCCACGGAATGCGGCACGATGCCGAACGGTTGCGGGCCGAATAGGCCAGCATCACCGGCGCTTCGTAACCCGGGACCAGACGCTTGTAGCTGTTGGTGCCGGAGTTGGAGAAGGCGTTGATCGCACGGGCGTGCTTGAAAATGCCGCCGATGTACCACAGCGCCATCTGCGACAGGCCGCCGTAGCCGTCGCCGGAGAACAGGTTGACGCCGCCCTTGGTCAACGACTGGTGCACGTGCATGCCCGACCCGTTGTCGCCCACGATGGGCTTGGGCATGAAGGTCGCGGTCTTGCCGTTGCGATAGGCGACGTTCTTGATGATGTACTTCATCGTCAGCAGTTCGTCGGCCTTTTGCACCAGCGAGCTGAACTTGGTGCCGATCTCGCACTGGCCGGCAGTGGCCACTTCGTGGTGGTGCACTTCGGTCTCGATGCCGACCTGTTCCAGCGTCTTGATCATTTCCGCGCGCAGGTCGTGCAGGGTGTCGGTCGGCGGAACCGGGAAGTAGCCGCCCTTCACGCCGGGACGATAGCCGCTGTTACCGCCGTCGTACTTGGCACCGGTGTTCCAGGCAGCCTCTTCCGAGCCGACCTGGAAGAAGGTGTGGCCCATGTCGTTGGCGAAGCGCACCGAATCGAAGATGAAGAATTCCGGCTCCGGGCCAAAGAACGCCTGGTCGGCGGTGCCGGAGGATTTCAGATAGGCCTCGGCGCGCTTGGCGATGCCGCGCGGGTCGCGCTCATAGCTCTGCATGGTGGCCGGATCGAGGATGTCGCAGGTCAGCACGATGGTCGGATCGGCGAAGAACGGATCCAGATAAGCGGTGCCTGCGTCCGGGAGCAGGACCATGTCCGACTCGTTGATGCCCTTCCAACCCGCGATGGAGCTGCCATCGAACATCTTGCCTTCTTCGAACAACGCCGGCTCGATGATATTGGCCGGAAAGGTGATGTGCTGCTGTACACCACGCATATCGACGAAGCGCAGATCGACGAACTCGACCTTGTTGTCCTTGATCAGCTTTTCAACATTTTCCACGGACATCGGAAGAAACCTCAGGGGAAGTTAAGTGGCTCGTGGGCGGTACTACAGCAGGGACCGTGCCAAGCGTCATACTTTCACAAGTCGTTGATTTTGCTTGTATCGCTAGAGGTCGCTCACGCTGCAATAGCACCTTAATGGTGCCAATTGATCGCAATTCGCACCGATATGGTGCATGCCGCAATGCACTATCCTGACGCCTCCCCCATCCCTCCCCCAGTCCGATGTCCGATCTGATTTCCGCCCTGCTGTTGGGCATTCTCGAAGGCTTGACCGAATTCCTGCCGATCTCCAGCACCGGCCACCTGCTGATCGCCGAACAATGGCTCGGACGCCGTTCTGACTTCTTCAATATCGTCATCCAGGCCGGCGCGATCCTGGCGATCTGCCTGGCGCTGCGGCAGAAGCTGTGGACCCTGGCCACCGGCCTGGACGAACGCGACAATCGCGACTACGTGCTCAAGATCGGCGTGGCCTTCCTGGTCACGGCAGTAGTCGGGCTGATCGTGCGCAAGGCCGGCTGGCAGCTGCCGGAAACCGTGCATCCGGTGGCCTGGGCCTTGCTGATCGGCGGGCTGTGGATGCTGGTGGCCGAGCACTTTGCCGGCAAATTGCCCGAGCGCGACGTGGTGACCTGGAAGGTGGCCATCGCAGTCGGCCTGGCACAGGTCGTTGCCGGCGTGTTTCCCGGCACCTCGCGCTCGGCCTCGGCGATCTTCCTGGCCATGCTGCTGGGCCTGAGCAAGCGCTCGGCGGCGGCGGATTTCGTGTTCATGGTGGGCATCCCGACCATGTTCGCGGCCAGTGGCTATGCGCTGCTGGAGATGTACAAGGAAGGCGGCTTCGGCAGCGAGAACTGGGCCGATGTGGCGGTGGCCTTCGTGGCGGCGACCATCACCGGTTTTGTGGTGGTGAAGTGGCTGCTGGGTTACATCAAGAAGCATCGCTTCACGGTGTTTGCGGTTTATCGCATCGTGCTTGGCGCGGCCTTGCTGTTGTGGCTGCCGGCTGCGGCCTGACGCCTCAACTGTCGCCGCGCGGCATGCCTGTTCAAGCGAGCGCGACATGCGTGGCACGCTCCCAGGCAGTGACGCCCGTCATTGCCCTGGCCGCGCGGTGGCGGTATCACTGAGGCATTGATCACCGGGAGCCGCCCATGCGTGCCGTGTTCTTCGCCCCTGCACTGCTGGCGGCGGGCGTGACGGCCTGCGGGTCGGGCGCTTCGCCGGACGCACCCGGCTCCTCCCTCAGCGCTGCCGCGCAATCCGATGCGGTAGCCGCACCGGCCGCCGACAATGCCCCGCTGCGGGCCGCCCTGCGCGCACAGCACTGGCAGTTGCAGCAGGCCAGCGATGCGCACGGCACCGCATTGCGCAGCCTGTTCGTCGAGGGCACTGCGCCACTGCAACTGGATTTCAGCGATGAACGCATCCAGGTCAGCCAGACCTGCAATGCGCTGGGCGCCAATTACAGCGTGGCCGCGGCGCAGTTGCAGATCGGCCGGGTGGTGTCGAGCAAACGTCTGTGTGCCGAATCACGGCGGATGGCGCAGGAACGCGCCGCCAGCGAGCTGCTGTCCGGCCGCTTCGCGGTGGCGTTGAACAGCGTGCAGACCGCGCCACGGCTGACCCTGACCCGCAGCGATGGCACCCGCCTGGTCTTCGGTAGCGTCGCCACCGCAGACACGCGCTATGGCGGCCCCGGCCAGACGGTGTTGATCGAAGTGGCCGCCGAGACGGTGGCGTGCGCCTCCGACCCGTCGCGCCAATGCCTGCAGCTGCGCGAACAGGATGCAACGGGACAGCCCGTCACCCAGCGCTGGCAAACCTTCGAGGGCAAGATCGAAGGCTTCGAGCACGAAACCGGCATCCGCACCTTGCTGCGGGTGACGCGCTACCCCGCCGCTGCGGGCGCGGACGGCGTACCGGTGTATGTGCTCGATCAGATGATCGAAGCCAGCGGTTAGCAGTCGAGTTTTGACTGCGTGGCGTAATCAGCGTGATCGCCGATGCGATCAACGCGCGCAGATGCGACGTGCAGATGCAGGCTACTGACAGCAACTACCAACAGATAGCGAGCGGTCGTCAGGTCGGACGCGGACGGCATGCAGGAGTGAAGTCATCGATTGATAGATGCCGCGACCGAGCCGCCGGGCAACGTGTCACCCGGCAACTCGGCCCGCAGCGACGGCGCCCGCATGGCGGCGGCACAGCCGTTGTTAGGCGCTCTTAGCGCAGCGACGGATTCAACGTGTAGGTGCCATGCAACGCCGCCTCGGCCAGCACATGGCCCTGGATCGCCGACAGCACATCGGCCGCGGTGAAGGTCTCGGGCAGGCTGAGCTGCGCCACGTCCAGGGCGAACACGCGGAAGAAATAGCGGTGCATGCGCAGGTCGTTGAACGGCGGGTACGGGCCGTCGTAGCCCAGGTAGTTGCCGGCCATGTCGGCATTGCCGGCAAACCATTCGGTGTACGAATTCAGACCCTGACGCGCACCGGCCGGGCCGGCCGGCTGCGACTTGCCCTTGGGCACAAAGCCGTCGCTGCAACTGGCTGCGGCGATCTCGTGCACTTCAGCGGGGATATCGGCCATGGCCCAATGCACAAAATCGGTGCGTGGCTGGTCGACCGGAATCTGCACATCGTCGCGGCCTACGGTTTCCGGCACGGTCGGTACATCCGGATCCAGGCACAGCAGTGCGAACGAACGCGTGCCTTCGGGTACCTCGCTCCAGGCCAGATGCGGGTTGCGGTTGGGCGCAAAGCCCTCCGGCGTGCCGGCCGCAAACTCCACCGCGATGGGCTTGCCGTTTTCGATGCTGTTGCTGGTCAGGCGCATGCAGGGTCTCCGTGAGGGATGATGCTGATCAGGGTGCCTGGGTCTGCGCAGCAGTGGAAGCCATCGCAATGGAACCCTCTGATGCGCTCGGTTGGGTGTATCGCTGCCGGTTCATCACGCCAGCGAACAATGCCGCGCCCACCCGACAGTGAGCGCAGCCATTTCGGTCGCCGCTCAGTCTTGCGGATAACCGAAGCGCACTGCGATCAACGTGAGCAGATCGAATTGCGCGCCCAGCACGTTGCGGTAGTTGCGCCAGCGGCCCGAGGCCAGACGTGCGGGTCCGCGCGGCTCGATCAGCGGGAAGCTCAGCCCGAAGGCCTGTTCCAGTGCGGTGGAAATGCCCTGGGGGTCGCTCTCGATGCCGTCCAGACGGATGATCCGGTGCGGATACAGATCGCGTTCGTGCAGCACGGCGAGCTGCTCCAGCGCCGCCAGCAACCAGTCGGTGGCCTGCTGCGGCGATTGCACGGCCAACGGCGCAGGCGCACCGGCCGACAACCAGTCCAGCAGCATGTCGCGCGGGTCGCGCAATGCGATTGCCAGCCGGCCTTCGGGCAGGTGCGGGCGCAGTGCAGTGAGCAAGGTGTTGTCCCACCACAGCAGCCAGTCGATGACGTTGCCGTCGTCGATACCGCGCCGCGGCAGCTGCGCCTTCCAGCCTTCCACCAGCGCCAGCGGCGCCAGTTCGCCGGAGGCCAGCTGTTCGACGCTGCGATAGCTCTGCAGCGCGTCGGACGGCGGGGTGGTGCCGTAGCGGTCGTCGCGCACCAGCGGGGTGGCCGCGCCCATCACTGCGATCAAGCGTTCGACATGCGAGCCGGGCACGCCCCAGACGAACAGCGGGCGCGCGGTCACCGCGTCGGGAATCGTACCCAACGCCGGCCACTGCATCGGCTGCTTCGCGGCCTGCGGCGGCAACGGCAGACGGTGCTGGGCCTGCTCGCGCTGGAACTGCATCCAGGTGGCCAGCGCCGCATCGGGCTGGCCGGCGCGGTCCTGCACATTGCCCAGCCACGGTCGCAGCACGGTCTGCTGGTTCTCCGGCAGCGAGTCGATCAAGGATTGGACGCAGGCGATCGCTGCCGGCGGGTCGCGCTCCAGCAAGGCTTCGACGATGCGCTGCTCGCCGCTGATGCGGCCCGGCTCCACCGCCACGATCTGCCGCGCCACCATTTCGGCCTCTTCGGCATGGCCTTGCATGTCGTGCACGCGCATCAGCGCTTCCAGCGCCGGCAGATGCTCGGGCATGCCCAGCAGCCAGCGCTCGATCACCGCCTGCGCCTGCGGCCCGCCGACCGGCTCCACCGCCAGCCGTGCCAGCCATAGATCATGCGCACTGACCGAGGTGGCCAACGCCGCGTCCAGAGTGTCGCGTGCGTCGTCGACCGCGCCCAATCGCTCCCAGGCAGTCAGTAGCGCGTGCAGCGTGCGCCGGTCGGCCGGCCAGTGCGCAAGCGCCAGGCGCAAGTGCGCCACGGCCTGGTCGGGGCGACCGGCCTGCAATTCCATTTCGCCCGCGAGCCGACGCATCGCCGGGATGTCGCCACCGGGCTGGGCGAACACACCCTGCATCGCGGCCAGCGCATCGTCCAGGCGACCCTGGCGCTGGGCGAGCTGGGCGATGAAGGCGCGCAGCGCGGTGCCCGGCGGATTGAGCTCGACCACGCGCTCGAAGGCGCGCTCGGCGAACGCGAAGTGTTCTTTCTGCAGATACGCAAAGCCCAGCGCGAACAGCACACGCGGATCGTCCGGCAACTGCTCGGCGGCGCGGGTCAGCAGCGACAGCGCGTGGTCGCTCTGACCACGGCGCAGCTCCACCACGCCATCGACGGCCAGCAGCTGCGGATGCTCCGGCGCCAGCCGCGCCGCGGTGCGGCTCAGCCGCTGCGCATCATCCAGATCGCCGCGCGCCACCGCCAGATGCGCCTGCATCAAGTAGGCGTTGAACTGGTTCGGGTCGAGTGCGGTGGTGCGCGACAACGCGGCATCGGCCGCAGACAGATCGCGCGTGGCCAGTAGCAAGCCGGCACGCAGCAAATGCAGGTCGGCATCTTCCGGCGTCAGCGTCAGCGCGGTTTCGATACTGGCCAGCGCCAGCGCTGGCTGACCCTGCTGCTGCAAGGCCAGGCCGAGCCAGCGATGCGTGGCGGCATTATCCGGCGCGCTGATGACCCACTCGCGGGCCAGCGCCACCGCATCGTCGGCCGCATTGCGGCGCAGGGCTTGAAGAATGGCGTCTTGCATGGCGGCGGCGTGTCCAGGACAAACGCCTATTGTAACGATGCGCGGTGGGACGCCGACTCGGAGTGGCTATCAACACTGCTGCGCAGCCGCCAGGCGCGCGGCCGATGCTCGTTGGCAGGCACCACTCGTACACTGCAGTTCGGAGCGCGCCATCCGCGCACACCTGGCGACTTCGCGCGACGGGTGTCGCCGCTCTCAGGCCTGCGCGGTCAGCCGCTCGGCCACCCAACGTTCGGCAAAACCATCGCCACGGGCATTTTCCAGAAAGCCGCAGTGGCCGCCCCAGCGCGCGATTTCCAGCTGTGCGTGCGCGGGCAGATGCCAGCCGGCGAAATCGGCGAACGGAATCACCGGGTCGTCTTCGGCCATCAGGATGTGGACCGGCACCTGCAAGCCGGCCAGGCGTTCGCCGGCAATCGAATAACTGTCGAAATACGCCTGCAGCGAGCCGTGCCCGGTGTGCTGCTCGGCTAACCAGGCCATCAGGCCGCGCATGTCCAGCGCCAGGGTGGCATCGTCGTAGCCATGCTGATCGGGGAACAGCTTGCGTTTGCGCAGCAGCGATTCGCGCCAGCGCCGGCGGAAATACCAATCGTAGAACTGCGGGCCTTTTTCCAGCTGCAGCATGGTGGCGGCCGGATCCAACAGCGGACACACCGCTGCGACCCGCGCCACCGGCAGACCGGCCGCCGGCGCGCGCAAGGCGAGCCGCAGTGCAAAATTGCCGCCCAGCGAGTAACCGGCCACCAATAACTGCGGCGCGGGAAAGCGCCGCCACAGATCGCCTGCAGCGTTGACCACTTCATCGATGCGATCGGAGTGAAACAGATCCACATTGAGGTGATGGGTGCCGCCGTGGTCGCGGAAATTCAGCCGGAACACCTGATAGCCCAGGCCCAGCAGGCGCGCAGCGGTGAGCCGCATGTAATTGGAATCGGCGCTGCCTTCCCAGCCGTGCAGCAGCAGCACGGTGGCGCGCACCGGTGCATCGCCGGGCGGGATGCTCATCCAGCCCTGCAGGCGTACGCCGTCGCCGCCGTCGAGAATATGTTCGCTGGTCACCGCGCCGCTGGCGGCCAGCAACTGGCGGCTGCGGATCCGGCGCAACGCACTGCTGCCCAGCAGTGACTGCACATGCGGATTGCGCAACCAGCGGGGCGGCGAGTAGTCGGAGACGTTCATGCGCTCATCGGGCCAGGCACTGTCGCGTCGGCCGCAGGAGTGATGAGCATACGCATCGCGGGCTAGGACTCCATGGCCGCAATGATGCGTTGACGCGAGGTGTCGGCCAGGCGGCGACGTCCGTCGATATCCAGCGCGCGGATCGGCTCGAGAAAATGCACTTCGGCCAGCCGCGCCGGCTCGCCGAGCAGACGCACGATGTTGTCGAAGAAGCTCTCGCGCTCGCCGAACGCCACAACCGCCTGCGCATTGCCGCGCTCGCCGTAACGCAACGCCACCGGTTGCACCGGCACGCCGGCCTCGACCGCGGCCTGGAAGATGCGCGCATGGAACGGGCCGACCTCGGTGCCGCCGCGGGTGCGCCCTTCCGGAAACACGCCCACCGGCTTGCCGCTTTGCAGCCGCGCCAGCATTTCCTGCAGCACGCCGCCCAGCGATTCGGTATTGCCGCGCTGATGGAAGATGGTCTGGCCCTTGGCCGCCAGCCAGCCCACCAGCGGCCAGCCGGCGATCTCGCGCTTGGCCACAAAGCCCATCACGCGTTGGCTATGCAGCATCGAGATGTCGATCCAGCTGACGTGATTGGCAACGAACAACGCAGCGCCCGGCAGCGGAGTGCCGAAATGACGCAAACGAAATCCGAAGATGCGCATCAGATTGCCCTGCCACCAGCGGATCATCCACTCGTCCAGGGTGTCGTCGTGGCCGGTACGGATGCGCGCCAGCGGCGGCGCCACCACGCATAGCATGGTGATCGGCAGACAGATGCTCAGGTGCACCAGCAGTAGCGGTACCCGATACAGGTACCGGAACCAACGCAGCACGCCGCCAGCATCGCGCGTGGCGTCCAGGGATGACTCGCTCATTGCAGGAACGGGACCGGTACCAGGGGAAGGAAGCGCGACTATTGTGACAGCAGCTTGGCACGCGCGCAGTGCCGGCAGCGGGTGGCGCTGTTCCACCCATGTGCTTGCACGGCGGGCTCAGCCATTGCTGCGCGGGACCACGGCCAAGGTGAGCCGTGAAACGCACACGCGCTTGCCGGCCGGGTTTTCGATGGTGATATCCCACACCTGCGTGCTGCGCCCGATATGCACGGCGCGCGCGGTGCCAGTGACCACGTCCTGATACGCCGCACGCAGATGGTTGGCGTTGATCTCCAACCCCACGCACATCTGGGTGGTCATATCCACGCACAGATTGCCGGCGCTACTGCCCAGGGTTTCGGCCAGCACCACCGACGCACCGCCGTGCAGCAAGCCGTACGGCTGCTTGGTGCGCGAATCCACCGGCATGGTGGCGCGCAGCCAATCGTCGCCGGCGTCGGTGAACACGATGCCCAGATGTTCGATCAAGGTGTCGCGGCTGGAGGCATTGAGGGCAGCAAGATCGACGGGGTCGCGGAAGGTCATAGGCTGGGGATTGGGGATTGGGGATTGGGGATTGGGGATTGGGGATTGGGGATTGGGAATCGGGAATCGGGAATCGGGAATCGGGAATCGGGAATCGGGAATCGGGAATCGCAACAGCATCTGCGCCCGGAGGATCTGGTTCAACTGTCGCTGACTGCCCTGATTGATCCAGGCGCAGTTCCGTCTCCGCGCCAGAGACATATCGTCACGATAGCGGCCAGTGAGCGGCGCGCCTATGCGATCACAGAATCGGCACCAGCCCGGCACCGAAGGCGGTCAGCATCCGCACCAGCAACCACTTCGGGCCGACGTTGACCTCGGGGAAGTCGCCCACCGCCACGTAGCACTGCCGGAACTGCGGGTCCTGGCGCTTGAGTGGAAACGGGCAGCCGGGGCCAGGCTGGAATTCGTAATTGGTGGCATAGCGCCAGGGCCAGAAATCCAGCACCGGCAACGATTCGGACACCTTGCCCACGCTGTAGTTCAGTCCGCTCAGCACCGGCGGCTTTTCGCGCGAGGCCACGGTCCAGGCATTTTCCGGGGCGATGTCGCGCTCGATGCTGGCGGCCAGCGCCTGCGCAAAGCGCGCATCGTCGATCACCACCGCCGCTTCGGTGTTGTAGTTCTCGCTGCGCGGGTCGAAGTTGTGCGTGCCGATCACGCCGATGCGCCGGTCCACCACCAACGACTTGGCATGCAGGCCCATGCGCGCGCCGGCGCGGGTAACCGGCAGCGGCTTGTTGACCGCACGTGTGCCCAGGAACGAGGGCCGCGTTTCGGTACGCAGCACACGCCGGTCGACCTCGCTGCCGCCGGGCGCACGTCCCGCGCCACCACCGCTGCCGCGAATGGCACTCCCCGGTGTTCCGCCGCCACTGTTGCTATTGCTGCCACCGCTGCCACGCACCGCGTTGCCGGCCGCACTGCCGCTGATCACGCGATTGATGCTGCTGTCGCCCTCGACCGGCTCGGCGGCCTGCGGATTGAGCGGGTCGGGCACCAGATTGGCGTAGTCCACCGGTGCATTCAGCGGAAATGGCTTGAATTCGTAGATGTTGAAGCCCAGCTCGCGCAGGTTGCGGCGTTTGAACTTGTACGACAGCGCATACACGATCGGGTTGTCGGTGGCCGCCAGGCTATTGCTCGAGACCACGATGCGTGGCGGCTGCGGGCGCGTGCGCAGTGTGCGGAAGATCGCCTGTGCCTCATCGGACAACACCAGATACGGCGTCTGCAGCAGCACTTCCTGCTGCGCACCGGCGATCAGGCTGTCCAGCTCCGGCGCGGTGGACACCGCCTTGGCGGCATGTTCCTTGCGGTGTTTTTGCGGCAGGTCGGCCACATACAGCACGCGCTGTACGGGCATGGCCGGGGTCACGAACGCATCGCGGATGAATTGCGCATCGCGCGCCTCACGGTCGACGCGTGCCACCCGCTCCGGTCGGCGGATGTCGGCCGGCGGCATTTTCGGCGCGCCCTGTTCCAGCAGCAGGCGGCCGACATCGTTCAGGCGTTCGGCGGGCACGCTGCGCTGCGCGCGCCAGAACGCGTCGAAATTGGCTGCCATCGCACGCACTTCCGGGCCGGCCAGAATCACGTCGCGGTCGCGGAAGTTGTATTCGCTGTCCCAGTCGAAATAGTCGTCCTGGTAGTTGCGGCCGCCGACCACGCCGAGCACATCATCCACCACCAGCAACTTGTTGTGCATGCGCTGGTTGAAGCGACGGAAACAGCACACCACGCTGCCGGCATAGTCGAAGTAGTTGAGTTTGACCTTGCCGAAAGTGGGGTTGTAGATACGCAGCTGCAGATTTTCATGGGTGCTGGACAGCGCGCCGAGAATCTGCAGATCGGCGATCGCCGACAGCTGGTCGATCAGGATGCGCACCTTGACCCCGCGCTGCGCCGCGTCGATCAGTGCATCCAGCACCATGCGCGCGCTGTCGTCCTTGTCGAAGATATAGGTCTGCAGATCGATGCTGCGGGTGGCGCTGCGGATCAGATTCAGCCGCGCGACCAACGACTCTTCGCCACGATCGACGATGGTGGCGTAGTGCCGCGGCGCAGCCGCAGTGGAGCTGGTGATCGCCTCGCCACCCAGCGCGCGCAGCGGCGAGGACAGCGCACAGCGATTGGCTTGGGTGCAGCTCACCAGCGTGCTGCGCGCGGCAGAAGCCACGCCTGCCGCACGGTTGCGTTCGATTTGCGACAGGCCGGCGCATCCGGTGCCGAGCAACAGCGTTGCCAGCACAAGCACCCTCAACAGGAAACTCACGGGCGCCGCGCCTCCTGCAACCGCCCACGCAGAACGAACGTTACCCTGTCGCCCAAGGCCATCTGCCACGCATTCATTCCGTAACGTCCACGCAGCACCGTCCCACGACTGATCACGTCGCAATCATAGCCCGGCCGCGCGCATTCAGCTGGCGCCACATGCAAGGTCTCGATGTGCGTGATTCCGCGAATGGTCAGGTTGCCGGTGATGTCGCCCCCCTGCTTCACGACCGCTTCGGTGTAGGGAAGCGACTCGAATTCCACCACCGGGTACTGGGCGACATCGAAGAAATCCTCGCCGCGCATCCACGCGGTGTAGCGGTCCTTGCCGGGGATTTCCACCTGGGTGGCGTCCAGCCGGAAGCGCACCTGTTGGCGTTTGTCGGGCAACTCCACCAGCTCACCGCGAAAACGCGGGAAGAACCCCTCGATCTTCATGCCGAAGCGCGTTCTGATCTCGAACCCGAAGCGCGATTGCACCGGGTCGATGGAATGCACCTTCTGCTGCGCCATACAGGGCAGAGCGACCCAGAGCGCGAGCCAGGCGTACCAGCGCAGCGACGATGACACGGATCAAGGCCACCAGAAGGCGGTCAGGCGGGCGATTCCCGGTTCGATGGCGGCCTCCAGCGGCAGCGCCAGCAAAGCGATCGCGGCGGTGGGCATGCCACGGTAGTCGCCGGTCTGGCCGCTGTGCATCAGCGCTGCCAACCGCTCCAGCCCGGGGTTGTGGCCCACCAGCAGCAAACGCTCGGCGTCGCGGTGTTCGTCCACCAGGCTGGCCAGGGTGCCGGGCGTCGCTTCGTAGATGCGCTCGTCCAGGCGTTGTTCGATATAGCCGGTGAGCTCCAGTACCGCCTCCAGCGTCTCGCGGGCGCGCCGGGCCGGCGAGCACAACACGCGGTCGGGCACCAGCCGCTGCTCGCGCAGCCAGCGGCCGGCCGATTCCGCCTCGGCAATGCCGTGCGGGGACAGCGGGCGGTCCAGATCGGCCTGGCCGGTATCGGCCGGCTCGGCGTGGGCGTGTCGCAACAAGATCAATTCGCGCATAGAAACTATCCGGTTTAGGCCTTCTTGAGCCACTTGAACAGCGGCTCCCAGTCCTGTTGATGGTCGCGCACCTGCGCCGAGCGGTAATCGAACAAGCTGCGCCCCAGCCCGGCCATGACCACGTAGGCCTGGGTGTCGCGCAGCTGGGTCACCAGCGGATACGGCCAGGTGCCGATCATCTCGGCAGCCTGTTGCGAGGTCTGGGTCCACGGACGGGCGCGATTGAGCACCAGGCCCACCGGCAATTTGCGCTGGTGCACGCGCGGCACCTTGGCCAGCGTGTTGAGGAAGCCCACCACCGCTTCGATATCCAGTGCAGAGGACAGCACCGGCACCACGATGGCATCGACGTGGTCCAGAAATCCGCTCAGGTCGTCGGCCATTGCCCCGGCCGGGGCATCGATGATCAGCTGATCGGTGCCATCGGGCACTGCGGCCTGCCAGTTGCGACGGCGGGTGGCGTCGATCGGCAGCACCGCACTTTCCAGACTGGCGCGACGCTGCGCCCAGCGCGTGGACGAGCCCTGCGGATCGGCATCTGCCAGCACGGTGCGCTGGCCCTGCAAGGCCGCATGTGCGGCCAGATTGGTGGCGATCGTGGTCTTGCCTACGCCGCCTTTGGAGCCGGCCACCAGGACTGTCTTCATGCACGCCTCGCTTCCGGGAGCAAGCCGGCAGCGTACACCGCGGCACGGTGAGGAAGTAGTCGAAAGACGTTAAACCGCTCGACTGCCAGCCGGGCGATCTTCCAACAGCCGTGATCCATGCTCGGAAAATCCCTGTGCAGCGCGCGTGCGCAGCAGCTTCTGCGCGACCTGCGCGCCTGCGTCATGACCTCGCGCGCTGTGGTGTCAATTGGCGGCTCTGCATGCAGCGCATTGTCATCGCAGTGCAGCATTGGCTGCGAGGCTAACGCGGGTGCGCGTTGAACCTGCGATGCGGCAGTACCGAAGTGGCAGCGCAAGTTCGCGCCTGGCATCACGCCACCAGACGTGCCAGCAACCAGGCCCAGGCAGGCAAGGTCAGTAGCGACAGCAGGATGCTGTAGCCAACCATCGCTGCGGCCAGGCGCGGTGCCAGCCGATGCGAGATGGCCAATGCGGCGGCAGTGATCATGGTGGGCATGGCCGATTCGAGGACGTTGGTCTGCAACATCGCGCCATGCAAGCCGAGCGCCCAGGACAATGGCAGCGCCAGGACCGGCATCAACGCAAGTTTGAAGACCAGCCCCACTGCCAGCGGTTTTAACTCGTCCGCAGGCAAGCGCAACTGCAGCGAAAAGCCGACCGCCAGCATCACCAGCGGCAGCATCGCATCGGCCAGGCTCTTCAATCCCGAACCGATCCAGGTCGGCGGCTGCTCCGGCATCAACGTCAGTGCGAACAGCAGCGCCCACAGCGGCGGAAACCGCAGCACCCGCAGCAGGATCATCCGCGCGGTAGGCGGGGTGTCGCCGCTATAGCGCGCCAGCACATACAACCCAAACGTGGACAGCAGCACGAAAGTGCCGAACTGGTCGTAGACCACCGCATACGGCAGCGCGTGATCGCCGATCAACGCGCGCACCATCGGAAAGCCGATGAAGCTGGAGTTGGTGAACACCACGCACATCAGCAGCGCAGCGTATTCCTCGCGCTTGAACCGAAACAGGCGGCTACAGCCCCACAGCAGCGGCACGATGATCGCGGTCAACACCCACGGCGTGGCGATCACCCCACCCAGCGAAGCATCCAGATGCAGGCGCGGCACATAGGTCAGCACCGAGGCCGGCAGGCAGATATACAACACGATGCGATTGAGCACGTCGGCGCTGTTGTCCGGCAGCACCCGCAAGCGGGCGAACAGCAGACCCAGCCCCAACATCGCCAGAATCAACGCAAATGCATCCACCGCCATGGCGTGATCGTGTCCGTTGGAAAGCGATGCACAGGATCGCATAGCGCGCAGCACAGGCATCGGCGGAGGGCTGGCTTGGCATCGCGCTAACCCGAAGCAGCGAGACTTCCATCGTTTGCCTATCCGAAACCAGTGTGTCGAGTACGCGGTGTCCTCGCCGCTCGCGGGACAAGCAGTAAACCCGTCCCTGGGGGCTCGGTGGCGGCATCCATGCCGCCACACGATCCCGCAATCGGCGAAGACACCGCACCAGAGAGTTAGTCGGTGGCTATTTTAAAACCATGCACACCGACACTCTCGACTGGTCCTTGCCCGCTCACCGTCGCGGGACCTTACGCGGCATGGATGCCGCGTAAGAGCCTACACGGACGTACTTGCGGCGTGTCCCGCGATGGTGAGCGGGCAAGGGCCCTGCAGCCAAGCCACAGATCAGCCGCTCTGCAACTGATCTCTCCACCTTCGACTCATGTCACCGGGTCTACGTTTCAAATCCTGGCGGTTTCGCTCGGTCGCCCAAAAAAAGTACGTCGAATATGCGGAGCCCTCGCCTCGTCAAGGCGTTGGTCGTTGGCTGGATGAAAAAGCCTGCCTATTGCGCAGATTCGGCTAATGCAGGGCATCGCGCTGCGGCGGTTAACTGCAGCGCGATGCCAAGACTTACGGAAACGCCGGCGGGTTCGCCTGCCACGCAGCGAAAACCTCGGCCAGGCTGGCACGCTCTGCTTCGCGCCAGTCCGGCAGCAGGCTGGCGTAGTTGGCGGTGCTGCTCCAGCGTTCAGGCCAGGTGCGCACGGCGGCGGCATACCACTCGACCGCTTCCTGCTTGCGCCCGGCACGCCACAGCGCCAGCGCTGCGGTCGTGGGCAGCCATTGCGGCGCGGCCGGACGGCCGTTGGCCAGGTTGGCCCACAGCTGCAAGGCCTTGTCGGCCTTGTCGGCACGCAACAGATCCCAGCCATAGTTCCAGGTGATAGCACGATATTGCTGGCTACCACTGGAAACCAGGCCCAACGCCCCCTGGTAAAGCTCGTCGCCTAACTGGGTGCGCCCACCGGCATAGGCCAGCGAGGCCAGTTGCGCGCGCGGCTCGGCGGCACGTGCGTCACGCTGCACCATCGCGGCCAGGCGGTCGACCACCGCATCGCCCTGCCCCTGCACGGCGACCACGGCTTTGGTGGTGCCGCGGTCTTCGTCGAAATAGAACTCCTTGGGCTTGGGCAGGCTCTGCGCTTGCGCCAACGACCACACGCTCCCGAGCAGGGCCAACGCAATGGCCCATGCGAACTTCGTTCTCACTGGTTTTTCCCCTTGCGACACACGACAAACCCCAACCCTGTCCCATCCTAACCTCAGTGTCGCTGCGATGCACACCCGGTGTGCCAGGCATGTGAATAGCGGCTGTTACAATTGTTAGGCCGTTTTGGAGCCCTGGGTTCCAGCCACCCTTTCCGGGCAAGCCATGACCAGTACTGCTGCACTCTCTTCCCCCGACTCTGCCAACACGCCGGAGCTCGGCCAGGTGGATGCGGATTACACGCTGGAGCACAAGTACACGCGCGCCGATGGCCGCATCTACTTGTCAGGCGTGCAGGCGCTGGTGCGGCTGCCGTTGATGCAACGCCTGCGCGATGACGCCGCCGGCCTTGCGACTGCCGGCTTCATCAGCGGCTACCGCGGCAGCCCGCTAGGCGGTTTCGATCTGGAGCTGTGGCGCGCGCGCAAGCATCTGGACGCGGCCAGGGTGACCTTCACCCCCGGCCTCAACGAAGACCTGGCCGCCACCATGGTCTGGGGCACCCAGCAGACCAATCTGTTCCCCGGTGCCAAGGTGCAGGGCGTGTACGGCATGTGGTACGGCAAAGGCCCGGGTGTGGACCGCAGCGGCGACGTGTTCAAGCACGGCAATGCCGCCGGAACTTCGCCATATGGCGGCGTACTGGCGCTGGCCGCCGACGACCATGCCTGCCGCAGCTCGACCCTGCCGCACGGTTCGGAAGAAGAATTCGTCAGCGCGATGATGCCGATCCTCAACCCGGCCGGGGTGCAGGACATCCTGGACATGGGCCTGCTGGGTTGGGCGATGAGCCGCTATACCGGGCGCTGGATCGGCTTCAAGACCATTGCCGAGACGGTGGAGTCTTCCGCGTCGGTGGATGTGGATCCGTTCGCACGCACCATCGTGCTGCCAGAGGACTTTGCGTTGCCGCCAGGCGGCTTGAGCATCCGCTGGCCGGACCCGCCGGTGGATCAGGAAATGCGTCTGCACCGCTACGCGATCGCCGCCGCGCAGGCATTTGCGCGCGCCAACGGCATCGACCGCGTCGTGCTGGATTCGCCGCACGCACGCTTGGGTATCGTCACGACCGGCAAGAGCTATCTGGACGTGTTGCAGGCGCTGGAATACCTGGGTCTGGATGCGCAGGCGTGCGCGCAGATCGGCATCCGCGTCTACAAGGTCGGCATGACCTGGCCGCTGGAGCCGGTGGGCATCAGCGCGTTTGCGCAAGGGCTCGAAGACATCTTGGTGGTGGAGGAGAAGAAAGCCTTCATCGAGCGCCAGATGAAGGAGCTGTTCTACAACTGGCCGGCCAGCGCCGGTGCGCGGCCGAGCATCGTCGGCAAATACGACGAGCACGGCGCGTGGATTTTGCCCTCCACCGGCGAGCTGACGCCGGCCACGATTGCGGCGGTGATCGGCAAGCGTATCCAGCGATTTGCGCTTCCATCCAGCGCGATGACCGACTCGATCGAACAGCGGCTGCGCTGGATGGACAGCAAGGAAGCCGAAATGGCCTTGCCGCGCGCGCTGTTTCCGCGCGTGCCGCATTACTGCTCCGGCTGCCCGCACAACACCTCCACGGCGGTGCCGGAAGGCTCGCGTGCGCTGGGCGGCATCGGTTGCCATTACATGGTGACCTGGATGAACCGCTCCACCGACACCTTCACCCACATGGGCGGCGAAGGCGTGACCTGGTCGGGGCAGGCGCCGTTCACCGAGACGCCGCACGTGTTCCAGAACCTGGGCGACGGCACCTATTTTCATAGCGGCTCATTGGCGATCCGCCAGTCGGTCGCCACCGGCGTCAACATCACCTACAAGATCCTCTACAACGATGCGGTCGCCATGACCGGCGGCCAGCCGGTGGACGGCACCCTCACCGTGCCCGACATCGCCCATCAACTGCGCGCCGAAGGCATCCACGCCATCGTGGTGGTGAGCGACGAGATCGGCAAATGGACGCGGCGACGCGATCTGTTTCCCGCCGATGTCGCCTTTCATGACCGTGGCGAACTGGATGCGGTGCAGCAGCAGTTGCGCACGGTCAAGGGTGTGTCGATCCTGATCTTCGATCAGACCTGCGCCACCGAAAAGCGCCGCCGGCGCAAGCGCGGCAAGCTGGTGGATCCGCCCAAGCGCGTCATGATCAATTCGCTGGTCTGCGAAGGTTGCGGCGATTGCGGCGAAAAGAGCTTCTGCGTGTCGGTGCTGCCCAAGGAAACCGAATTCGGACGCAAGCGGCAGATCGATCAATCCAATTGCAACAAGGATTATTCCTGCGTCTCTGGCTTTTGCCCGAGCTTTGTCACCGTGCATGGCGGCAAGCCGCGCAAGGGCAAACAACGCGATGCCACCGCGCTGTTCGACACGTTGCCCGCGCCGCCACAACGCACCACGCTGGAACAACCCTGGAATATTCTGATCACCGGCGTCGGCGGCACCGGCGTGGTGACCATCGGTGCGTTGCTTGGCATGGCCGGGCACCTGGAAGGCAAGGGCGCCACAGTGCTGGATCAGACCGGCCTGGCGCAGAAGGGCGGCGCGGTGACAACACATATCCGCATCGCACGCCGACCGGCCGATATCCACGCGGTGCGAATCGCTGCCGGCGAAGCGGATCTGGTGCTGGGCTGCGACATGGTGGTGGTCAACGATTACTGGGCCCTGTCCAAGGTGCGCGATGGCCGCACCCAGGTGGTGCTCAACACTTATGAAGCAATGCCGGGCAACTTCACCACCCAGCCGGACCTGCAGTTCCCCGCTGCTGAGATCATCGCTGGCGTGCGTACCGCATTGGGCGGCCAGGAGCCGCTGTTGCTGGATGCCACGCAACTGGCCACCGCGCTGCTGGGCGATGCGATCGCCAGCAACCTGTTCGTGCTCGGCTATGCCTGGCAACACGGGCTGGTGCCGTTGTCGCATACGGCGCTGATGCGTGCGATCGAGCTCAACGGTGCGGCGGTGGCGATGAATCAGCAGGCGTTCGCGTGGGGGCGATTGGCCGCGGTCGATCTGCCGGCAGTGCGGCGTGCTGCGGGCTTGCCGAGCGTGGGCGACTCGGCCATCGCGCATGGCGAGGTGCCGCAAGCGCGTGCGCCCGGCAGTTGGGAAGAGCACGATCTCAGCGGTCAGAGCGCGCCACGTGCGTTGGCGCAAAGCACGGGCAACACGCTGCATGGCGATGTCGATGCGCCGACGCATCCGCTTGACGACGAGCAGCTGGCGCAGTCGCTGGATGAAGCCATCGCGCGCCGCGTCGGCTTTCTGACCGATTATCAGGATGCCGCCTACGCGCAGCGCTATCGCGCCCTGGTCGAACGCGTACGCACGCACGAGGCGCAACGTGCGCCCGGCAGCAGCGCATTGAGCGAAGCGGTCGCGCGTTATGCCTTCAAGCTGATGGCCTACAAGGACGAATACGAAGTGGCGCGGCTGTACACGCGCGGCGACTTCCAGCGCCGGCTGCAACAACAATTCGAAGGCGACTACACGCTGCGCTTCCACCTGGCGCCGCCGTTGCTGGCAAAGAAGGATGCGCACGGCAACCTGATCAAGCGTGAGTACGGGCCGTGGATGTTCAACGCTTTCAAGCTGCTGGCGCGGTTGAAGTTCCTGCGTGGCGGCACGCTCGATGTGTTCGGCTATAGCGCCGAGCGGCGTAGCGAACGCCAACTGATCACTGATTACGTTGCAACGGTGGAAACGCTGCTGGAGCGCCTGGATGCCGACAACGTCGGCCTGGCCGCACAGATCGCCAGCATTCCCGAGCACATCCGCGGCTATGGCCATATCAAGCACGCGCATCTGCACGAAGCCAAGGCACGCGAGGCCGCGCTGCTGGTGCAGTGGCGCAATCCCAAGGCGCTGCATGTGGTGCAGGCGGCTTGATGTCGCCGAACGGTTACATCGCGTATATGTAACCGAACGAACTCATTCGCCATCACAGCGCGGTCCGGGGCTTAAGGTGTTGCAAATCCCAAGCCGAATGTAAGCGAACGGTGACATTGAATCCATGTCGCCGATCGCTTACATTCAGACCATGGACACTGTGCGTACCCCTGCCGACATCGGCAATGTTATCCGCGCCACTCGCAAGAGCCGGGGCTGGGATCAGGCACGTCTGGCCAATGAAATCGGCGCGAGTCGGCAGTGGATCGTCGATATCGAGAAAGGCAAGCCACGCGCCGAGCTGCAACTGATCCTGCGCGCGCTGCAGGTGCTGGGCCTTGAGTTGCTGCTTGTCCCGGGCGGCGCCGATGCTCGACGTCGTCTTCCACCCGATCGCGCATCCATGCCATCGATCAACCTGGATGACATCGTCGAACGCAATCGCACCCAGCGTCCGCTCAGTTCGCTTTACGCGTTGAAGAACGTGGGCAAGCCGAGTGCATTCCATGTCCTGGAACCTTCGCAAAGCGCCGGCCCGCGCAAATCGCAGCAGCCGTCTGCAGAGGCAGCAGAGACTGATGCGGCGAATTCACAAAACGCTCGTGCACCAGACATCGGTAGCAAGACCACACCTGCCACACCAAAAGCGCGATCAATCAGCAGGAAGAAGAAGACCGAGTGAAGCTGATTGCACTGATCGGTAGCCAAGTGGTCGGCCAGTTGGATGCCGACGCTACTGGCCGTGCGCGATTTGCTTACGACCCTGCCTGGCGAGCATCGGCGAATGCGATACCGCTTTCGTTGAACATTCCGCTCAGCCGGGAGCATCACCCAACCGATGCGGTCAACGCGGTGGTCTGGGGCTTGCTACCCGACAATGAAACCACCTTGCAACGCTGGGCATCCAGATTTCAGGTCTCGCCGCGCAACCCGTTGGCGCTGTTGTCGCATGTTGGCGAGGACTGTGCCGGTGCGGTGCAATTCGTCACTCCAGCCCGGCTTGAGGACGTCATGTCCGGCGCCAACGACAGCATCGAGCCTCTCACCGAGAGCGCGTTGGAAATGCGCCTGCGCAGGCTGCGCCAGGATGTCGGTGCAGCACGCCAGATCGACGACGTCGGTCAATTCAGTCTAGCCGGCGCGCAGGCCAAGATTGCCTTGCTGCACGACGGACAGCAGTGGGCCATCCCGGCCGGACGCATTCCAACCACGCATATCCTCAAACCACCCAGCGGCGAATACGACGGCTTCGTCGAGAACGAACTGTTTTGCCTGCGCCTTGCGCGCAAGATCGGCCTGTCGACTGCAGCGGGCCAGGCGCTGAGGTTTGGCGATGAGACGGCCATCTGTGTCGAGCGCTATGACCGCATCGCAACCCAGGGCACGCTGCTGCGCATCCATCAGGAAGACTTCTGCCAGGCATTGGGAGTGATGCCGCAGATCAAGTATCAAAACCAGGGTGGCCCGGGACCAACCGAGATCGCGCAGCTGCTGTGGATGCATTCCTCGCACGCGCGGCAAGACGTTGAAAGCCTGTTTCAGGCCTTGGTCTTCAATTACCTGATCGGCGGCACCGATGCGCATGCGAAGAACTATTCGTTGTTGCTTGGCCAGGCGGGACAAGTGCGACTGGCGCCGCTGTACGACATCTCCAGCGCCCTGCCTTATCCGCATCTGCAACAGCGCAAGCTCAAGCTGGCGATGAAGATCGGCAGCCACTATCGCTGGTGGGATGTCCGTTCAAGCGATTGGCAACAGCTTGCGCTGCAGATGCGCCTGGAGGCATCGGCTTGCCTCGCGTGGATGCGCCTGGCTGCCAATCAGCTGCCGGACCACGCGCAGGATCTTGCTGTCGAACTTCGAAACGAAGGCGTCGAGCATCCAATCGTGGACGCGCTGGTGGACGCAATCCACGCCGCATGTCAGCGGGCGCTCAAACTACTTCAATCAGTTTGAGGCACCGACACGGCCATCACGTCGCCAAGCACCGATAACATTCGAAAAAAGCAGCCGGTTACAGCGGCCGCAACAAGCGCAAGCCAAACCAGTCCTTGGCATCGTTCCAGCCGTGCGTGACTTTTAGCCCGGCGGCAGCGGCAAGCTCGGCAAAACGGGCGTCGGTGTATTTGTAGCTGTATTCGACCTGCATCGCCTCGCCTTCGGCAAAGTCGAAGTCCTTGCCGCCTACGTGCACGTGCTGGGCGCGTTGACTGATCAGAAACGTCTCGATGCGGCCGCGTTCGCGTGCATACACCGCATGGTGACGGAAGCCCTCCAGATCGAAATCGCTGCCAATCTCTCGGTTGAGCCGCGCGAGCAGATTCAAGGTGAATTCGGCAGTGACGCCAGCGGCATCGTTATAGGCAGCCTCGATCAGCGCGGCATCCTTGTCGAGATCGATCCCGATCAACGCGCAGCCATCGCTGCCCATGGTCTGGCGCATCGCATCCATCAGCTCGATGGCAGCGGCGTCGGTGAAATTGCCCAGCGTGGAACCGGGGAAGAACACCAGATGCCGACGCGCCGGACGTTGCGCATCGGGCAACCGCAGCGGCTTGGTGAAGTCGGTGCACACCGGCAGCATCTGGATCTGCGGAAATTGCTGGGCCAGCCGCGCGGTGCTGTCGAGCAAGGCGCTGCGCGAGATTTCCAGCGGGGTATAGGCCACCACATCGCGCAGGCCCTGCAGCAGCAACTCGGTCTTGCGGCCACTGCCGCTGCCGTATTCGACCACATGCACCTCGGGGCCGATCGCCTGCGCGATCGCCGGCATGCTGGCTTCCAGCAGACGCAATTCGGTGCTGGTGAGGTAATACTCCGGCTGCTGGGTGATGGCTTCGAACAACTGCGAACCACGCGCGTCGTAAAAGTACTTGGACGGCAGCGTCTTGGGCGTCTGGGCCAAACCCGCCAGCGCATCGGCGGTGATGTCGTCCGGTTGCGGTTGCAGATCGGTCAGCGCGGCGTGAGCGCGTTGGGTGGCGTGGGCGGCGGCGTTCAAGGCAGATCCTTGGCAAGGCGCACGCCGGCAAACTGCCAACGCGCATCGGATGGGAAAAAGTTGCGGTAACTGGCGCGGATATGGCTGGCCGGTGTGGCACAACTGCCACCGCGCAGCACCCATTGCGCATTCATGAATTTGCCGTTGTATTCGCCCAGCGATCCGGGCCACGGCGCGAAACCCGGATACGGCAGATACGCACTGCCGGTCCACTCCCAGACATCGCCGAACAACTGCTGCAGGCCGGTATCCACCGCTTCGGCGCCGCGTGGATGCAGCGCGTCGGTATCGACTAAGTTGCCTTGCACCGGCACACCGGTCGCGGCTTGCTCCCACTCGGTTTCGGTGGGCAGACGCGCGCCGGCCCAACGTGCGAAGGCATCGGCTTCGAAGAGACTCAGATGGCACACCGGTGCATGTGCATCACGCGCGCGCCAGCCATCAAGCGTGAACTCGCGTCCATCTGCATCCCAGTACAACGGACGCTGCCAGCCCTGCGCCTGCACCATCGCCCAGCCATCGCTGAGCCAGGAGCCGGCGCTGCGGTAACCACCAGCGTCGATGAATTCCTGGAATTCGGCATTGCTGACCACGCGATTGGCCAGCGCATGCGCGCCGACCAGCACACGGTGACGCGGCGATTCGTTGTCGTAGGCAAACGCTTCGGATTGCGGCCACGCGGCTGCACCGATCTCCACGATCTGCTCGTCGCGCGCATGCCAGCGCAGCGTGCTGGCAATGGCGGCGGGCGGTGCGGGCGCATCGCGATAGGCCGGCTGCAACGGATTGCTCCACAGCGCATGCTTGATGTCGGTGAGCAGCAACTCCTGATGCTGCTGCTCATGCTGGATCCCGAGTTGCACGATGGTGCAGGCCTGGGCGTCTAATTGCCCATCGCGCAAGCGCTGCTGCATCTGTGCATCGACCGCAGCGCGGTAATCGCGCACCTGTTGCAACGAGGGCCGCGACAACACACCGCGACGCGCGCGCGCATGCATCGGGCCGACGCTTTGGTAGTAGCTGTTGAACAAGAAATCCCAGGCCGGATCGAACACGCGGTACGCAGGATCTGTCTGCAACACGAAGCGTTCGAAGAACCAGGTGGTATGCGCCAGATGCCATTTACTGGGGCTGGCGTCGGGCATGCTCTGCACCATCGCGTCTTCGGCGCTCAGCGGTGCGGCGAGGCGATCGCTCAACGCGCGGGTCTGCGCGAAGCGTTCCAGCAGGGTCAGCTGCTGTTGCTGGTGGTCGACCAGCACGGGGGAGAGTGCAGACATGAGCATATGCTTGAGGAGCGACCGTGAACGCGCCGTGTCGGCAGCGTGGCAGCCAGCGGTAAGCTGTGGTCATGTCCACGTCTTCCCTGTCCAGCCTGCTCCCCTCCCCCATCGATTGGGCACATCGGCAGCAGGCATTCGCGTTGCCTATCGACATCACGTATCTGGATGCCGCCTCGCGCGGGCCGCTGTTGCGCGCCGTGCAAACGGTGGCGCACCAGGCCATCGACGCGATGGCCACACCCTGGCGGCTGCCGTTCGATGCGTGGCTGCACGACATCGAATGTTTGCGTGCGCTTGCCGCTGGCTTGTTCGACCACGACACCGATGGCGTGGCGATGCTGCCCTCGGCCGCGCATGGGCTGGCCACTGCCGCACGCAACCTGCCGCTGCAACGCGGCGAGGCGGTGTTGCTGCTGGAGGGACAATTCCCGTCCAACTTGCTGATCTGGCAACGGCGCTGTGTGGAAGTCGGTGCGCATATCGTGGCGGTGCCGACGGCCAGCGGCGACGCACTCACCGATGCGGTATTGCAGGCGATTGCCGACACCCCTGCGTTACGCATCGTGACGCTGCCGCATGCGTACTGGCTGGATGGGCGGCAACTGGACCTGGACCGGATCAGCGCAGCGGTGCACGCGCGCGGCGCGGCATTGGTGCTGGATCTGAGCCAGAGCCTGGGCGTGCTGCCGACCGATCTACCGCGCTGGCAACCGGATTTTGTGGTCAGTGTCGGCCACAAATGGCTGCTCGGGCCGATGGGATTGGCCTGGCTGTGGGTGGCACCGCAGTGGCGTGCGCACGGCGTGCCGATCGAAGAACACTGGATCGGCCGCGATGCCGGCAGCAGTTGGGACTTTCCGGTCGCCAAAGCGCCGCCGTACCACAGCGGTGCACGACGGTTCGATGCCGGCGGCGTTGCCGATCCCTTGCGGATCGCGATGGCGACGGTGGCATTGCAGCAAGTCACCGCATGGCAACCGGCACGCATTGGGCAGGCGCTTGGTGCGCTCACTGCGCAGTGGGATGCGGCCTTGCACGCACGTGGTCTGGGCGGCTGGTGCACGCCTGGGCATGCACCGCATCTCACGGCCTTGCAGCCGCCAGCAGATCAGCTGGATGCAGTGGCGGCAACGTTCAGCAAGCTTGGTGCGATCTGCACACGGCGACACGGACGTTTGCGTATCGCACCACACATGAGCGTCACCGAGAATGCGCTTTCACGCTTGATTGCGGCGCTGCCAAACGAATGAAGCAGTAAGCCTGCCCTCGTAGGAGCGGCCTTGGCCGCGACGGGGCGTTACCGGGGTAAAGCCCTGTCGCGGCCAAGGCCGCTCCTACGTGTTCATGGCGAACATAGGGTTGCACTGCCACTCAACCGCGCTGGCTGAGCCGCAATCCGCGCGGCGTCACCCAGCGCTCCAGGCCTTCGAACGCCGCCTGCACCAGCAGTGCAAGCACCGCCGCGGGAATCGCGCCTTCCAGAATCAAGCCGATGTCGTCCAGGCGAATACCGGTGAGGATCGGCTGGCCGTAACCGCCAGCACCGATCAATGCGCCCAGCGTGGCGGTGCCGACGTTGATCACCGCTGCGGTCTGGATGCCGGCCACGATCGTGCGACGCGCCAACGGCAACTCCACGCGCCATAAGCGCGTCCACGCCGGCAGCCCGATGGCCTGAGCGGTCTGGCGCAGCTCGCGCGGGATCGAGGTCAGCCCGGCGTAGGTGTTGCGCACGATCGGCAGCAGGCTGTAGAGAAACAACGCGGCAATCGCCGGTTTGGCGCCGATGCCGAACAGCGGAATCATGAAGACGAACACCGCCAGCGATGGCAGTGTCTGCAGCACGCCGGTCAACGACAGCACCACCTGACCGAGCCGTGGCCGCCACGCCGCCAGCACACCCAGCGGCAACGCAATCACCAACGCAAAGCCCAACGAGATGCCGACCAGGGCCAGATGTTCGCGCGTGTGCCGCAGCAGGCGCGTGATACGCGAATCGGCTTCGGATGCAGGCGTGACGCCCAGCCATTGCGCTGCCACCGCCGCCTCGGACTGACGCTCCAGCTTCACCTGCGCGTTGAGCCGCTGCATGGTCGCCTCGTCGATGCGGCCTTGCAGCCCCTGCAATGTCTTCAGCATCACCGGTGCGCGTTGCGCCAGGTCCTTGCGATACAGAAACACGGCCTGGTACTCGGGGAAATACCGACGGTCGTCGCGCAGCACCTGCAAGTGGTAATACGGAATTTCCGCATCGGTGCTGTACAGATCGGTGACTTCGATCGCCCCACTCTGCAGCGCGCGATAGGCCAGATCGTGATCCAGCCCGGTCGCAGTCTGCGGCAATGCATACGCCGCGCGCACGCCAGGCCAGCCATCGGCGCGTTGCATGAATTCGTTGCTAAGGCCGATGGTGAGCGTTGGATGCCGTGCAAGATCCGACATCGTCGCGATACCGAGCGCCTGTGCGCGTTCGGCACGCATGCCGAAGGCATAGGTGTTCTGGAAGCCGAGCGAGTCGGTCATCGCCAGTCCGCGCGCGTCCAGTGCGGCGCGCAGTTCGGCCTGGCTGGCCTTGGGCAACTGCAGCAGCTCCTGCGCCAGCGTGCCGGTGTATTCGGCATAGGCATCGATCTGCCCGGTCTCCAGCGCGCGCCACAGGATGCGGGTGCCACCGAGCTGCGCGCGGTGCTGCACGTCCACGCCATCGCGCTGGCCGGCAGCGGTGGCGATCTCGCCCAGCAAAACCGCTTCGGTGAAGTTCTTCGAGCCGATCGTCACCTGCGCGGCATGCGCGCCGGCACTGCAGATCAGTACACATAGTGCGAGCAACACGCGCGCGATCATGCGGCCTCGCCGATGCTGCGTTGCGCAGTGAGAAAGCGTTGCACGAACGGATCGGCCGGATGTTCGAGCAAGCTGCGTGCACTGCCCTGCTGCACCACGCGGCCGGCGCGCATCAGCACCAGGGTGTCGGCCAGATAAGCAGCTTCGGCCACGTCATGCGTCACCAGCACCACGGTCTTGCCGAGCTGGGCGAACAGTTCGCGCATCTGCGCTTGCAGGTCGTAGCGCACGATGGGGTCGAGTGCGCCGAGCGGCTCGTCCAGCAGCAAGGCCGGTGGATCCAGCATCAAGGCGCGAATCAAGCCCACGCGCTGGCGCTGTCCGCCCGATAGCTCGGCCGGGTAGCGCTTCAATAAGTCCGGCGGCAACTGGCACAGCGCGCACAAGGTCTCCAGGCGCTCATCGATGCGTTGCCGCGCCCAGCCCAGCGTCTGCGCCAGCAACACCACATTGCTGCGCGCATCCAGATGCGGAAACAGCCCGCCTTCCTGGATCACATAACCGATGCGTTGCCGCTGCGCCTGCAGGCTGGCGCGTTGCAGCGGCGTGCCGTCGAAGGCGACCGTGCCGCTGTCGGGCCATTCCAGCCCCACCAGCATACGCAGCACGGTGGACTTGCCGGCGCCACTGGGGCCGATCAAGGCGGTGGTGATCCCGCTGGCGAATGTCAGCGTGACTGCATCGAGGGCAATGGCCTGGCCGTAGCGGCGGCTGACCTGGTCGAGAGTGAACATGTGCACGAGCTTGCCGGGCCTGGCGTCAGGCGAGCGCGAAGGCAAGCGTGCCGGCGCACATCACCGCGGCGGTGCCAGCAACTCGCGCGCGCTCAGATGACCATCGCCGTTGGCATCCTGCCGCGCGAAGCGCTCGATCAGCGTAGCGCGATGGGCCGCGCGGGTGATCGGCTTGCCGCGACGACCCGGCAGTTCATCGCCCTGCAGCACGCCGTCGTGATCCAGGTCGCGCTGATCGAAGGCGTAGCTCATCCAGGCCAGATATTCGTCGCGGCTGACACGTCCATCGCCGTCGGTATCCATGCGCTGCAGATATTGCTGGCTGTCCTGCACCTGGGCCTGCGCGACAACCGCCGGAATGCATGCCCCACACGCCATCAGCATGCTGCGCACGATCAAGCCATGCGATCCACGCGCGCGCGCATCGGCACGCGTGCCACTACGCTTAAGACCCACTCAGCGCATAACCCTTGAGCCTTGCCGCATACGCCTGCAAGGCGGCATTGCCGCTGGCTTCAGCCTCGTGACACCACTGCTGCAGGTGCTTGAGCCGTTCGGAGGCATCATGGCTGCGCGCTTCCAGCACGGCGGTCAAGCGCGCGCGGTACTCGACCAGCGTGCGCATGCGCGGGCGCTCGGCCACCCAGCGCTGCAACTGTTCGCGCGCGTCGGGCTTGAGCCAGCGCCCGTCGTCGACCAGGCCCTTGCGCAAGCGCCGCGGCAGCAACTGCCGCAACTTGGCGCCGGTAGCGGCAGCTTCTTCGCGCAGTGCAGGCTTGAGCACGTTGCGCTGGTAGTCGGTCATGGCCTGGAAGCGATGCGACAGCAATGCCTTGAGTGTGTCGGCATCGGGCACGGCGATGTTGGGGCGGATATCCAGCGATGGCGCCACGCGCAGCACCTTGGCCAGGCCCAAGGCCTGCAAACCGCGAATCGCAACCCAGCCGATATCCAGCTCCCAGCGCCGCATCGAAAACCGCGCTGAGCTCGGGAACGCATGATGGTTGTTGTGCAGTTCTTCGCCGCCGATCCACAGCGCCCACGGCGTGAGGTTGGTGGAAGTGTCGGCGGATTCGAAATTGCGATAACCCCACCAGTGGCCAAGACCGTTGACCACACCGGCGGCCCAGAACGGAATCCACGCCATCTGGATCGCCCACAACGCAATGCCCGGCAGACCGAACAGCACCGCGTTGATGACCAGCAACGCGATCGGGCCGGCATTGGCATGCGGGGTGTACAGGTGACGCTCGATCCAGTCGGTGGGTGCGCCCTTGCCGTACTGCTCGATATCGGCACGCTGCGCGCGCGCTTCGCGGTACAGCTCCACGCCGCGCCAGAACACCTGGCGGATGCCCTTGGTCTGCGGGCTGTGCGGGTCTTCTTCGGTCTCCACCTTGGCGTGATGCTTGCGATGGATCGCCACCCATTCACGGGTGATCATCGAGGTGGTCAGCCAGGTCCAGAAACGGAAGACGTGCGCAACGAGCGGATGAAAATCCACACCCCGGTGCGCCTGGCTGCGATGCAGGTACAAGGTCACCGCAAAGATGGTGAGCTGGGTGAACACCAGCAGCACCGCCAGCATGCCCCACACGCCCAACCCGGCCACGCCGGAGGTCAGGAAGTCGATGATCGGATCAGACAACATCGGCAGTTCCACAGCGGCGCCATCTCTTTGGTCGATGCAGACATGATGGGGGCGATGGCGGCAAACTTCACCCTTCGGATGCGTAGGGTGCGCCCTGCATTCCTAAAGCGGTTCACACGTCCCCTTTCCCCACCTAGTTGATGTCATCCGTATGACTGTTGCTGCCGGTTTTTCTGCGACTTCTGCTATTGAAAATGCCGTCCCGTTGATCGAACTCGACCATGCCAGCGTGATGCGTGGCCAGGTGCGCGTGCTGCACGCCTTGAGCCTGCGCATTGCACTGGGGCAACACACCGCCATCCTGGGACCCAATGGCTGCGGCAAATCCTCCTTCATCAAACTGATCACGCGCGAGCTGTATCCGCTGGTGCGTGCCGACGGCCAGCCGGCGGTGAAAGTGCTGGGCCAGACGCGCTGGCAGGTGGATCGCTTGCGCTCGCAGTTGGGCATCGTCACCGGCGATCTGAGCGTCAACCTGGCCGACATGCCGGGGCTGGATGTGGAAAGCGCGGTGCTGTCCGGCTTCTTCGCCAGTTACGTGGTGCCGCCGCATCGCGACGTCAGCGACGACATGCGCGCGCGGGCACGTGAGGCGCTTGCATTGGCGCGCGCACTGCCGCTGCTGGATCGGCAATTTGCCGAGTTGTCGGCCGGCGAAACCCGCCGCGTGCTGATCGCGCGTGCGTTGGTGAACCGGCCGCAGGCGCTGCTGCTGGACGAGCCGTCCACCGGTCTGGATCTGGTCGCGCGGCAACACCTGCTCGACAGCATGCGGCACCTCGCCCAGCAAGGCATCACGCTGGTGCTGGTGACCCACCACATCGAAGAAATCGTGCCGGAGATCGCGCGGGTGATCCTGCTGCGCGGCGGCAGCGTGGTGGCCGATGGCACGCGCGATGCGCTGCTCACCGACGCCAGCCTGTCGGCAGTGTTCGACGGCCCGGTGCGGGTGCAGCGCGATGGCGAGCGTTATTGGGCGACGGTTGGGGAAGGCTGAGTTGCTTGCGGGCGTGGGCTCGGATAGGGACGTGCATCGGGGAGACGTGCATTGGGCAACCGTGCTCGAACCTTCATGAGATCAAGCCCCTCTCCTTGCGGGAGAGGGGTTGGGGTGAGGGTACGGGGCGAAGCCGCACTTGGAACGAGATGGCACGAGGCTTCGCACGTACCCTCATCCGCCCCTGCGGGGCACCTTCTCCCGGGGGGAGAAGGAACAGCAGCGGGTCGCGCGACGCGTGTATTCTCCCTCGCCATCCATCCAACATCCCGTCGCCATGACCGCGCTCCGCCGCCCACGCTTTCTCGCCCTGATGTCGTTGCTCGGTCTGCTTTCGGCCTGCGGCGGTGAACCGCGTCCTGCCATGCCGGCACCTGTCGTGCAGGCGCCCTCTGCCAGCACTGCCAAGCCGGTGAAGATCGGTGTGGCGCTCGGTGGCGGTGCGGCCAAGGGGTTTGCGCATATCGGTGTGATCAAGATGCTCGAAGCCAACGGCTTTGCGCCGGTGGTGGTGTCGGGCACCAGCGCCGGCAGCGTGGTCGGCGCGTTGTATGCCAGCGGCATGGACGCATTCCAGATGCAGGAAAAAGCCGTTGCGCTCGACCAGACCAGCATCCGCGATGTGCGGATCTTCTCCGGCGGGCTGGTGCAGGGCCAGAAGCTGCAGGACTACGTCAACGAGCAGCTCGCCGGTAAACCGATCGACAAGTTGCGCAAGCCCTTCGCCGCGGTCGCCACGCGCCTGGAAGACGGCGAGCGCACGGTGTTCGTGCGCGGCAATGCCGGCCAGGCGGTGCGCGCGTCCAGCAGTATTCCCGGCGTGTTCGAGCCGGTGACCATCGGCCAGTACCACTATGTCGACGGCGGCGTGGTCAGCCCGGTGCCGGTGGATGCCGCGCGTCAGCTCGGCGCGGAGTTCGTGGTGGCGGTGGATATTTCCAGCAAGGCCAGCGGCAAGAATCCTGGCGATCTGTTGGGCACCGTCAACCAGTCGATCTCGATCATGGGCCAGCGCCTGGGCGAGGCCGAACTCAAACGTGCCGATGTGGTGATCCGCCCCAAGGTCAGCGACATCGGTTCGGCCGATTTCAACCAGCGTGGCGCGGCGATCCTGGAAGGCGAGCGCGCCGCGATGGCGGCGATGCCGCAGATCCGCGCCAAGATCGCGCAGTTGCAGGCGCAGCGCAGTAGCGCCACCCGCACGGCGGCCGATCAGGCTGCCGCAGCGAAAGCAGAAGCGTATCGGCGTTGTTTGGAAGATCGCTCGCGCTGGGAGAAATTGCGCGGCAAGGACGCGGCCTGCGTGGCGCCGTGATGCGGCCAAGACTGCTCTTGTAGGAGCGGCCTTGGCCGCGATGCGTTACCTGTAAAGCATCAGCATCATCGGCAACGCCTCAATACCGCCAACGCAACGACACGCTGACAAACCGCGGCTCGCCATAGTTCTGGTAGTCCAGGTTGGCCCAGTAGGTTTTATCGAAGGCGTTGCGCACCGCCAGCGTGGCAGTCCACTGATCGCTGATGCGGTAGTTGGCGTTGAAGTGCACCAAGGCGTACGCGTTCTGCACCACGGTGACCGGTGTGGTGGCACCGCTGCCGTCGCCGTTGGGGCGCTCGATATTGAAACCGCGCACCGCGCTCTGCCAACTGACGCCGCCGCCGATGCTCAGGCGCTCCCAGGCGCCGGGCAGGCGCAGCTGCGTGGACAGCTGCAGATAATCCTCGGGCAGGTTGGCGTAGATCGCATCGGTGGGCGGGCGCGTCACCTTGACGTGGGTAAAGCCGGCATTGACGGTCCAGCCGGGCAGGATCTCGCCGTTGATATCCATTTCCCAGCCACGGCTCTTGGTGCCGTTGATGCCGATGTAGGCCGAATTGCCGTCCGGCAGCGAGGATTCCGGCTGGGTCATGTCGCGCACGGCGAAGTTGTCCTGCTTGGCCTCGAACACGGCGGCGGTGGCCATCGCATGGCCGTCGAGCAACTGCGCCTTGATGCCGGCTTCCAGGTTGGAGCCTTCCACCGGCGCGAGCAGGTTGTTGTCCTTGTCGCGGTAGTTCTGCGGATTGAAGATTTCGGTGTAGCTGGCGTAGAGCGAGACGTCCGGCACGATGTCGTAGACCAGGCCCACGTATGGCGTGACTTCGTCGCTCACTTCGTAGCGGCCACTGGTGCCGGTGTAGGTGCCGCTGGTGTCGAAGGCCTGGGTGCGGGTTTCCCAGGAACTCAGGCGTGCGCCGGCGATCAACGACAGCGGATCGGCCAGACGAAACCATGTGGAGGCATACACGCCGCGCTGGGTGGTGCGCGCTTCGCTGCGCCGGCCGGTGCGCGCATAGGTCACTTCGGACGCATTGCCATCCCAGTTGCGGATGTTGGGAATGAAATAGCAGCGCTCGGGCGGACCGAAGTCGTTGGGGCACGTGGCCCAGTCGTCGGGATAGGTCTGCGCCACGCCATACGAGGTGGATTGCAGATCCTGCCAGCTGCCGCCGACCACCACATCGTGCTGGCGGCCGAACAGCGAGAAACCACCGGACAGATACACATCCACGCTGTCGCGGGTGTCTTCGGTCTCGCCAGTGCCGGTGCGCAGAAACATGCCGCTGCCATCGGCGGCCGGATAGCCGGTGCCGTACACGCGCAGGCTCTGCACATTGCCCTTGGTGTGCGCGGTGTTGACGCGCAACAGCCAGTCCTCGCCGAAGCGTTGTTCCAGGTTGGCGAAGGCGGTGCTGGTTTCGCGCTGCCAGCGGGTCCACTCCGGCGCCAGGTTGGTGGAGCGCGACAGGTTGGCCAGCGAGCCATCGGCGGCGAAGAACGGCACCGTGCCCCAGGTCGAGCCGACCGGGCTGTTGTCCTGGCGCTGGTAACCGACGGTAAGCGTGGTGCTGTCGGTCAGGTCGCCTTCCAGCACCGCCATGCCCGACATCTTGTTGTCGTGGTAACGGTCGTAGTAGTAATCGCGATCCTGCCAGGCCGCCACCACGCGGCTGCGCCAGCGCCCGTCTTCGGTCAGCGGTGCGTTGACGTCGGCCTGCATGCGGCGGAAATCCCAGGTGCCCGCGCTCACCGCGAACGAGGCATCGAACTCCTTGCCGGGCCGCTTGCGCAGCAGATTGACCGTGGCCGAGGGAATGCCCGCGCCGGTGAGCAGGCCATTGGCGCCGCGGATCACTTCGATGCGGTCGTAAAAGACCGTGTCGTATTCCTGGTTGGTGGAACCGCTGTAGGTGGGCAAGCCGTCGACCTGGAAGTCGGTGATCTGGAAGCCGCGCGCGAAATACAACGGACGCTGGGTGTCGTAGAACGACACGTTGACGCCGGTGACATTACGCATCACATCGTCGATGCTGAAAAGCGACTCGTCTTCCAGCCGCTGCAGCCCGATCACGCTCACCGACTGCGGCGTTTCCTGCAAGGTCAGCGGCAGGCGCGTGGTGGTGGCCGGCTGCGCGCGGCTCACCGTGCCGTTGACGTTGACCTGGTCCAGCGTCTTGGCGCTGGTGGCATCGGCAGCGTGGGCAGTGGACGTCGTCATCGCCAGCGCGCACAGCAAGGCGGCGGACAGCGTGGCCAGAGGGGCGGAAATCGCGGGCATTGGAGGGGTTCTCATCGATCGGTGCGGACGCTGGGCGTCAGGAAGCTGCAGGCAGGCGTGCGCGTCCCACTCGGGCGACGAGCTGGCTGGCCCTGCGGGGCTGGCGGATCGACGGGGAACGACATGACCGGACGCGGCCAGAATTTATGCAAATGTAAATCGTTAGCGTTTGAGAGGCAAGTCACAGTGTGCCGCCCCGCCCACATGCAGCGCTGCGGGCTCAGGCCAGATGCGCCAACGGCAAGCCTTCCGGTGCCTTGACGGTGCGCAACACGAAGCTGGAATTGACGTCGGACACGCCGGTGGCGTTGAGCAGGCGGTCGAGCAGAAACCGCGAAAAATGCTCCAGATCGCGCACCTGCACCTGTAACAGGTAATCCATGTCGCCGGTGAGCGCCCAGCAGGCCACCACCTCGTCCCAGCCGCGCACGCCCTCGGCGAAGTGTTCGATATCGGCCTGGCCGTGCTGCTCCAACTGCACGCGCACGAACGCCTGCAGTCCCAGTCCCAGCGCCTTGGCATCCAGGCGCGCGCCGTAGCCGGCGATGATGCCGGCCGCCTCCAGCCGTTGGGTGCGGCGCAGGCAGGCCGATGCCGACAGATTGACCTGCACCGCCAACTCCGCATTGCTGCTGCGCCCCTGCGTCTGCAGCAGGGCGAGCAGGCGCAGATCGGTGCGGTCCAAGGCGATTGGCTGGTCCATATGTTGCGCAGCAGCAGAAGATGACGCACGAATCTTGCGCCATCTGGCGTTGACCGCGCAAGGTTCGCAATCCCGTTGCGCGGCCATCGAGCTAAGGTGAGCGCTGATCATCGGGAACTGCTGCCGCATGAACACCGCACCGCAACGCGTCGAGAATCAGCTCACCGACAAGGGCTATGTGCCGGTCTACACCACCGCCGTGGTCGAGCAGCCGTGGGACGGCTACAGCGCCGACGACCATGCCACCTGGGGCAGCTTGTATCGGCGCCAGCGCGAGCTGCTGGTCGGGCGCGCCTGCGACGAATTCCTGCAGGCGCAGGATGCGATGGGCATGGGCGATACCCACATCCCGCGGTTCGATGCGCTCAACGCCGTGCTGCAGGCGGCCACCGGCTGGACCCTGGTCGGCGTGCAAGGGCTGCTGCCGGAGCTCGACTTTTTCGAACATCTGGCCAACAAGCGCTTCCCGGTGACGTGGTGGATTCGCCGCCCCGAGCAGATCGATTACATCGCCGAGCCGGATTTGTTCCATGACCTGTTCGGGCACGTGCCGCTACTGATGAACCCGCTGTTTGCCGACTTCATGCAGGCCTACGGCCGTGGCGGAGTCAAGGCGCACGGCATCGGCGCGGACGCGCTGCAGAACCTCACCCGCCTGTACTGGTACACGGTGGAATTCGGCCTGATCGCAACGCCGCAAGGGTTGCGCATCTTTGGGGCCGGCATCGTGTCGTCGAAGGGCGAATCGCTGCATTCGCTGGAATCGCCAGCGCCCAACCGGATCGGCTTCGACCTGCAACGCATCATGCGCACGCGCTACCGCATCGACAGCTTTCAAAAGACCTATTTCGTCATCGACAGCTTCGCGCAATTGATGGCCGCCACCGCGCCAGACTTCACCCCGATCTATGCCGATCTTGCGCAGCAAGCGCAGGTGCCGGCCGGCGATGTGCTGGTCACAGATCGGGTGCTTCAGCACGGCACTGGCGAAGGTTGGAGTCGCGAGGGCGATGTGTGAGCGGTGCCGGGGTGGCGCAAGATCGCTGCACCGACTCGACAGCACTGCCCACGCGGACTAAGGTCAAACCTCCCCACACCGCCTTCGCTCAATGGACCTGACGCAGCTACGCATCCGGCGCTTGGAGCTGGACGACACCCGCCTGCTGTTCACCCTGGCCAATGGCATCCGTATCGATGAGCCCATCAAGGCGCATCGGCTGTTGTTCAAGGCGGCGGCGCCGCAGCGCGCGCAGTGGCAGCTCACCGAAGACGGTTTTGGGGTGAACTGGCCCGCCGTCGCGCCGCCTACCCCGGAGGGCCTGCTCAACATGCCCGAGCTGTTGTGGCGCCGCCGCAGTGCGCGCGCGCAGACCAAACTGACCATGCTGCGTGGACACCTGGATGCGCTGACCCCCGGCGAGCGCGAGCTGGTTGCACTGGCACGGCTGGACGCGGACATGGTCGAAAGCGGCTACGCGCGCTATTTCGATCGCTGGGACGCCACCACGCGCACTTACGCGCTGCAGGCGCTGGCGGCGATGGGCGCAGCGCAGACACGCCAGGCGATCGAAGGCTTGGGCGCAGTGTTCGAACGCCTGGAAGAAGACCCGAATCTGCTCAGCATCGAAGACATCCTCGACGCCATGAACGAGACCGACCGCCAGCGCGTGGATGGCTGGGAAGAAGTCTATTACCGCCGCTCCGGCGAACTGGCGCGGTTGGGGCTGACCCACTACGGGGTGGACAAGGCCTGAGGGGTGCAGGTACCAGCGCTTACGACAAGGCATAAAACCCTAACAAGCAGACCAGCCGAATACAAAATTAAGTTGCTTTTATACTGCTAAAGAGTAATTTAATTTGGTATGGCCAAACGCGTCCCTCCCACCATGCCGCGTGCCCAGCGCCAAATCGAGGCGCTGGGAGAACGCTTGCGCGCCGCACGACTGCGTCGCGAGATGACCCAGCGCGAGCTGGCCACCCGCGTCGGCGTCAGCGTGCCAACCCTGGCCAAGCTGGAAAACGGCGATCCATCGACCAGTCTGGCGACCGTTCTCCGTGTACTGACCGTGCTTGGTCTGGACAAGGACATCGATCTGCTGGCGCAGACCGATCCGCTGGGGAGGCAGCTGCAGGACAGCAGGCTGCGTCGCCCGGGGCCCTCCTCCATCAGGAGCGAGCCATGAGTTCGGCTCCCTTGGCGCATGACATCAACAAGGTCGAGGTGTGGTTAGAGGATCAATCATTGGGCGGCAGCTCCCTGGTTGGGTATTTGACACGCCAATACAGCCGCCGCGGCGAGACACTGCAGTTCGAATATGCCGCCGGCTGGCTGGCCAACGAGACACCCGTTCGCGCGTTCGCGCTCGACCCGCAACTGCCGCTCTATGCAGGCGCATCGATTGCACGCGCCGGAGCGTCCGAGTTGACCGGTGCCTTTCTGGATTGTTCGCCCGATCGCTGGGGCAAACTGCTGATGAAGCGCAGAGAAGTGATCATGGCGCGCGAACAAGGCCGAAAAGTTCGTGCACTGCGGCCCTGGGATTATCTGATCGGCGTCAACGATGCGTCCCGCATGGGCGCGCTGAGGTTGCGCGACAGCACGACCGGCCGACACCTCGACGACCATGCATTGAGCGCACCGCCCATGACGCAATTGCGCGAGTTGGAAGCGATTGCTCGGCGCCTTGAGCGCGATGACATGGATGACAGCGACATGGATCTCACGTGGGTCAAGCAACTGATCGCACCCGGCGCTTCGCTTGGTGGCGCCAGGCCCAAGGCCAGTGTCAGAGAGACGGATGGCTCTCTCTGGCTGGCGAAATTTCCTTCCGCTGACGACCTCTACGACGTGGGGCGATGGGAATACATCACCTACCGTTTGTCACTGGCTGCGGGCATCAGCATGCCTGCCGCCAAACCACTGGAACTGTCCAATCACGGCACCACGTTCGCGGTGCAGCGCTTTGATCGCACTGCGCATAGCCGCCGTGCATATGCCTCGGCATTTACGCTGCTGGATGTGGAACACAGCGAAGCGTCGTCTTACGTCGATATTGCGCATGCCATCGAAGTCGTTGGCGCAACACACGCGATTCAACATGATCTGCACCAGTTATTCCGCCGCGTCGCCTTCAACATACTGGTCGGCAATCGCGACGATCACTTACGCAATCATGGATTCCTGCGTGAGCACGACGGCTGGCGTTTGGCACCTGCGTTCGACGTCAATCCAAACCAGGACAAAGACGTGCACGTGCTGGCCATCAGTCTTGACGACACCATACCCGATACGGCGCTATTGATGGAAACGCACGAGTATTATCGGCTGACCAGAGCGCAGGCATTGGCCATCATCGAAGAAGTACGCGCGGCGGTTGCGCGGTGGCAACAGGAAGCTGTGCGATGCAACGCCAGCCGCGCAGAGATAGTGGCGATGGAATCGGTGATTGATCCGATGCGATAGGCTTGATTTCAAGGCTTATCGTGAGCATCGCAACCGGGAGATCGATGATACGTATCAGTGACGTATGGCTTATATCTTCGGCGCCACCGTGTATGCCAGCAATACAACCAACGGTTCTTCTCCGGTTTGCTGTAACGCGTGCGTACTTCCCGGCCGCGTCAGTAGCGCATCGCCTGCGTTGACTTCGTATTGCTTGCCATCCAGTGCATACAGCCCGCGGCCGCTGACGATGTAATAGATCTCGTCCTTGTCGTGCAAGTGCAGGCCGATGCCCGCGCCCTTGTGCAGCACGCGTTTGCGCAGCACGAATTTCAGCTCCGGTGCGTCGGCGAAGAAGGGGTACGCCGTGGTGGGCCCGGCGCCACCGTGCGGGCCGGGTTGCTCGCGGGCGAGGTCGCGTTCGTGCACCACCAGCGAGGGATGCGCCTGCGCGGCGCGTTGTGCGGCCGTGTCGGGGGCTGCGCCGCAATCGGCGTCGCGGCGGAGTTGCGGTTTCAGCGCTGGCTGCAGTTGCACCCAGCCATGCACAACCAGGCAGGCGATTGCGGTGGCACCGGCGCGGCTGAAGTGGGTGCCATCGACCTTGCCTTGTTCGGGCACGAACAGGAAGTACGGTTTGGCTGCCTGTTCGCCGAGTGCGCGGATCCAGTCGCTGGAGCTGGCGTTGAGATCGATGAGGGCAACGTGCTCTTGCGCTGCGAGTTGCTGCATGGCCAGCGTATAGCGGCCGTGGGTGTCGAGCAGCGCGCCGAAGTCGTAGAGCAAACGAGCGGCGGGCGTGATCAGGATCGGCGTGGCGCCCTTGTCGCGTGCGGTGGCGATGTAGCGGCGCAGGAACTGCTGATAGTCGCTGTGCGCGTCGGTATAGCGGGTCGGGTCTTCGTGTTTGGCGTCGTTGTGGCCGAACTGGATCAGCAGGATGTCGCCGCGTTGCAGTTGGTTGGCGATGGCGTCCAGGTGCCCTTCTGCGATGAAACTGCGGGTGCTGCGGCCGCCCTTGGCGTGGTTGCGGACCTGCCATTGCGCAGGGTCGAACCAGTCTTGCAGCAGTTGGCCCCAGCCGGCTTGCGGCGCGCGCTCCGGGCCGTATTCGGCGGCGGTGGAATCACCGGCGATGAAGATGCGGTGTGGTTCGGCGCGGGCGGGGTTTGCGGAGAGCAGCAGCAACGATGCGAACAGAAGCAGACGCATGGTGGCTCCGGAGAAGAGTGTTTAGGACAGCGCGGTGTCCCTTCTCCCATCGGGAGAAGGTGCCCGAAGGGCGGATGAGGGTGCGGCGGCATCGGAAATGTTGGACGGCCTTACTGTCGTCTCAAGCCTTTCAAGCCTTTTCCGTTTAGGCCAGCTGTCTTCCGCCGTACCCTCACCCCAACCCCTCTCCCGGCGGGAGAGGGGCTAAAACGCATTGGCTAGTTACGCTGCGGCAGCAGCGGCTTCCGGCTTGCCCAGTACGCCGGCGACGAAGGCGCGGATCTCGGCGTCCTGGGCGTTGTCGAAGAAGCACTGCTGGAAGCGCTCGCCGCCGACGGCCTGCTTGATCAGCTCCGGGTCGATGGCGCGCAGGCCGTCGATGTACGACTTGGCGGTGGCCTGCTTGAGCTGGGTGAGGATGCCGGCGTTGGCGGCCTGCGATTCACGACGCTCGGCCGGGTAGCCCAGGCCACGCTCGCCGCTGAAGGCCTTTTCGAAGATGTAGCGCACGTTGATTTCCGCGCCCCAGCCGTAACCCTTGGCGAATGCCAGCGACAGCGCATTGCCGTTGTTGACCTGGGCGAACAGGTAGGCGTCGGTCGGCTCGATGCAGTAGCCGCAGAACACGCCCGGATGCGCGTTGAGCGACATCATCGCGCCCTGACCCGTGCCGCAGCCGGCGACGACGAAGTCGACCGCCTTGGAGTTCAACAGCAGGCTGGCGACGATGCCCAGATGGATATAGGTCAGGCGGTGGTCGTTGTCGCCGTCCATGCCGACGTTGAACACGCTGTGGCCTTGTTCGCTGGCGACGTCGTTGAGCTGCTGCAGGATCACCGGGTTCTTGCCGGCCTGACTAAACTCATTCATGAGTGCGATTTTCATGGGGTGCTCCGATTGGGTTGGGGAAAGTTGTTTGGAATGTGGTGATGCGTGCGCTTGGGTGGCGGACTTGATGAGTGTCTGGGTCGGGTCGTGCGCGTGCATGCCGACCCTCATCCGCCCTTCGGGCACCTTCTCCCGGAGGGAGAAGGGAACGACGCGGTTTTCTCAGCGTGCCAGCCAGCCGCCGTCGACCGGGATGATGGCGCCGTTGACGTAATCCGAGGCGCTGCTGGCCAGGAACACTGCGGTGCCGCCGAGGTCGGCCGGTACGCCCCAGCGCGCGGCCGGGATGCGGTCCAGGATGGATTTGTTGCGCGCTTCGTCGGCACGCAGCTGGGCGGTGTTGTCGGTGGCCATATAGCCGGGCGCAATGGCGTTGGTGGTCACGCCCTTGCTGCCCCACTCGTTGGCCAGCAAGCGGGTGATGCCGGCGATGCCGGACTTGCTGGCGGTGTACGACGGCACGCGGATGCCGCCCTGGAACGACAGCATCGAGGCGATGTTGATGATCTTGCCGCTGCCCTGGGCGATGAAATGGCGGCCGGCGGCCTGGGCCATGAAGAAGGCCGATTTCAGATTGACGTTCATCACGTCGTCCCAATCCTGCTCGCTGAAATCCACCGCGTCGGTGCGGCGGATCAGACCGGCGTTGTTGACCAGGATATCCAGGCGGCCCAGGCCGTCCAGGGTTTCCTTGAGGATGCGCTCGACTGGCTCGAGGCTGATCAGGTTGGCCTGGATGGCGATGAAGCGGCGGCCCAGGCCCTTGACCAGTTCTTCGGTCTCGGTCGGCGCCTGGATGCCGGCGGCGGCGATGTCGGCGCCCGCCTGTGCCAGTGCCAGCGCGATGCCCTGGCCCAGGCCAGTGTTGGCACCGGTGACCAGTGCGACCTTGCCTTCGAGACTGAACGGATTGCTCATTACCTTATCGCTCCTGCTGGGTGATGCCACGTTGGATGAGTGTGTTGCGTCCGCGCGCTGCGCGGCCACGCATTGATGGAGTTATTGCATTAACTTGGCTGATGAATCGCATTAACCGAGTTATTGCGCTGATTAAGTATTGCCTTGCAAGCGCCAGCGTCATTTGAGCTGGCAGATGTCCAGCACGTGCATGTCGGTGTAATCCAGGTTTTCGCCGCCCATCGCCCAGATGAAGGCGTAATTGCTGGTGCCGGCGCCCATGTGGATCGACCACGGCGGCGACACCACCGCTTCGTTGTTCTGGATCACGATGTGGCGCTGCGCGTCCGGCTCACCCATGAAGTGATAGACGCGGTCGTTGGCGCCAAGATCGAAGTAGAAATACACCTCGCTGCGGCGGTCGTGCAGATGCGGCGGCATGGTGTTCCAGACGCTGCCCGGCTTGAGCACGGTCAGGCCCAGCAGCAACTGCGAGGACTGGCAGGTGGCCGGCACGATGTACTGGTAGATGGTGCGCTCGTTGCTGGTTTCCAGCGCGCCACGCTCCAGTGCCACCGCATCCTTGATCGAGAGTTGTTTGGTCTCGAAGCGCGCGTGCGCCGGCGTGGAGGCCAGGTAGAACTTGGCCGGGTTGCTGGCGTCTACGGACGCGAAGGTGACCTCGGTGCTGCCCATTGCCACGTACAGGCCGTCCTTTGGCCCGAGCGTGTAGGCGGTGCCGTCCACGGTCACGGTGCCGGTCCCGGCGCCGACATTGAGGATGCCGAGCTCACGGCGCTCCAGGAACGGATGGCCGGCAGCGGAAGCAGGTTCGGTCTGCTTGGGCAGCTCCAGCGTTTTACCGAGCGGTGCCGCGCCACCGAGCACAAAGCGCTCGTAGTGGGTGTATTTGAGGGTCACCGCATCGTCGATAAACAAACCATCGAGCAGATAAAGCTCTCGCAGGTCGTCGTTGCTGGCGCCCTTGATGGCATCGGGATGGGTGGCGTAGTGGGTCTTGCAGTACAGGGACATGCGCGATCTCCGGTAGCAAGCAAGGGGGATATTGGCTTGCACCGGCATAGTCTACCGGCTCTGGTTAACCGGTGTCATTGCGCAGTGCACGATAGCGTGGGAATCCCTTCTCCTTGCGGGAGAAGGTGGCGCGTAAGCGCCGGATGAGGGTGCGAGGCTGCGCGCGGTGTTGGGTGCGGGGTAGAGGCTCGTGTGCGCCTCCTCCGTCAGCTCATGGCTAAGCTTTCTCAGATGGCTGTCTGCCGCCGTACCCTCACCCCAACCCCCGCTCCGCGCCCCGGCCCGCGCTTGCGGCGCGGGCGCTCCAAGGCACGCGCGCCCATGGCGCGCAAGCCGTGCCTTCTCGCCCCGGAGGGAGAGGGGCTCACTCCCTTCTCCCGTCGGGAGAAGGTGGCGCGTAGCGCCGGATGAGGGTGCGAGGCTGGGCGCACTCCCGCAGGGAGAGAGGTTTTACGTGCTCAATCTTCCGGCGGTTGGCAGGAATCGCGCACGATCAGGTGCGGGCGCACGCTGGCGGTGGGGAGTTGCGGGGCGTTGTCGGGCTGGATCAGCATCGCGGCGGCGGTGCGACCGGTGTCGCGGGTGTGGCGGCGCACCGAGGTCAGCGGTGGCCATAGCCGCGAGGCCAGCGAGCTGTCGTCGTAGCCGATCACCGAGAGCTGGCGCGGGATGTTGATGCCGGCGCGCAGCGCGACCTTGTAGATACCGGCGGCCATTTCGTCATTACCGGTGAAGATGGCGGTGGGGCGCTTCTTGCCCAGCAGCAGCTTTTCGGCGGCGGCCACGCCGGATTCGAAGGTGTAGCCGGCTTCGACGATGCGCTCGGGCGGCAGTTCGATGCCGCGCCGGGTCAGCGCGTCGGCAAAGCCCGAGGTGCGCTCGACCGAGGAGCGGTAGGCGCTGGGGCCGGTGACCAGGGCGATGTCGCGGTGGCCGAGCGAGAGCAGGTAGTCGGCGGCCTCGGCGGCGCCGTCGCGGTCGTGGGTGATCACCGTCTGCGAAGTGGCGTCCAGCGCGACCGAGGCGATACGGGTGTAGCGGCAGCCGATCTCGGCCAGCATGTCGGCCAGCGCCTGGTCCTCGGAGGCGCGTGGCACCAGGATCACCCCGTGCAGCTTCTGCGCCTGGGCAAAGCGGCGCACGCCTTCGATATAGCCGGGGCTGCGGCTGTCGCAGGGGTGCACCACCAGCTCGAAACTGGAGCCGCGCAGCGCGTCCAGCGCGCCGTACTGCATGTCCACGATGTACTGCGCGGTGGGGTTGTCGTAGACCATGCCGATCAGGAACGAACGCCGGAACGCCAGCCCGCGCGCGAGCGGGTCGGGCGAGTAGCCGACCTCGCGCATCAGCGCTTCGACCTTCTCGCGGGTGTCCTGGCGGACCAGCGGCGAATTGTTGATGATCCGCGAGACGGTCTTCTTGGACACCCCGGACATCCGGGCGATGTCGTTGATCGTGGCTACCTTGCCCTTCGGCAGGCCGGGCATTCCCTCTTCAGGCATCTTGCGGGCGGGCATAGCGGTCAACCATTGAAGTTGATTGGATTCTACCGGCCAGCGGGCCGGCAAGCCTTCGCAGGCTTGCCGATGTCCCGAATCCGCCATGACCAGGGCGCCGTGGCGTGATGCGCCACAGCATGCCCGGCAGTGCAGAACGATCAGTCCAGGGCGCGGTAGCGGAAGTTGCGGAACTCCACCTGGCCTTGGCCGGACGCATATAGCGCCGGTTTCAGTGCCAGGAACTTGCCGGCCACGTTGTGGTGATAGCCGGACACTTCCATCTGTACCGGGTACTTGGTCCAGGTGGTGCCGTCGATGCTGCTGTGGATGGTGACGATGTGGCGGTTGTTGGTGACGCGCAGCCATAGCGCGCCGCCCTTGCCGCTGGGCGCCAGCTTGGCCGGGCGTTCTTCGCCATAGCGGTGCATGACGAAGTTCTCGCCGTTGCTCCCCACCCCGGCGTAGAGCTTGTCGCTGTAGAACAACAGCGCCCCGCCCTGCCCGCCCGGTGCCACGGTCATCTGCACTTCGAACTGATAGGCCTGGTCGGGCGCGATCAGGGTCAGCGGCGAGGCGTCGCGCGGGGCGCTGCCCTTGCCCTGCAGGCGCAACACGCCATCGCCTACTTGCAGACGCTTGGCTTCGTCGGCGGCCGGGTTGAAGAACGACCACTGCGGGCCGAGCGTGTTGGCGCGGAAGTCGTCCGACAACCTCAGGCCATGCGGCAAGGCCTGCCCGCTGGGCTTTTTCAACGGCGTGCCCAGGTCGCTGCCCTTGGCGACGAACCAGCCGTCCGCGGTCCACTCGATCGGGTCGAGCAGCGCCTGCCGGCCCAGCGTCCAGTAGCCGTGTTCGTAGCCGTGGTAGAGCATCCACCAGCGCTGGTCGGTGCCTTCCACCAGGGTGGCGTGGCCGCGCGACCACCACGGCTCGTCGGCGCTCTTGGTGCGGGTGATCGGATTGTTGGGCGCGTTCTGCCAGGGGCCGTGGATCGAGCGCGAGCGCGCGGTGATCACCATGTGCCCGGTCGGCGGGCCGGCGGTGCCGCCCACTGCGGTGGTCATGTAGTACCAGCCGTTGTGGCGGGTGATCTTGGGGCCTTCCTGGGCGTAGCCTTCCACGTCCCAGCTTTCCGGGTACTTCCAGCCGTCGTAGACGTGCTTGGGCGTGCCCACCACCTTGAAGCCGTCGTCGGAGAGTTGCACGTAATCGCCGCCGCTCAGGAACAGATAGCGCTTGCCGTCCTCGCCCACTGCATGGCCGGGGTCGATGTACTTGCCCAGGCCGATGTCAATCGGCTTGCTCCACGGGCCCTTGATGTCATCGGCCCAGACCACGAAGTTGCTGCGCTCGCCCTGGTCGCCGCGGCGCGCCGGGAAGTAGATGTAATAGCGCTTGCCGTGCTTGATCAGATCCGGCGCCCAGATCGCGCCGACGTTCTGGCTGATGGCATGGCCCAGCGGTTGCCAGTTGACCAGATCGCGCGAATGCCAGATCGGCAGGCCCGGATAGGCATCGAACGAGGACAGCGTGAGGTAGTAGTCGTCGCCGTCCTTGAGCACCGACGGATCGGGGTGATCGCCGGCCAGCACCGGGTTGAGGAAGGTGCCGTTACCCTGGTCGGCAATGCGCTGCTGTTCGATGCCGCGCTTCCAGTCGGCCGCAGCGCTTAGCCCGGCACACAGCAGCAGGCCGCTGGCCAGCAGCCAACGCAAACAGGGTGAAGTGTTACGCATACGCATGCTCTCTCCTTGACCCCCAACCTGCGGGGCGATGCGGCGGCCGACGCCTTAGATCGTCGGCCGCTGGGATGACGGCGGAAACTCCCGCCAGCAGCGGCGCTGAGCACAGCTCATGCAGCGTCGCCAAGCGACTGTCGGATGGGGTGGCCGGGGCGGTGGAATCGCACGTGGTAGATGCCGATTCGTTCGCCCCGACCGCGCCCTGCCGACGGATACGCAGTGGATGGAGTAGTGCCCTTACGCGCGCAGTGCCCGCGGCAACCACAACGACAGTTCGGGGAAAAACGCCACGATCAGCAACACGCATAACGCCGCCAACCAGAATGGCCAGATGGTGCGCATGCTCTGGGCGATGGTGATCTGGCCGATCGAGGTGCCGATAAACAGCACCGAGCCGATCGGCGGGGTGATCAAACCGATACCGCCGGCCAGCACCATCACCAGACCGAAGTGGATCGGGTCGATGCCGTAGGCCTTGACCACCGGCAGGAAGATCGGTGTGCAGATCAGGATCTTCGGTGCCAGGTCCATGAACATGCCCAGCAGCAACAGCATCACCACGATCATCAGCAGCACGGTGTTCTTGCTGTCGGCGATGGCCTGCAGGAACTTCACTGCGGCCGCCGGCACCTGCAAGTACGCAAGCAACCAACCGAACACTGCAGCCGTGGCGATCACGAACAGGATCACGCCGGTGGTGCGCGCGGCATGCGTGACCGCGGCGAAGAACTCGGCCCAACGCAGCTGGCGATACAGCAGCGCGGTGACGATCAACGCGTAGACCACCGCAATCGCGGCGCTCTCCACTGCGGTGAAGATGCCGGCGCGAATACCGATGAAGATCAGCGCCACCAACCCCAAGCCCGGCAATGCGCCGAACAGGCGCAACGCCACTGCGCGCCAGCCGGGGAACGGCTCGGTGCCGTAGCCGCGATGGCGTGCGACCGCATAGCCGGTGACCATCATTGCTGCAGTCATCAACAGCGCCGGGAAGATGCCGGCGGCGAACAGATCGGCGATCGAGATGCCGCCACCGGCCGCTGCGGAAAACAGGATCAGGTTATGCGAGGGCGGCACCAGCAGCGCCACCAGCGCGGCGGTCATGCTCACATTCACCGCGTAATCGCGGTCGTAACCGCGCTTGATCATCTGCGGAATCATGGTGCCGCCGACCGCCGAGACGTCGGCAATCGCCGAGCCGGACACGCCGCCGAAGAACAGCGACGACAGCACGCTGACCTGGCCCAGCCCACCACGTACGCGCCCCACCAGCGACGAGGCCAAGGCGATCAAGCGTTCGGAAATACCACCGCGCAGCATCAACTCGCCAGCGAAGATAAACAGCGGAATGGCGATCAACGAGGCCGAGCCGCTGCCGGCGGAAATCTGCTGCACCAGCACCACCGTGGGCAGGTCCAGATACAGCAGCGTGGTCAGCGCGGCCGCGCCCAGCGCATAGGCCACCGGCACGCCGATCAGCAGCAGCACCACGAAGGTTCCCAACAACATGGCGATGCCCATCAGCGCACTCCTCCGGTGTGGATCGGGCGCAGCACACGCCACAGCTTGTACAAGGCGAACACCACCATCAGCGCACCGCCGATCGACAGCGGCAGGTAGTTGATGCTCTGCGGCATCTGCGCGCCGGCCATCTTGATGTCCAGGCCATCGAGCAGCAGCGCCGCACTCCAGCGCGCCAGCACCGCGCCAATGGCGATGATCATCAGCGGGCGGATCAGGTCGAACACCTTGCGCACCAGCGGCGGCACGTGTTCGCCCAGCAGATAGAAGCCGAAGTGGCGGTTGGTGTGCACGCCGGCGGCCGCGCCCAGGCTCAGCGCGGTGCTGAGCAGCAGCAGCGTCACCGGCTCGGTCCAGCTGGGCGAGTCGTTGAGCACGTAGCGGGTGAATACCTGCCAGCCCTGCACGACCACCAGGCCCAGCAAGGCCAGCGATGCCACGCCAACGGCAGTGTCGGAAACGCGGTCCAGCGCGCGCTGCAACGGCGCGACCGGGACGGCGAGAGTCTCGGGTTCGGTCATTGGATCACCTCTATGCGAAATCGCGGATGCGGCGGTACAACGCTTCGATCTCCGGCTGCTTGCGGTATTCGGCCAGCAGCGGGGCGGAGGCGGCGCGGAACGCCGGCATGTCGACCTGATTGAGCTTGACGCCGTAGTCGATCACCTGTTTACGCGCGATCACTTCCGAGGCATCCCACAGGTTGCGCATCACCGGCACCGAGGCGCGTGCCAGTTCCACCACCAGGCCGCGGTCGGCCGGGCTCAGCGATTCGAAACTCTTGCGCGACATCACCAGGATGTCCGGCGCGTAGGAATGCTCGCTCTGCGACCAGTAGTGCGCCGCCTCGAAATGACGGCTGGACTGGAAGCTGCGCATGTTGTTTTCCGCACCGTCGATCATGTGCGTTTCCATCGCCGAGAACGTCTCGCCCAGCGACATCGGGGTGGGATTGGCGCCCAGCATGCGCATCAGCTTGAGGAAGATATCGGACGAGGCCACACGCAATTTCAGGCCCTTGAGATCTTCCGGGCGGTGCAGCGGATGCTTGGTGTTGTAGAAGCAACGCGCACCCGAATCGTAGATCGCCAGGCCCACCAGGTCGCGCTGCTCGAAGCTACGCAGCACGCTGTCGCCCACATGCCCGTCGATGGCACGGCGCAGATGCGGCACCGAGTCGAACACGTACGGCAGGCACAGCGCCTGAGTGAGCGGAAAGGTGTTGTTCAACGCGCCCGAATACACCCGGGTGATGTCGATGGCACCGAAGCGCGCCATATCGATCGCCTCCGACTCGCGGCCCAATTGGCCGGAGTGGTATTGGCGCAACTTGAGCCGGCCGTTGGTACGTGCTTCGAGCTGCTTGCCGAACCACCGCACCGCTTCCACGGTGGGGTAGTCGCCGATATGCACGTCGGTGGCGGTCAACAATTGCCCGCCGGGGATCGGCGTGGTGGCACCGGCGCCCAACCAGGGGCCGGCCGCGGCGGCACCGAGCCCGGCACCGAGGAAATGTCTGCGTGTGATCATTGGCGCCCTCCCAAGCGTCTGGTCACTGGGTCCGAATCAGGTAGCGGACACAGCCGTGCAGGAAATGTCGCCGATGCCGGCGAAGCGAATCAGGGCACGCTGTCCCACTTCGATGTCATGGATACCGGTGGCATTGCCCGTTGCAATGAGATCACCGCGCTTGAGCGGACGCCCGCGCTGGGCCGAACGACTGAGCGCAAACGCGTAGGCGGCGCGCAATCCACCCGGCAACGTGGTGGCTCCACCGGTACCGACAACCTGGTCGTCGATCAGCGTTTCGGCAGTCAGCGCGGACTCGTCGCGTGCCAGCCAGTCGGTCACTTCCGGGCCCAGAATCAGGCCGTTATTGTTGCCGAAGTCGGAAATCACCACGCGCGGGCCCAGCTTGTTGATGGTCGCCAACGGGCTGCTGGCGATCTCCACGCCGATGAACAACGTGGCCGGCAGCTGCGCCGCCTGCTCCGGGGTGAAGTGGGTCTGCTCGGCGGGAGCATCCGCTTCCAGGCGCAGTACGTATTCGGCCTCTACCGCACCGAAGCCGCCCTGGTAGATCGGGAACTGCGTTGTTCCACCGGTAGCATTCCAGAGCTTGTGCGAGAAGATCGGCCCCAGCAGGCGGTCGTCGCCGGAGGCGTCGCGGCGCTCGGCGGCGATATAACCCACCTTCCAGCCAACCACCTGGTCGTCCCACTGGCTGATGGCGATGTCCTGCACCTGATAGGCAGTGACCAGATCCTCAGGGATTTGCCCGGGAAAGTCGGGCAGCGATGCCCCTGCACGGCGTGCCTCCACAAACTGCTGGGCGATCTGCGACAGCATGGATGTGGACGATGGCGGGGTGGCGGCGTCGTTGCTCAAGGGTGTCTCCCTGCTAGTGTTTTTGTTGCACTGCCAATCGACAGTGGCACGGTGTGCTGTATATGGTAAACCGGTGTCATTGGCAATGTGCAGTGCGGCAAAGTTAGCCTTCAAAGCGAAGTAACCCTGGGAGGGGTGGATGGAACAGACAAGCCAAACGCGTGGTTTTGCGGCGTTTTCAGTTGCTATGCGGCGGTGCCTGCCGCTGGTGTTGCTGGCGACCTCAGTATTGATCGGGCCGGTGGTTGCGGCCGAGGTGCCCAGTGCCGATACCAGGGCCGAGCAGGCCAGCCGGATCGCGCTATGGCCCAGCGGGATGGCACCGGGAGACAGCGCGCTGAAGCAGCCGCAGCGCATCATCGAGCGCAGCAGCGACCCTGCCCTGCCCGATCGCTACATCCAGCAGATCAGCACGCCTTACCTGGTGGTCTACCGGCCCAAGCAGCCAAATGGCACTGCCCTGCTGGTCACCCCCGGCGGCGGCTACCAGCGCATCGTGCTGGACAACGAAGGCAGCGCGCTGGTGCCCAGCTTCGTCGACCAGGCCGGGATCACGCTGTTCGTGTTGCGCTACCGCCTGCCCGGCGAAGGCCATCCGCACGGAGCCGACGTGCCGCTGGCCGATGCACAGCGCGCGCTGCGGCTGATCCGCGCCAATGCCGCCCGCTACGGCATCGACGCGCAGCGGGTCGGGGTGATGGGGTTCTCGGCCGGCGGTCACGTCGCCGCCAGCCTGGGCACCCGCTATGCCGCGCAGGTGTACCCGAAGCTGGATGCGGCCGATGCGCTGAGCGCGCGGCCGGATTTCGAGCTGCTGATCTATCCGGTGATCGACATGGACAGCGCAAACGCACACGCGGGCTCGCGCGAGCGCCTGCTCGGCAGCACTCCGAGCGATGCGCAGGTGCGCGCGTACTCGCCGCACCTGCATGTGGATGCACGCACGCCGCCGACCTTTCTGCTGCATGCGCAGGACGACACGGTGGTGTCGGTGCGCAACAGCCTGTTGATGCATGACGCGTTGCTGCGTGCCGGCGTGCCCAGCGAGCTGCATGTGTTTCCGCAGGGCGGTCATGGCTTCGGTACCGCCAGCGGCACCGGGCTGACCGTGGCCGCGTGGCCGCAGCTGGCGCAGGCCTGGATCGCGCATGTCAGCAAGGCGCAAACGCCCTCGACTGCGACGACTGCGAATGCATCTGTCGCTGCACCTGCACCCGCATCTGTACCGGCGCAGGACGCCGCGCGATGACGTCACCATCCACGCCCGACGCGCGGCGGCGCACACTCCTGCGTGGTGGCTTGCTTGCCACCGCTGCAGCTGCGCTGCCGGGTTTCGCAGGCGCGGTCGCAACAGCGCCTGCGCGCGACGACAGTACGCCGCTGGCACACGTGCGTGGCGGCGCACTGCGTGGTTATCGCGATCAAGGTATCTGCGTGTTCAAGGGCATCCCCTACGGCGGCGACACCGCAGCGCGGCGCTTTCAGGCGCCCGTGCCGGAAACGCCCTGGCAGGGCGTGCGCGACGCCAGCGCCTTCGGTGCCGCCGCGCCGCAACCCAAGGCCAGCGAACCCACCAGCGAGGAGTGCCTGTTCCTCAACGTGTGGACGCCGGGTCTGCGCGATGGCGGCAAGCGGCCGATCCTGTTCTATATCCACGGCGGCGGCTACACCACCGGCTCCGGCAGCGACCCGCTCTACGACGGCGTGCGCCTGTGCAAGCGCGGCGATGTGGTGGTGATCACCGTCAACCACCGGCTCAACCTGTTCGGCTATCTGTCGCTGGCGCAGCTGGGCGATACGAGCTTTGCCGACTCCGGCAATGCCGGGCAGCTGGACCTGATCCAGGCACTGCAGTGGGTGCGCCAGCACGCGGCCGAATTCGGCGGCGATGCCGGCAATGTCACCGTGTTCGGCCAGTCCGGTGGCGGCGCCAAGATCGCCACCTTGATGGCGATGCCCGCCGCACGCGGCCTGTTCCATCGCGCGTGGACCATGAGCGGACAGCAGGTCACCGTGGCCGGCCCGCGCGCGGCCACCCAGCGCGCGCAACTGCTGCTGGATGCATTGAAACTTGCGCCCGGCGCGCTTGCGCGCATCCGCACGCTACCAATTGAGCAGCTGCTGGCTGCCGCGCAAGTGCGCGATCCCTCGCGGGTGGAAAACAGCGCGTTGTATTTCGGCCCGGTGCTGGATGCGCGCAATGTGCCGGTGCATCCGTTCTGGCCGACCGCCCCGCTGCAATCGGCAAAGATTCCGCTGGTGATCGGCAATACCCGCGATGAAACCCGCGCGTTTCTCGGCAACGATGCGAAGAACTTCGCGCTGAGCTGGGACGAGCTGCCGGCCAGGCTGGAAACCCAGCAATACGTGGATCTGCTGCGGCAGGTGGTGATTGCCGAATACCGCCGGCTGTATCCGCAGTATTCGCCATCGGACGTGTTCTTCGCCGCGACCACCGCAGGGCGCTCGTGGCGCGGCGCGGTCGAAGAAGCCGAGGCACGCGCACGTCAAGGCGCACCCACCTGGGTCTATCAACTGGATTGGGGCTCGCCACTGGATGGCGGCAAGTTCGGCGCCTTCCACACGCTGGATATTCCGCTGGTCTTCGATACCACTGCGCAACCGGGTTCGCGCACCGGCGATGGCGCCGATGCGCAGCGCATGGCCGCGCAGATGAGCGAGGCGTTGATTGCATTCGCGCGCAACGGCGACCCGAATCATCGTGGTCTGCCGCGTTGGCGACAGTATTCGTTGCAGCAGCGCGAGACGTTGCTGTTCGATACACCCAGCCGGCTCGACCACGATCCGCGCAGTGGCGAGCGCAAGCTGTATCAGCAAGCGCCTTTCATTCAACGCGGTACCTTTTGACTGACTTTCGTGGTCAAGGTCGAGGTCGAGCGTGGTCTGATCGCACTCCGCGGCGGCACGGCCTGGCGTGCGTGTAGGCGCCCATCAGCGCGCGGCTCGGGTCATCGTGCTTTAGCTCTTCTGCCTGCCTGCGGTCTTCTGATCATCTTTCGCCTTCTGACTACCTTGCGTTTTCCGATCGCTTTCCTCATGGGTGATTCATGCGTTTTTCATCTCTTGTACTGTTGGTTCTGCTGGCAGTAATTGCTGCACCTGCTGCGTACGCTGCAGATGCCTCACCGGTTGATGCATCAACTGCAGGCGTGCCAGCGTCTAACGTAGCCGCTAGCGGCAAGCAATTTGCCGCCAGCAAGATCGTGCTGGTCGGCGACTCCACCACCGCCGTGCAAGGTGGCTGGGGGCCGAGCTTTTGCGCGCAGCATGTGACCTCGTTCCTGAGCTGCCTCAATCTGGCGCGCGGTGGCCGCAGTACGTCCAACTATCGCGCCGAAGGCTCGTGGGAGATCGCACTGAAGGAGCTGCGCAGCGGCGGCTATCGACAGGTGGTTGTGTTGATCCAGTTCGGGCACAACGATCAACCAGGCAAACCGGGGCGCTCCACCGAGTTGGCGACCGAATTCCCGGCGAATCTTCGCCGTTATGTCGCCGACGCACGTGCCGCCGGTGCGATCCCAGTGTTGGTCACGCCATTGACGCGGCGGCAATTCGAACGCGGCCAATTAATCGACGACTTGGCGCCGTGGGCGGAGACAACACGCGCAGTTGCACGCGAGTTACAGGTGCCGTTGATCGACCTGCATGCGCGCAGCCGTGCGCTGGTGCAGGGCATGGGCCCGGTGTTGGCGATGCGGCTGGCGCAGCGCCCTGCCGATCCGGAACAAGTGATTGCCGCGCAATCGGGCACCACGATTGGCAAGACGCCGGCGCAGGCATTGCATGCGCCGGTGTCGGCGTCGTCAAAGATCGCGGCAGCTGGCAGCGTCCCCGCCGCTGCACAGGACAATGCCAGCGCCGAGCCGATGGGCCAGGCCAAACTCGCATTCGACTACACGCATCTTGGTGCGGACGGCGCGGATATGTTCGCGGCGATTGTCGCCGACGAGTTGGCAAAGCAGGTGCCTGCGTTGCGGCCGCTGTTGATTCCTTGATGCGTCACTCTATTTGATCAACTAGAGCGGCTAACAAAACTACTTCACGTCAGGCTACTGCAGGCCGGCTGATCTGCGGCTTGGCTGCAGGGCCCTTGCCCGCCCACCATCGCGGGACACGCCGCAAGTACGTCCCTGTAGGCTCTTACGCGGCATCCATGCCGCGTAAGGTCCCGCGACGGTGGGCGGGCAAGGACCCGTCGAGATGGTCGGTGCGCATGGTTGCAAGCAACGCATGACGTGTGTTGTTCGGATAACGCTGCGTCGATCAGCTTAGCAACGCAATACGCAACGCGATCACAGGCAGGCTTTCACCCAACCACCGACCAACTTTATGGTGCGGTGTCCTCGCCGATTGCGGGACCGTGTGGCGGCATGGATACCGCCACCGAGCCTACATGGACGTACTTGCGGCGTGTCCCGCGAGCGGTAAGGGCACCGCGCATTCGGCCCCCTCAGTGTCTGATCTGGACCTCTGACTGCATCCACCAAGATGCGGCCGGCAAAACCACTGCACTCACTGACAGGCGCTCGCTCGCTAGGTTTTGTCAGCCGCTCTTAGCTGCATCAGCTCACAACAGGCACCGGCGCATCCGCTTCGATCACTTGCTCGCGCTTGAGCTCTTCCCACACAGCTGCCGGAATCGCCACGCGCATCGAGGCTGCATTCGCATGCGCCTGCTCTGCCGTACGCGCGCCCGGAATTACCGCCGAGACCACTTGCGGTGCGGCGGCAAACTGCAGCGAGACGGTGCGTAGATCCACGTTGTGGCGGTCGCAGATGGCCAGCGCTTTCTGTCGCATGGCCGGCGCCCATTCCGGCACGCTGCCGTCGTAGAGATAACGCTCGCGCCCGGCCAGATAACCCGCCAACAGCGGCGCGCCAACGACGACCGAGGCGCCATGTTTGGCAATCTTCGGGAAGGTGTCATGCAGTGCACGCGCGTGATCGAGCAGCGAGTATTGGCAGGCCAGCAGGAAGATGTCGGGGTCGGCTTCTTCGATCGCACGCAAGGCAGGTTCCGGACGATTGACGCCGAAACCCCAGGCCTTGATCAGGCCTTCCTTGCGCATCTTGGTCAGCTCGGGCATGGCACCTTTCACCGCTTCGGCAAAGCGTTGTTCCCACGGCATACCGAGGTCTTTCTCGTTCTCCGGCGACAGGTCGTGGATGTAGGCGATATCGATCTGCGACACACCCAGGCGCTGCAGGCTGTCTTCGATCGAGCGGCGCACACCGGAGGCGCTGTAGTCATAGCGATAGTCGAAGGGCGAGGGCTGCTGCCACATCGTCTTCGGCGGTTTGTCGGTCGCTGTGAGCAGGCGCCCGACCTTGGTCGACAGCACGTATTCGTCTGCGGCGTGATTGTGCAGATGATGACCGGTGCGACGCTCCGACAATCCCAACCCATACCACGGCGAGGTATCGAAATAACGCACGCCCGACTCCCACACCGCTGCCAGGGTCGCTTCGCTCTGCGCATCGCTGGTCGCTGCGAATCCATTGCCGATCGCCACGCCACCAAAGCCTAGACGGCTCGCAGGGCGATACCGCGCACCCTTGGTCGCTGCGTTGGCAGGCAGCTTCGATACGGTGGTTTTGCCGCGCGTCGGCATCACGCTGCCAGGCGCGGACGACTGTGCCAACAACGGCGCAGCGGCCAACGCAGCGGTGCCAGCAGCGGCGGCGGAGAGGAATTGGCGACGTGTATTCATGAGGATTCCTTGCAACGACTTGAGGCACAAGGATGGCCCCGCGTGCGTGCAGACAGGGTCAGCGCATGGGTTGCAAGCGTGCACAAGCATTCAACAGATAGCGCAGATGCACGCATATAGGCCGCATAAAATCAGCGAAAAGTTGTTTGCAGACTCATGCGCTCCCATTAGCTTGCGTTCGTACTGTCAGTGCATGCTGGATCGAGCGTATCGAAGTCAGATGCACGCCGTCGCACCGCGTCACCTGCATGGTGGCTCACCGCTTGTTGCAGGCATCTGCCCTGGATCAACGCAGCTGTAGCACTTGCAGTTCCGCACGCGGCGGGCCATCGCCCAACCACAAGGTGCCCACACTGATCGGCAAGCTGAAGCGACGTGGGCCGGCGCTGCCCGGATTGACGTACAGCACGCCGTCGCGCATGTGCACCGCTGGCTTGTGCGAATGACCGCTGACGATCACATCTGCAGCGACCTCCGGCGCCAGCGTTTTCAGATCGTGCAACACATGGATGCGTACGCCTGCGATCAGCAGATCCAGCGTCTCGGGTAGCCCGGCTGCCCATGGCGTGTTGTCGATGTTTCCGGCAATCACGTGCAAGGGTGCCAGCGCCTGCAGCGCGGTGAGAATCTCCGGCTTGCCCACATCGCCGGCGTGGATGATGGCCGCGCAGCCCTGCAACGCGGCGACCGCCTCCGGCCGCAGCAAGCCGTGCGTGTCTGAGATCAGGCCAATGCGCAGTGGTGTGGACATTTCAACGCACCCAAACAAACGTCAGCAGCGACAAGAGGCCAAGGATCGTACGTGACATGCATGTCGTCGCACGTGAGTTGAGCTCAACCGGGCCCAGATCTTCGGTCTGCAACACCCGCGTTGTGCAGGCAGCGCTGCAATGCACTACAGCGCGCAGGCACAGCGACCGCTCACGGAGCGGCGCGGTCTCCCCACGCCCAGACGCTGTTCGGATCGCCCTGCACTCCGCGCCGTTTGCTCGCGCGTGCCAGCTGCCAGTACGTCCATGCCAAGGCCAGCGCAATCAGGTCGACGCCGAGCACCGTTGCGTCCTGCCACGGCAGCATCACACCGCGCGCGGAAAAACAGCTGGCTACCGGAATCAACGCCGTCAGTACGGCGCACGCCAGCAACACCTCGTAGGCGCCGCGTGCAGTGGGACGCAGCAAGGCCCACATCAGCATGAGCTCGAAGACCGCGTAGTAGACATAACGCTCTTGTCCCTGTGGCAGAAACCGCGCCGCGATGAACAACGCCGAGATGCCGGCGACGCTGCCCAGGCACACACCCACCGTGAGGCGCGCCATGGCATGCGTGCGGCGCGGTTGCTCGACCAGGCGACGCTTGCGGCGTGCCTCGATCCACAACAAGTTGCCGCTGTAGAACAGGAACGCACCGCCCAGGCCCAGCAGGAAATACAACCACTGCACCGGCGCATGCCCAAAATTGCCGAAATGCAGCGACTGCAGCCCACGCAGTGCAGCGGTGCCGGCCGACATCGTCCTGGGCTCGAGCACCCGCAAGACATTGCCGGTTGCCGCTTCCAGTGCCACGCCGCCGAGTGTGTTGAGCTGGCGCTGATCGTGGTGGCCATAGACTTCCGCACGCGCATTGGCATCGCCGGCATCGTGAAACCCGATGCTTTCCGGCACAAACCCCGGGCTAGCTGCGCGCGCCTTGTCCAGCAGCACCGCGACCGGCAGTAACGGAGCGGCACGCTTGGCCGGTGCCACATGCGGGGTGAGCTCGAACTCCGGCTCCAGGATCTGCATCAACTTGCCGTCGAACACCAGAAACTGAAACGGTGCCAGTAGCAACACGCCCAGGCACAGCACCGCACCGGACCAGGCGAAGATCACATGGAACGGCAGCGACAACATGCCGACCACGTTGTGCGCGTCCTGCCACAGGCGCTTGAGGTTGTGGCCCAGCCGCAGCGCGAACAGATCCTTGAAGAACACCGGCGCGTACAGCACTACCCCGCTGAGCAAGGCCAGCCCGTAAAGCACGCTGACCACGCCGAACAGATAGGTGCCGAACACACGCGGCAGTCCGGCGGTGAAATGCAGGTCGTAGAGGAAATCGGCAAAGCCCACGCGCTGCGGCAACTCCTGCAGCGTGCCATCGGCGGCGTGTTGGTATTGGCGCATGCCGCCACTGGCATCGGCCTGCGCGCCATACCAATACAGCCGTGGAATCGGCCCGTGTTCGCCGGGCAGCAGCACCAGAAACGATTCGGCCACCTGCGGATGCTCGGCGATCACCGCGTCCAGCAAGGCCTGCGCTGCGGCAACCGGATCGGCTGGTGCCTTTTGCGTGACCTGTGGCGTGGCCTGCCAGTCGCTCAACGCATGCGTAAACACGGTGAGGGCGCCGGCATAGAAGGCGATAAACAAGGCCATGCCGGCCAACAAGCCCATCCAGCTATGCACGGAGAGAAACGCGCGCAAGGTCGATGCTTTCATGCGCTCAACTCCGTCCAGCCCAATACCTTGATGCCCGCGAGTGCGACGTAGCACAGCACGGTCAGCCCGCCGAGAACCACCCAGGCGCGTAATGCGCTACGAAACACGAACGGCAGTGCCATTGCACCGATCCACACCGGAAACATCAGCAGCAGCCACGCCAGCGTGTAGCTTTGCTGCGGCCCCGGCAGCAACAACGCGCACAAGCCGACCATGCCAACCGCAAGCGGCAGGCCCAGCACCACGGCAGCCAACCATCTAGCCCACATGACGCACCTGCCTGCGTTGCGCACGCGCCTGTTGCCAGACATCCAGATACGGCAGCGCCACCGCCGCCAGCATCAGCGCAGTCACTGCGGCGAAGATGCCCGCCCACACACCCAGCGCACGGATGGCGCAGGCCAGCGACAACACCAACAACACGCTGCCACCGCTGCGCAACAGGCGCGCAGACAATCGGCGCCGCAGTACGAGACGTTGATGCGTGGTTGCCAGATAAAACGCAAAGGCCGAGGCGGCAGCGGCGAGCAGATACAAAAACGTCATCATGCTGCTCATGAGCAAGCCTGCGTCGAGGTGGACTCAGGCAGCGCACCAAGCCGGGCAAGCCATCGGTAGCCACGTCGCGCGGTCGCACGCAGTGGCTGTGCCGTGCACACCCCTGCATGCGCGCAGCCACTGTTGCGCACAGCGCAGAGAGCGGCCTCAACAAGCCAAACAACAATCACAGCAATCAAAACGCCCACGCACAACGCTCCCGCAAAGACGGTCGACGGAAGGCATGGCGGCGGCTGTGCCCGGTGGCCCTCCCCGGGCCACCTAAGAAGCGGCTGACAAAACTGCCGCGCGCCAGTGAAGGCGTTCGCGGTGTTTCGTTTACCACTCTACGGCGCGCAATCTAACAGGTGCCACACCGCCGGACCAGCAGTCCGGCGGTGTATGCGATGCATCAGCCGTGCGGGGTCAGCACGATGACGCCCAGCGGCGGCAACAGCAGCGGCAGCGATTGTGTCTGGCCATGCATGGATTGCTGCTCTGCAGTGACCACGCCGCCATTGCCCAGATTGGCACCGCCATAGATGCCGGCGTCGCTATTGAACACTTCGCGCCACTGACCGCTCTGTGGCACGCCGATGCGATACCCGTGCTGCACGATCGGGGTGAAGTTGATCACCACCAGCACCGGTGCATCGCCGCGTTTGCCCTTGCGCAGGAACGCAACCACGCTATTGGCCGCATCATCGCCCACCACCCACGCAAACCCGGACGGATCGTCGTCGTAGGCGTGCAGCGCGGGGTATTCGACATACAGTCGATTCAGATCGCGTACCAGGGTCTGCACACCGCGGTGGCGCGGGTCGTCGAGCAGGTGCCACGGGATGCCGCCATCGTGGTTCCATTCGGTGGGCTGGCCGAACTCGCAGCCCATGAACAGCAACTTGCGCCCGGGGTGGGTGAACATGAAACCCAGGTACGCACGCAGATTGGCGAAGCGCTGCCAATCGTCGCCAGGCATGCGGCCCAGCAGCGAGCCCTTGCCGTGCACCACTTCGTCGTGCGAGATCGGCAGCACGAAGCGCTCCGAATACGCGTAGACCATGCTGAAGGTCAGCTCGCCGTGGTGATAACGGCGGTAGATCGGATCGAGCGCGGCGTAGTGCAAGGTGTCGTGCATCCAGCCCATGTTCCACTTGTAGTGGAAGCCCAACCCGCCATGCGCCACATCGGCGGTCACACCGGGGAACGCGGTGGATTCTTCGGCGATCATCACCGCACCGGGCGCATGCTCGCGCACCACCTCGTTGAGCCGGCGCAGGAACGCGATGGTTTCGTAGTTCTCGCGCCCACCGTGGATGTTGGGCACCCACTCGCCGGCATTGCGGCTGTAATCGCGGTACAGCATCGAGGCCACCGCATCCACGCGCAGGCCGTCGACGTGGAAGCGCTGCAGGAACTCCAGCGCACTGGCGATCAAAAACCCGGACACCTCGCGGCGCCCGTGGTTGTAGATCAGCGTATTCCAGTCGCGATGGAAGCCTTCGCGCGGGTCTGCATGCTCGTACAGCGCCGTGCCGTCGAAATGCGCCAGGCCGTGTGCGTCAGTGGGGAAATGCGCCGGCACCCAATCGACGATCACACCGATCCCGTCGCGATGGCAGCGCTCGACGAAGCGGGCGAAGCCATCCGGCGAGCCGAAGCGCGCGGTGGGCGCGAACAGCCCCAACGGCTGATAGCCCCACGAACCGCCGAACGGATGTTCGGTCACCGGCATCAGCTCGACGTGCGTGAAGCCCATATCGGCCACATACGGAATCAGGCGATCGGCAAGCCCGTCCCAGTCCAGGTCCACGCCTTCTTCGCGCAGCCAGGAGCCGGCGTGGATCTCGTAGATGCTCATCGGTGCGTCGTGCGCCTGACGGCGTGCGCGTGTGGCCATCCAGCCGTCGTCGTTCCACTGGTGCGGCGTGGGGTCGGCCACGATCGAGGCCGTGCCCGGCGCCAGCTCTGCACGCCGTGCTACCGGGTCGGCCTTGGCCGGCAATTCGTTTCCGTGCGGGCCGCGCAGTTGGTACTTGTAATGCGCACCGGGGCCGACATCGGGCACGAACAACTCCCACACACCGGATTGATGCCGCAGCCGCATCGGATGCCGGCGCGCGTCCCAGCTATTGAAATCGCCCACCACCGCCACGCGCGTGGCATTGGGCGCCCACACCGCGAAACGCGTGCCGCGCACGCCATCGACCTCGATCGCATTGGCACCGAGCGCATCGGCCAGTTGCAGATGATGGCCTTCGCTGATCAGGTGCAGATCGAAGTCGCTGAGTTGCGGCCCGAACGCAAACGGGTCGGCGGTGTCCTGCTCGCCACCGGGCCAGCCGATGCGCAGGCGATAAGCGCCTTGCGCCGGCAACTCGCCAGCGAACAGGCCCGGCTCCGGGCCTGCCTCCAGCGCGATAACCTGCCCGTCGTCGAGCACTGCATTGACGTAGTTGGCGCCCGGTTGGTAGGTGCGCAGCACCCGTCCGCTGTCGGTCGGGTGCGCGCCCAGGATGGCGAATGCATCGCCATGGCGTGCCTCGGCCAGGGCGCGGGTCGCGCCGGGGTCCCATCGATTGGTCACTGCTGTCATCACTCCACTCATCATGTGTCTCCTGCATCAGCGCGCGCGCGTTGCAGGATGCGTCGCAAGCCTTCCACCGGCACCATCAGCCAGCCGGGCCGGTTGGCGGCTTCGTAGCGCACTTCGTAGCAGGCCTTTTCCACCAGGAACAACAGCGTGGCTGCATTGAACGCTGCCGGTGCGATCCACGGATGCGTACTGGCATCGAGCACGGCATGGTACGCGTCCAGAAATGCCTGCGTGGAGCGGCGACGGAACTGCACCAGAAATTCATCCAGATGCGTATCCACCCCCACGCCCGCACGTGCGGCAGTGCCTTCTTCGCCACGTGCCGAGACTTCGCTGGCGTAATCGAGCGAGCGCAGGAAACCGGCTACATCGCGTAGCGGGCTGGCCTTGGCGCGCCGTTCGGACAGTGGCTTGGCCGGCTCGCCTTCGAAGTCGATCAGGATCACATCGTCGAACGCCACCAGGATCTGGCCCAGGTGGAAGTCGCCGTGCACGCGCGTCAACAACGACTCGGCGAGCACGCCCGGTGCCTTGGCCAGCAAGGCCTCCAGCTGCGAACGTTCGGCCAGCACCGCTTCCAGTGCGTCGCGTTCGATCGCGTCGTCGCTGCTGGCCAGGCGTGCGTTGACTGTGTCCCACATCTGTTCGACCTGGCGCGCAACGCCGGCCACCACATCGTTGGCGGCGGGCAGGTCGATGCGCTGCGGGACGAAGTCCGCATCGTCGGTCTCGCACGACAAGGCTTCGTGCAGCTCGGCAAGACGCTTGCCGACCACGGCAGCGAACGCGTCGTAACCGGCCACGGCTTCGGCGCGCGATTCGTCGGTCTGCGCGGTGGCGTACTCGTCGAAACTGCGTGCCAGATGGTCCAGCGTCCAACGCCAGGCATCGCCCTGATTGCGGATAAAGCCCTGCAACAACGCAATGGTGGTGATGGTGCCCTGCGCGTCGATGCGGCTGACGCTTCCCAGCAAGGGCGCGGCGTTGGCATAGCCCATTTCGGTCAGGCGACGGCCGATCTCGATCTCCGGATTGGCGCCATTGGCCACATGCCGCAGCAGCTTGAACACCGCCTTGTCGGCGACCACCAGCGAGCTGTTGCTCTGTTCGGCCGACAACCAACGGATGTCCGGATCCTGCGGAATATCCAGCGTGGCCAACGCCGGCGTCGCTTCAAAACGCACCTGTCCCTGCTGCGAGGCATCGTCGCCATCGCGGAACTCCAGCGTGGAATTCTCGCGCAGCGCATCGATCACTCCACGCACCATCGGCTTGAGGGCGAACGCATCGGTGAGGTAACCCACCTCGCGGCCCTGACGCACACGCGCCAGTGCCAACTGCTCGGCCAGGGTGCTGGGGTGGTCGCGCTCCCACACGATGCCGATCGGCAGCATGTAGCTCTCGTGGCGGCCATCTTCCAGCTCCACTTCCAGCTCCAGCAGGCTCATCGGCTCATCGCCGGGCAACGGCGTGCGACGCGAGATACGCACGTGTTTCAGCACCTGATCCTTGGCCGAGAACCAGCGCCGCGCCGACAGCCAGGCCGGCAGGATCTCGCTTTCCAGCGTGGACAGATGCGGCAGCAGCGCGTTGCCTTCGTCGGTATCGCTACGCAACACCAGCGTGCGGTAATCCGGCAGCGGCACCGGGGTGGGCACATGCCAATCCGGCAAGGTCCCTTCGCTGACCAGCTGGAAGGCGTAGAAGCCGAACGGCGGCACAGTGAGCAGATAGGTCAGGCGGCCGACCGGCGGGAAGCTGCCGCCACCGATGATGTCCACCGGCACGCGGCCTTCGAACTCGGACAGATCCAGTTCCACCGCCTGCAGCGTATGCGACAGATTGGCCACGCACAGCACCGTCTCGTCCTGATAGCAACGCAGGTAGGCCAGCATGCGGCGGTTACCGGGATACAAAAAGCGCAAGGTGCCGCGGCCGAAGGCCTGGTAGCGCTTGCGCACGCTGAGCACGCGGCGGGTCCAGGTCAGCAGCGAATGCTGGTCGCGGATCTGCGCTTCCACATTCACCGCCTGGAAGCCGTACAGCGGGTCCATCACCGGCGGCAACACCAGTTGCGCCGGGTCGGCACGCGAGAAGCCGCCATTGCGGTCGATCGACCACTGCATCGGCGTACGCACACCGTCGCGGTCGCCCAGATGGATGTTGTCGCCCATGCCGATCTCATCGCCGTAATACAGCACCGGCGTGCCGGGCATGGTCAGCAACAAGGAGGTCATCAATTCGATACGGCGGCGGTCGCGCTCCAGCAGCGGCGCGAGACGGCGACGGATGCCCAAGTTGATACGCGCGCGCCGATCGGAAGCGTAGGTCTGCCACAGATAATCGCGCTCCGAATCGGTGACCATTTCCAGCGTCAACTCGTCGTGGTTGCGCAGGAAGATCGCCCACTGGCAGCTCTCCGGAATCTCCGGGGTCTGGCGCATGATGTCGGTGATGGGGAAGCGGTCTTCGCGCGCGATCGCCATGTACATGCGCGGCATCAGCGGGAAGTGGAACGCCATATGGCATTCGTCGGCGTTCTGGCCGAAATATTGCTGGGTGTCTTCCGGCCACATGTTGGCCTCGGCCAGCAGCATGCGGTCCGGATATTCGGCATCCAGGGTGGCGCGGATCTTGCGCAGGATCGCGTGGGTTTCCGGCAGATTTTCGTTGGAGGTGCCCGAGCGCTCGATCAGGTACGGCACCGCATCCAGACGCAAGCCGTCTACGCCGCGATCCAGCCAGAAGCGCATCACTTCCAGCACCGCTTCCAGCACGGCGGGATTGTCGAAATTCAGGTCCGGCTGATGCGAATAGAAGCGGTGCCAGAAGTACTGCCCGGCCACCGGATCCCAGGTCCAGTTGGACTTTTCGGTATCGCAAAAGATGATCCGCGTGCCTTCGTATTCCTGGTCGGTGTCCGACCACACATAGAAGTCGCGCTCCGGCGAGCCGGCCGGCGCATTGCGTGCACGCTGAAACCACGAATGCTGATCGGAGGTGTGGTTGATCACCAGCTCGGTCACGACGCGGATGCCGCGTGCATGCGCCTGCGCCACCAACTGCTCGAAGTCGGCAATGGTGCCGTAGTCCGGATGCACCGCCATGTATTCGGCGATGTCGTAGCCGTCGTCGCGGCGCGGGCTGGGGTAGAACGGCAGCAACCAGATGGTGTCCACGCCGAGTTCGGCGATGTAATCCAGTTTGGAAATCAGGCCGGGAAAATCGCCGATGCCATCGTCGTTGGAGTCGAAGAACGACTTGACGTGCACTTGATAAATGATCGCGTCTTTGTACCAAAGCTGATCTGCAACCACCGCAGACTGTTCTGCGTCGGCTTGTAACGATGGGACTGCATTCATGCGACCTCTCCTGCGCGGATGCGCCATAACGCGAACGGCCGCGTCGCCTCTAAACGGATGTGTTGTTGCTTGCCTTGCCATGTGAAGCGATGGCCGTCCCACAGATCGTCCACCGCCACGCTGGCGTGATCGGGCAGGCCCAACTCCCACAATGGAATTTCGATGTCCGCGTCCTGACCCGCCTGCGAATCCAGGTTGATCGCCACCAACACCATGCTGCGGCTGCGCGAGAGATAACCGGCGTCCAGGAACTTGCCGAAGTACAGCACCTGATCGTTGTGCGCCTGATAGAACCGCGTGCCCAGGTGCGATTGCAGCTCGGGATGCATGCGACGCAGCTGGTTGAAGCGGGTGATCTCATCGACGATGTCGCCGGGCGCACGTTCGGGCCAGGCGCGCAGCTGGAATTTCTCCGAGTCCAGATACTCTTCCTTGCCCGGCGCCAGCGGCGTGGCTTCGCATAGCTCGAAGCCCTGATACATGCCCCACAGCCCCGACAAGGTCGTGGCCAACGCGGTGCGGATCAAATGCCCGTTGCGCCCGCTGGTCTGCAGAAACTGCGGATTGATGTCCGGCGTGTTGACGAAGAAATGCGGGCGGAAGCATTCGCGCGGCACGCCTTCGTTCAACTCTTCCACGTACTCCTGCAACTCGTGCTTGTGGTTGCGCCAGGTGAAGTAGGTGTAGGACTGCGAGAAGCCGCACTTGGCCAGGCGATACATCATCTTCGGCCGGGTGAAGGCCTCCGACAGGAACACCACATCCGGGCGGCGCCCACGCACATCGGCAATCAGCCACTCCCAGAACGGGAACGGCTTGGTGTGCGGGTTGTCCACGCGGAACAGCGTGACGCCCTCGTTGACCCAGAACAGCACCGCATCGCGCAACGTATTCCACAGATCCGGCACCGCACCGCTGGCGTAGAAATCGACGTTGACGATGTCCTGGTATTTCTTCGGCGGGTTCTCCGCGTATGGAATCGAGCCATCCGCACGCCAGGTGAACCAGTCCTTGTGGTCCTTCAACCATGGGTGATCCGGCGCGCACTGGATGGCGAAGTCCATCGCTACTTCCAGCCCGTGCGCACGTGCGGCCTGGATCAGGCGGCGGAAGCCATCAAGCCCGCCGAGCTCGGCATGCACTTCGGTATGCCCGCCATCGGCCGCGCCGATCGCATACGGGCTGCCCGGCTCGCCTTCGACCGCAGTGACCGTGTTGTTGCGGCCCTTGCGGTTCTTCGCACCGATCGGGTGGATCGGCGGCATGTACAACACGTCGAAGTTCATTGCGCGGATATGCGCCAGCCGTTCGATCACATCGTCGAAGGTGCCGTGGCGCTGCGCATCGCCGCTCTGCGAGCGCGGGAACAATTCGTACCAACTGGCAAAGTGCGCCGCACGACGCTCCGACTCCACCCGGAACGTCACCGGCGTCTCGGAGCGGAACGGCTTGTCGTCGGCCAACGCCATCGCCTGTGCGGTGTCCGGCTCCAGCACGATCGCCAGCTGCTGCAACGGCTCGCTCTGCGCACCGATGCGGGTGAGGACGGCCTGCAAACGCTCGGCCAATGCACCTTTGCTGCGTGCATGCGCGGCCTGCACCACCGCCACGGCCTCCTGCACATCCACCGGCAGCACCGTGTTGGCTGCGCGCTTCTTTTCCAGATCCGCATGCAAGGTGGCGAACACATCGCGCCAGCCTTCCACACGGAACTCATAGGTACCGATGCGCTCCAGCGGAAACTCCGCACGCCAACGGTCGTTGCCCAAGGCGCGCATCGGCGCGCTGGCCCAGGTCTTTGCATCGGCCGGGCGCCACAGCACGGCGACTGCGATGCGGTCGTGCCCATCGCAGAACGCGTCGGCCTCCACGCAGATGCGGTCGCCCACCGTGCGCTTGACCGGAAAGCGGCCGTTATCGACCGAAGGCGTCACCGATTCGATGCACACGCGTGGCCACGCGGCCGCGGTCTGCGCACGCGGGCGCATGCGCGGCACCGCCAGCACATGCCGCGCCGGCACACTGCGATACACGCGCACTTCGCCCGGCTCCAGTGCCTCCAGCGTCGCACCAGACAAGGTGCTGCCGTCTTCGCCCACCAGCGCTTCGGCATCGCCGAGCAGACGCAGCAGATCCGGGGCCGGCACCGGCACTACATGGTTGGCATCGCCATTGATCAACAACAACGAGGGCAAGCCGCCGAGCGGCTCCACCGCCACGGCCGTCAGCCCGGTGGCTTCGCGTAATAGCGGGCGCAGCCGCAGGCCGGCATTGCTTGCCGGCACGCCGTCAGTGGCGCGGATGCTCGACGGCACTGCATCAAGCTGCGCAGCGTTCAACAACCACGCCCCACCCAGTGCCTGCGCCAGCTGCCAGTGCTGCGCAGGCGTCGCCGCACGCTTGCCATCGGGCGCATCCAGCACCGCAACCACCTGGGCGGCAAGTGCGCGCAATGCGGTGTCTTCATCGAAGAACCAACTGCTGCGCCCATCCCACCACGCGAGCGAGGAGAACGCCGCATCGAACCCGGCACCGGCCAATTGCTGCAAGGCTTCAGTGCCCAGGCCCGGCGTCCACGCTGCAAACACCACTTCCGGCGCCTGCGCATGCACGCGTGCGATCAACTCGCGCCAGCGCTGCGCCGGCACCTGTTGCGGCTGCAGCAGGCGGAAGCCGGCCACACCTTGCGCCGCCCAGTCCAGCAGGCGCGCGCTCCACCACTCCACCAGCGCCGCACCTTCCTGCGCGTAGGCAAAGCGTGCCTCGGCCACTTCCGGCGTGGTGCGCGGCTGACGCGGGTCCGGCACCGCCGTGCTGCGTGCACGGAACCACTGCGGGTTCTCGCGCACCACCGCGCTAGCGCCGCCTACTTCGTCCAGGCGCACATCCAGCAGCAGCTTCACGCCAGCGCGCTGCGCCGCCTGCACAAGCTCACCCAGGCGCGCTGCGTCTGCCTCGCTGCCGCTGGCGGCTTCGCTGAGCCGGCCTTCTGCATCACGCTCGAACGGCGGCGGCGCCACCACATAGCCACAGCCCGCCTCGCGCGCCGCGACGCAGCGCTGCTCCAGCCCGGCTTGCTCATTGGTTGTTTCGTTGAGTACACAAATCCGCATGGCGCCTCCTCAGCAGACCGCGGCGCAAACACGCGCCGTGACGACAATGGGAGCAACGCGGCGCGAACCACCCAGCAGATCCACAGGCGCTCGCTCACGACGCACCAGTCCAACTCCCGTCCAGATCGCCCCTTGGCTAACCGCCTGGCCGACCTTTCCACCTGTGACTGCACTCATGCGCAACTCCGCAACGATTCTTGACCCATGCAGTCAAGCACCCTCACTGCGAATTTCATGTGTCGGTCGAATTGACGAAAATCAAACAAGCGCGGCTGTGGCGACGAATTCACACAATACAGACCGCATCTTTACGAGCGCACCGTGCGCATGGGTGCCCATACGGCAAGTGGCGCCATGGAGCGCGCGACCAGGCACTGGATTGGTGCATCGAACAGAAGACATGATGGCGAACACGCTACCAAGCATGTCTTGAACATCTGGGATCCGCGTGCAATGGCAACAACGCCCTGCAGTCCAGTGGATCCGGCCAGTGCACTCGGCAAGTTGCGAGGAGTTGTAAGCTATATCTTCAACCTGCAAGGAGAGCAAGGATGCGGATCTATGTCATGGCGGCGCTGCTTGCCATCGCCACAGTCGCGACAGCCAAGGAGCAGAAGCTGACCTCCAGCCGTGCCGAAGAGATCGTTAGGCTGTGGCAGGACTTCAGCGTCAACGACGACATCGTCGTCGAGGATTACGCGGGGTTCGTGCGCGCTATCGATCTGGATAAGGATGGCATCGATGAGATCGTCTATCTCGGCTCCTCGTATTGCACCGACTCCACGTCCGATTGTCCCAACGCGATCAACGTGCTGAGCAAACTCATTCCAAAAAAGACACCGAGCCTCAGCGTTCCGATGGACCCATGGGAAACCAGAGCACGCAGGACCGGCTACACGCCAGATGCAAGCGAACAAATTCCGGGCGAGGTCATGGACTTAGCGGTCCAGGGCAATCGCATCGAGGTGGACTTTGTCGTGCAAAAGAAATCGCACATCTGCAAACGGGAGCAATCCAATCCAGATGGCTCGAACCGATGCCCCGCTCCAGGACGTTACACGCGAGCCTATACGTGGAAGCGAGGTGCTTTGACACGCGTCGCTGGCGTCGAAAGCTACCAGCGCAACGTCCCCAAGACCAACTTTCCTAGCAACCTCCAAGGCACATGGGTCACCGCAGGCATTCCATGTGACCGTGACGCAGCAGACCCAAAGCACACCATCAGATTCGATTGGGATCATATGACCGGCAAAGGCGAAGACATCTGGCCCAACACGGTGATCTTGCTCGCACGCACGCCTTGGACGTGGCGCATCATCACCGCGTCCGCAAACAAGCCCAATAAGGAAGTTCCTGCGGTGTTTATCCTGAGCCAGATGGAAGACCGCTTGATTATTGCGGAAGAAACACGCGTCAGAACCTTTGATCGGTGCCGGTGAGCGCGGCTCATGGATCTCATCCGGGAAGAAGAAGATGACTGGTTTAGACTCCGGTCTTTTCCAACCCTGGATTGATACACATGCATGGATTCTGGCTAGCGGCCCTGTTACTGGTATCGGCGGCAGCCGACGCGGCACCAGGCGATGACGAAGCGACCACGTGTCGCAATGGCTTGTTCACCAGCAGCACGGCTGGGTTCTCGATCGCCAAGGTCGCGGTGCCGCGGTTGTATCTGCTCAACGACAGCGACGGCTGTCCGGACAAAGGCGATGCTGCCTGCAGGCGAGGCACGTATGTGGTCAAAGGCGATGCGCTGGTGTTGGCACAGCGGCACGGCGCATATGTCTGCGCGTTGTATCCCAGCAAGGGCGCCGGCAGCGCCGGCTGGGTGGCGCAGGCCAGTCTGCAGCCTCTGCCGAGTGCGAGTACGCCAACATCGCAGGCATGGAATGGCCGCTGGCACAATGGCGACAACCAGCTGCAGTTGACCGCGAATGGAGACGGCAGCGTCACCGTCAATGGCGATGCGTATTGGCCCAGTGCAAACCCCACCCCGGAGCAAGTGCCAGGCGGCCCGCATTTTGGCGCCGTTACTGCACGCGGTACTCCCGAGGGCAACCGCGTGGACGTCAACGAAGATGACTGCAATGTACGTCTGCAACTGCTTGGCGACCTGTTGGTCGTTGCGGACAATCTGCAATGCGGCGGTGCGAACGTCAGCTTTGGTGGAGTCTATCGCCGGGAGCCGGCGGCGCGGCGCTGAGGGTTTCCTAGACGAACCTTTTTAGACCGGCGGTGACCAAGCCACCCAAACCACCAGCGCCCAGAGTCCTAGCACGGCCAGGAAATTGATGGTGAACACAGCCCCTCTTAGCCGGACATTGCGGGTAAGGATCTGGATGCCGCTATGCAGCGCCCGGCCGGCAACGAAGATCCACGCCAGCAGGAGGCCGTCGTGGCCATGCCCCAGATACATCAGCAGAATGCACGCGACATGGAAGAACAGCGGCCACTCGAACTGGTTCGACAGGTTGGCGCTGATCCGCGGCTCGAAATCCGCCCAAGGATTCGCGCCGCTCTTCGGTCTGCCGATGCCCCACACCGCAGGAGCCCGGACAACGGTGAGAAGCACGTAGAGAAAGGCGGCGAGGGCAACGTGCGCTGCCATGGCAAGAATCAAGGGTTGTGACATATCAGCTTCCGGCCGACGCCTGAAAATAAAGGCGCCTTCAAGGTGGGTGTGTGTGAGCGGATTGCCAGCGGTCTAGTCAACGATAGTCAACTTGATTGCGCGCCATCCAGAAGATCACCGATTTGCTCGGTAATGCGGCCGGACGCTGAAATCAGTTCTGCCAGAGAAAGGATGCCAAGGTTATCCCTCCGTATTTGCTGCCGAGCGTGCCAGGGATCTTTCGGCAGTACTTGAAGCCGGCCCGAGTGCGCCGAGACGATCGTGCGCTTGCTGCACCAATCCCCGCATGTACCAGCCCGCCAAGGATACCAAGCCCGGCCAAGTGCAGTTGCGCCATTTGTTCACCAGCTCCCAAGAGTCGGAACAGGCGAGCGCCCACGATCAGGCAGGCCAGGCGCACCAGCGCTGCGAGTCCGCTGAGGGCGGCGCTGTACAAGAAGCTTGTTGGTTGAAATGCCCATGTAGCTCCGCGCAGCCCCAGTAGTATTTTTAGTCATCGGCCATGACAAGGCAGCCGTCACCTCCAAAAATGTACCCAAGAGCATCCCGCAACGCATGTTGTTCGAAGGGTGTGAGCTGGAAGAAGATGCTGAGACGTTCCATGCCACCCAATCCTCTTGCGGCGCTTGAACTGAACGCAATCTCCGCAGAGCCCGGCCGAAGCGTGAATTGGGAGATGCCACCGTACGATGATCTTTCTTGGCTGCACCACTCGACGTGGTAGGTATCCATACCGAAGGCCACGTCTTGCTCATCGAAAGTCAAAGCGCGTTGAAGCGTGAGGTAGGTCTCGGCATTGACTTCGCAGTCACTAAAACCAATCAGGTGGAACCCGTCGTCGACGGGAGCCACCACTACGCTTTTTGCTGCAAATTCAAACGAGCTTGTATTGATATCTAAGGCCTCAATTCGTTCACTGCCACACTCACCTCGCCGTCTCAACAACCATATACTGAAATCCGACTGCGACGTAAGCCAAGAACGCTGCCAATAAACCGAGCCATGCGTGCCAACGCGATCCCATCTTCAAGCCCATTACGCTTATGCAGATCGACAGAACAAGCATGACGATGGACTTCAGCAAGTATGCGGATGAGGGCAGCACGAAGGCCAGTGGCAGCCCGATGACCAAGCTTCCAAGTCCGAGGCACTTGAAGAAGCCTCCCTTATGACCCCGGAGATTTCGATTCGAAATCAACATCCCAATTGCGACTGCAATGAACCAGGCGGCAATCGCACACTGGCCTGCAATGATATCGGATGGAGGTGCAATCACTGAGCGGCGTCGGGTCGAAAGAAGTGTTAAGTCACTCGCACAAGCCGTCGCGAGCAAGCGTGGCGGCTATCTGCTCCGCAAACTAATGCCGAGTCATCCAAATGGTAAGCGCGACTCCAGAGATATGCCACCAAAGCTTGTTCCCGACCGGGTAGGACGCGTTGTGAGTGCTGGCAATACGCCAGGCCGCACGTTCGCCCGGTGTTGTGCGATGGGGATCGCCGAACAGGAAAATGCCCGTCACTCCCCAAGGGTTCGTCGCTTTTACTACGACAGGCGGTGTCTCGCGACATTGCGCCCATGCGGCGGCAGCGGCCTGCCGGCTAAAAAGATGTGGATCAGCGGGCACCGGGCGACCGTGAACCTTATCGAGCCCCATGACGTACCCAGTGCCGGGAAGCGCTGCAAGTAATGCGACAAGAACCCCAATAAGCAGGACTGCTCGATCCCAGGAAAGCATGATGCGACGCCTAATACTTGAGTTAAGCCTACCCGCCAAGCAGAGTCTACCTGGATGAATTTTCAGGCATCAGCAGACTGGGAGAACGGAATGTCCAACTGATGTTCGCAAAGCACTGATGTGTAGTGTGCAAGCAGCACGAGCAGCTTGCTGTGTACATCGTGTAGCTCATCAGAAGAGTAGGGACCACCGGCTAGCGCGTCGGCGACCTGGGCACATAGCGCATGGAGTGTATCTCCTTGCACCAAAACTCCTGGAGACTTTCGCCCAGTCATTGCAACGTTGCGATGACACTTAGTACTGAAGCAATCACGTTCAATGCATGCGTAAGAGGAGATCACGTTGATAAAGCACCCCAGCTGGGGCAACATTCCAGATTGTAGCGATGTGAAGGTATGAGCATTCAAACAAGAACCAATAATGCATTCGCAATCCGCTCTTTCCTATCGCTTGTTGGTGGAGTGGTCTTGTTTCAAGCCGGAAATGCGCTGGGCAAGGGCTCCTCCTATCAGATCAACTGGTACTTCATTGCCCTTTGCGCTGTCTATGCATTAGTTCCGATCGCCATTCTTCGAGCCATTCAGCGTCGCCCCAGTTTTCCCAGGCGTCTGTATTCGATAATTCTTAGCGTGTTGGCGCTGTTGGGGGTTGTGGGAGGAATCGCCTTTTCCCTGATCCCCCTTCCAGGTCCCTAAGTTCGAAAACGACGACGTCGCGCTCACTCGCCGTTTGCAGACCAGGCGTGGCAGACCGGCGATCTGCCACACCCACGCTTACATCGTCTTCTTGATCTCTTCCGCCTTCGCCAGATGCTGCTCGACGTGCGTCTTGGTCTCGGTCAGGTGCTGCTTGACCGGCTCGGTCGACGCCACTGTCATCATCTGCGTCTCGATCAACTGCAGCGCGTCCTTGTGCCCGGCGATCATTGCATCGATGTAGGCCGCCGCGTAGTCGTTGCCGGACGTCTGCCCCAGCGTGGACAGGTCCTGCTCGCCCTTGCTCTCCAGCTTCTTGACGTCCGGGGTTTCGGCTAGCGTCCCCAACGCCTTGGTCTTTTCCAGGTTCTCGGTGTGCTCTTTTTCCATCATCTTCGCGTACTCCAGCACCGCGCCTGTGACTTTCTTGTCCTGCGCCTGCTTCGCTGCGGCGATCTCGTGGTTGTCCACCGCCCCGAGCAAGCCCAGGGCGATATCGTCTCCGGAACTCGCACGCGCCGCGCCTTCCGGCGCCGGGCTGGCTTCGCCGACAGGCGGTGTGGTCGGGGTCGCCGCGCCACCGGTCGGCGTCGGCTCGGTGGACGCGGCAGGCGCTGCGGCCTCCTTGTCGGCATCCGGCTTGCAGCCAGCGAGCGCCAGCGCCGCGACGATGGACAGGACCAACAGTGACTGTTTCATGCTCGACTCCCTTTCGATTGGAGACAGCAGCATCGCCCTCCCCAGGTGAAGAGAGCTCATACACTTCCACTGAGTTAATCAGACACAAGCATGGGCTGCGGGGCGAAGACACAACGCCGCACCATGCACGCACCGCACGCGGCGGCGCGCGCTTGCACGCGGGCTTGGAACTGGACGTGGGTCAGCGCGGCTGTGGTACGCATGGCGTGTGGTGACACTTTCCTGCTGAAAGACGGCCCGGTTTACCGCACACTACCGCGCCACATTTGGAGTGATTGCGATGCGTAAGGCCTGGATGCTTGCCCTGTTTGGCGTTTCGCCGTTGGTCCACGCCGCGCCTGCCACCGACGATGCCACCTGCCGCAATAGATTGTTCACCAGCGCGCCGGTGGCGTTCTCCCTCGGCAAGGTCATCCCGCCGCGCCTGCATCTGCTCAAGGACACCGATGGCTGTCCGGACAAGGGCGGGGCCGCATGCCAGGGACGCGCCTACGTGGTCAAGAACGATATCGTCCTGACGGCGCAGCGCCGCAATGCCTATGTCTGCGTGCTCTATCCCAACAAGGGAGGCGGCAATGCTGGTTGGGTCGCACAATCGAGCCTGCAGATGCAACCAAGCGCGGCCACGCCCACACCGCAGGCGTGGAACGGCCACTGGCACTACGGCGACAACACGCTGCAATTGACCCCCAACGCAGACGGCAGCATCACCGTCAACGGCGATGCGTACTGGCCCAGCGCCTACCCCGACCCGGAACAGACGCCGGGCGGTCCGCACACCGGCTCGGTCACCGCGCGCGGCTATCCAGAAGGCAACCGCGTCGAGGTCAACGAGGACACGTGCAAGGTGCGCCTGCAATTGCTGGGCGACATGCTGCTGGCCGACGACAACCTGGAATGCGGCGGAATGAACGTCTCCTTCGGCGGGGTATATCGAAAGAAGTAATCGCAAGCCTAGCCACCCCGGTGCGCCGCACTCCTGCGGTGGCAGACGCAACGGAGGCAGGCACGCCATCAACCACCGCGCGGCATGAAAGCCGATGCGAAGCGACGCAGTGCGGTTCCGGTGGCCTGGCCATGGGTGACGCACCACGTGGACCGGCGTCATTTATCATGGCGGATTGCTGTTTTGAAGGAATTGCGTTGAGACGTTCCGCCCCACGCCCGATGGGCGCACTACTGTGGCTTTCCCTGGCGTTGCTTGCTGCTTGCAGCACGACCAACACCACCCACAAGCCGCTGCCGCCATCGGCAGACACTACTGGCAACACAAGTTACTGCATCGGGCGGCTTGCCGTGACGTCCAACATGCCCTTGCATTTTCTGGGGAGTTCCGCGCAGTTTTATTGGGGCGACATCGACACCTACCGCGAAGACGCAGCCAGCTATGCGCAGCGCTTGCTGGCCGCGCAAGCATCGGCCAGTGATGGCCGGGTGCGCCAACTGATCAAGCCCGTAGAAACGCTGGCGCAGGATGATGGCAGGGTGATCGTCGCACGCGAGGAAGAAGCATTGCCGCTCGATCCAAATGTGGTGCATGTCACCGGTTTCGTCCATCGCGATGGCACGACCTTTCGCTTTCAGAAGAGCGCCATTAGCCGCCTGCAGGACATCACCGAGCGGCGCACCAAGGAAATCCTGGCCTCCATCACCAGCAGCGCATCGCCCTTCCCGCCAGCGGCGCAGTCGCAGCAGGGATTCTGCGTCATGCACGGCACTGTCAATTTGGCGCCCGGACACGACTGGCACGAAGCATCCAGGGTCGAGGGAGAATTCACCCTGCAGGAAAAGCGCTACCGTTTCAGTCTGCGTTCGCGCTACCTGCGCTCGCTGTCGTTGAACGCGCAGGAGGTGACAAACCAGCGCGATCTACTGCTGGCACTTGCGGGTGCCATACCGGATTCCCGCCTGGTGCCGATCAGTGAACTGCCGGTCGCCGCCAGCACCCCATCGCAAGGCAGTGCCAGCCTGCTCGAAATGACGACAGCCGACGGCAAGCAACAGGTCTATGAGTGGCACATGCCAGCTGCCAGTACAGCGCCCGGTACGCCGGCAACTTTTCTGTATATCTGGCCAGCGTCCGGGCAAGCCTCAGCCCAGGACCAAGCCAATTTCATGCGCTGGATTGTTGCCCATCCGCAGCAGGCGACACCGCTGTTGCAGATAAAGCACATGGCCAGCGGCGGCGGACAGCAACAGGCAACGCCGGCAGCGGAAGAGAGCAGGCTCGTCTACCGGATGCAGCTGCATTACCCGGGCAACCAGTCTGCCGGCGGGCGCCATTATGTGATCTACAAGGATGGCCAGAAAGTCGATGAGGGGTTCAGCGATGCCCATGGATTTACTAAAGCGCACAATGCCGATTACGACCAGATCTGGGGAACCACGGTGCTCAACAAATGAACACCTGCCTCAAACCGGTGCGCCTCGTTTTTTTACAGAATTCAGGCTGGAGAGGTTCGGTAAGCATCCAGGCAATCTGTCTTCCTGAGGCCGTTGCTTAGGTAAGCGCCCAGCCAAGATGCGCGACCTCAACACGTTCACACGAGACAGGCAATGAAGTTAATCGCTGCGCAAATCTCTTCTATACCTGGCGAGATCGGAAAAAACATCAGTAAGCACCTCGATGTCACCCGCCTGGCTGCGAGCAAAGATGCCGACGTGCTGGTCTTTCCCGAGCTTTCCCTTACCGGTTATCAACCGGGGCTGGCGGAGGCCCTGGCGGTGCACCCGATTGATCGACGCTTTGATGAGTTTCAGGTATTAAGCGACCGACATGGCATGCTCATCGCCGTTGGTGCGCCGACTAAGGGGACGAAAGGCACCAAAATCAGCATGATTTGCTTCCAACCGGGGCTGGCGCGCAGTACCTATTCCAAGCAGCATCTACACGTCGACGAATGCCCTTTTTTCATCCCCGGCACTGAACAGCTCGTGCTTAGACACGCAGATCATGTCCTGGCACCCGCCATCTGCTACGAGTCGCTGCAGGCAAGCCATGCAGAACACGCCGCAGAGTCAGGCGCTCACGTGTATCTGGCAAGCGTGGCCAAGTCTGTGAGAGGCGTCGCATCGGCCTACAGTCGTTATCCGATGATGGCAAAAACCCATTCCATGACTGTAATGATGGCGAACTGTATCGGCGCCGCCGATAATTTTATAGGAGCAGGTCTGTCCGCTATCTGGAACAGTGCCGGTGAACTCGTTTGCAGCGCTGACGCTTTTCAAGAGGCATTAGTGGCGTATGACATACGGACTGGAGAAGCGGGCGTCTTCAGATTGGATTGAGGTCAAGCCAAGGACCAATAAAGGCAGCCTATCTATGCGGTGACACTCGGCAATCCCACACGCCCGCAGCGTCGGCAGGCGCGTGGGTACATCGCGGAGATGGATTCGGCTTGAACGCATTGTCAGGAAGCAACGACCTGGGGATATAGGCTCTTTGCGCTGTTGAGCGCATCAGCCAACGTCCCCACCTTGGTCAGTAGCCTGCCGATATCCTGCTCAGGATCGGCGTAAAAATAATCGATGCAAAAGCGAAGTGACGTGCCAAACTGATCCCCAATGGGCGGGAGCGCGACGCTCCTGATCTGCATCGGCTCGCCAGCTCGCGCTGAATCGCGTACCCACCAAGAAATGAGCTCGAGCGCCTTGAGCCCTGTCGGATCACGCGTGATAGCAAAATTGACGGAGATGGCAATCTCGTTGGCCAAGCCTCCATTTGTACGCTTCAATGCGCCAAGCGGCAGATCGGCATACGGAAGAAGACCGAAGTCACTTTCCGTGATATCCGAAAGATCCACCTTGTCCACCGCTGCATCGGTAATGCCAGGAATTGACTCTATGGCGTTTTGCAATTTTTGTACTTCAGGTGGCATGCCAGCTCCAAACGAATTTAATCAAAACCAACGAACAGAAGTAACAGCCGAGTTATCACTTGCCGCCTAATGCTTGAATTAAGCCGAGTTGCGAAGTGACTTCGGCTTGAATGAGTTGTTTGGCGCGACTCCCGACACCTCTACACCCGTACATTGGAAGTTGCCACAGAGCCCATAGCAGGCCTCCAGCTGTACGCACATGAGTGTTCCCCCTGAGATTTTCAGACAATCGACCACGTTCTCCTACCCTAACTCGCTGAGCACAAGCTCACGCACGCCAGTAAAGCGCGGCCCAACCGTCGCACCTCTCTGTATCTCTGCGTCAATGTAAGCGATTTCCAGGCGCAGAGTTGCCTGCGCCTCATATGAGAACAACACGATCGTGGCATCAGCGAAGCCCGGCCATTACCCGAAGATTGAGGAGACAGCGTCAGCCTGTGAGATGACCTGCATAGCACCTAATTGGTATTAGGCTGCCTGCGTCTTATTAACCTGACCCCACAAATTTGCGTGACGTACCCCAAGCCATTCACGTTGAGTTGCAGTAGTAAACTCCCTCTCCATCCGAAACCCATTCAATTCCATAAATCCAATGCGATTTGTAGGAATGCTCGAGCAAAAGCATCATCCTCTTTTTGCAAAACCGATAAGTCAACGAGTAAGGTGATTTTGCAGGCGAAATCTCCACCCATCCCGACCTTGATGCAAGCATCCTAAACTCCGCCAACGGAGGAAATTTTCCAGCGCTCAAATAGATTTTACTTGAGAGCCCGCCAGCAATGCTGAGCCGATCAAAGAAATTTATGGGCTTTCCCCCGAAGTTCTGCACGAACGGCTCGATTTCAGATCCTAATTCTCTAATTCCTGGCTTACCAGATAAATCTTTACTTTTGGATTTTTCTGAAGAGAGGTAAATACCATATAAGATGCAACAAGAAATGATAGTTATAAAAATCGATTTTCCGATGTTCACCATGCCCAACCCCAGCCATCGTTGCTGATGACCTCACCTATTTCCCCTGCAAAGCCTCCGGTGCCACTACCTTTAGTTATAGAAACCCCGAGACCTGCTCCAATTTCTGTAGTAGAGCCGGCTCCTGGCGAATAGCTATATGCTCCGCCGAATGGCCCGTACGCCCCAAATGTAGCTAATCCTGGGCCAGTAAAAAGATTATTTAGCGTAGCGTCGCTCGGACGTTCTTCACACTCGTTAACCCATCCGATGCTAGCAGAAACACCTGCGGCTATTGGATGCGGATATATTTTTGCTAGTCCTTTACTCATATATACCCGGCCATTCCTTCCTCGCGCAAAAGAGATGGCGCCAACACCGTAATTAAAAGACACTTTTACAAAATCTGGCCCTCTGAGGTTGACGCCATTCTCCCAAGAGAGCCTGTGCCCTCCATTATTGAAGGAGCCAACTGACTCCAGACCTAGTAAATCAAGCATTTCGTAAGGATTTGCAGAGACATACGAATAGGTACTTATGTCTGCCGCTATACCAGTCGGATCACTTTGCCCATACCGACCAGTGGCCGCATCGTAATCGCGGAAGTAGTTCTGATTGAACCCGCTTGCCGCATCAAAACGCTGCCCGGGAAAGCGCATATCTAACACCAACGCGGTGCCATCCCCATCCGGATCCTGGTTGGGCGCGGTGTTGCCGAAGGCTTCGCCTTTCAGGCTCCAGCTCCATACGGCAACGTCGCGGGCAGCATCCACGACCACACGCGGGCTGCCGAGGTGGTCGGGTTCGATGTAGTGCAGTTGACCGCCATTGGCCAGCAGACCAACCGGCAGGTCGTCCAGCCAGATCGCTTGTTGCTTGGGTGCGCCGTTGGTGTCGTAGTCACCGAGCCAGTGGCCGGCCTCGTCGTAAAGCGTATAGGTGTTGGTAGTGCCCAGATAGCGGCGTACCTGCTCGCCTCGGCCGTTGTAGCGGTAATTCATGACCGCGGCGCCTGCGCGCTTGACCTGGGTCATGCGACCGGTGGTGTCGTACAGGTATTCGCGCGCTTTGCCGCCGATGGTGAGGGTGTTGCCCATCTTGTCGTAGGTGCGCGCCACGCCTGCCACCGCACTCAGACGATGGTTGGTGGCCGGGTAGGTGTAGGCCTGGGTAGCACCGCCGACCTTGGCACTCAGGCGATTGCCGGTGCCATCGTAGCTATAGCCATCGATCACCGTCTCGGTAGTGCCATCCTTGAGCGCAGTGAGTCGGCCGAGTGCGTCGTAGTTCAGACGAAGCTCTGGTGTTGGATTGCCGGCCGGGGTCAGGGCAATGAGGTCGCCAACGGAATCGAAGCCGAAGCCGATTTCCAGCCCTCCGTTGCGAGTGTCCTGGATGCTCTTTGGGCGGTAATCCTGATCGTACATGCGCGCCAGCTTGCGGCCGTTGCCGTAGGTCCAACCGGCAGATGGGCCGAACGGATAGTAGGTCGCTCCGCTCAGCAGACGCTGGCGGCTGCCGCCCGGTGCGGTCACCCCAACCTCGGTCGTCTGCCCTTGTGCGTTGCGGACGTAATCGACAGCAGTACCATCCGGGTAGACCATCGACCGCAGGCGGCCGCCGATTGTGTAGTCGTAGCGCAGCACCAACGTCTTGCCATTGACCGTCTGCACCTTGCGCACCACCTCGCCGAAGCGGTTGTAGCAGTATTGGGTGGTACCGCTGCCATCCTGGAGCTTGGCCAGGCGCCCGACTGTGAACGTCTCACCGCTGGCGCACACGTTCTGCGTGACGTCATAGGTATAGCTGACATTGAAGGCGGCGGTTGGGTAGCTGATGCTCAAGACGCGGTTGAGCGCGTCGTAGCCATAGGTGGAGATGACGCCGCGCGCATCGGTCTGCGTGGCGCGGTTACCGGCGCTGTCGTAGGTGTAGCTGGTGACGCCGGTATCCGGGCTGGTCAGTTTCAGGACGTCGCCGAACCCGTTGTACGTGTAGCGCGTGTCCAGACGTTTGGGGTCCTTGACCTGCAGCGGGCGATCCTGCGTGTCGTAACCCACATTGGTTTCGGCCTTGATGCCATCGACATCCTGCAACGTGCGCGCAAGCCGGCCAAGTGGGTCGTGCTCTTGCAGGGTGCTACGGCCGAATGCGTCGGTGATCAAGCGTAGGTTGCCGTTTGCATCGTAGGCGTAGTCGGTCGGGTTTGCAGCCGCGTCCGCCTGCGTTTCCAATTGGCCCAATTGATTGTAGATACGACTCAAGCTGCGCTTGAGCGCGCCTTGCGCGTCCTTAGTCTGCTCCTCCAGACGATTGCCAGCCTTATCAAGCACGTAATGAAGGGTATTGCCCAGCGTGTCGGTGACATCGGTGAGACGTTGGGCTTGGTCGTAGACAAACGTAGCGTAGCTGCCATCGGGCTGGGTGATGCGCTTGACCAAGCCGGTGGGCCAATACTCGAACGTGGTGATGCGATTCTGCGCGGAAGTCGCGCCATGCACCGTGGTCGATGCCAACCAACCACGCGGGTGGTAGCTGTAATCAGTCAGCACCCCATTTTCGTCAACGGCAGAAAGAACGCGGCCTGCTGCGTCATAGCTCAGATTCTCGCGGATCTGGCCGCGGGCGTTGATGGTTTGCTTGAGGTCGCCCTTGCGGTATGGGCACGGTCCGGTGCCGGCCTGGCACCCGGCGGCATCGATGGAGTAATAGTTGTAGGTCGTACGGTCGTCGATATCCGTGCGCGGGCCGTCGATGGACTTCAGATAGCCCAGGACCGGGCAGGTGCCATCTGCTGCGGCGACATCGGATGCCTCGCAGTAGCTGTAAGCCACGTTGCGCCTCTCGCTGGACGTTGCACCAATTGTCGACACTTGAATGGGCTGTAGCCGATCGTTGCGGGTGTAGGAAATGGTGCGTCCAGTGCTTTGGACCGAAAGCATCCGGTTGGAGCCGTCGGTCGTCCGGGTCGTGGTCGTACGCTCTTGCTGAAGTCCAAACGCTTCCTGGACGGTGTGGACATTGATATCCACGCCATTTTCGGTCAGCTCCGAATAGCTATGCTTGGTCTGCACCCCGAGCCTGTCGGTCACAGCGCTGAGCCTCCTGCGATAGTCGGTCGCCTGATCGTAATAGGCGTAGCTCACCGTGCCGTCGCTTCTTGCCACGGATGCGACCTTAGGAGATTCGCCGCCCGCGGTGGTCATCGTGTAATCAACCGTATTGCCCAGGGCATCGGTGACGGCGGTGCCGGTGGACGAATACGCGAGCGTGACGCCATCAATGCCGCCGGCATGCTGGCTGGAGATTGCGCGGCCAGTATCGTCATAGGCGAAGGTGCTGAAGCGCTGGCCGTCTTCCGTGGTAACGCCGGTCAGGTGCCGGGGAAAGCGCGTGTCCTCGTAGTGATAGGTCCGGCCATTGCCATCGGCATAGGTCACGGTGACCAAGCGCTGTTGATCGTAGCCGTAGCTGGCGAGCTGTACGCCACCGGAGACGACGCCAGTGATCAGCGCGTCGTCGCTGTCGTCGGCGTACACGAGCTCAATGGAGCGGCCCTGCAGCGAGGCGATGCTCTGCAGCCGTCCACGTGCGTTGTAGGCATACACCAGCCCACTGCCGTCCTCTGCCATGCGCGAGATCAGCTTGCCCTGGGCGTCGAAGGTGTAGATCGCGTCCTGGCGATACAGTACCCATTGATCGCCATTGGCGGCGATACGCTCGCCGGAGGCATTGGCCGCGCGATAGTCCGAGCCCACTTTGCGGAACGGCACGGCGTAACCGCTGCCCTCTACCAGGCCCAGCGCGTCGCCCTGGACCGTCAAACGCAGGCTGTGCGAGAAGGTCCAGCCTGGCCCGAACCCTCCAGTGTTCAGTGCAATGCCCGAATGGTAGTAACGCGTCAGGGCCAGCCAGCCTAAATCGAAATCGCGCTCAGCCTGGAATTTCTCGCCGGTCTTGACGTCGCAGGGATTGCCGACCATGCCGGAGTTACCGCTGCTGTTCTGGCTGCTGCCTGGCTGACCCTCGCATTGCAAGGTTGTGACTTCGATGGTCGCGAAGATTTCCTTGTTCGTGCAGCCTTGGTCGCTGATGTGCCAGGAGGTGTATTGCTTCGGGCACTCAATACGCCTTTTGCGACTTATCGCATCGCCGTGGGCGTAGGTATCGTTACAGTCATCAGAAAATTCATATACGGTGTAATGCCTTGCTTGAATTTCGAGTCCAATATCATATTCAGGATAAGGACCTGAGGCGATATCTCCCCATTGATTCTTGGGGACGATTGATGGCAATCCACATTGAGGCGCGTCTTGCATTGATCTTTGTTCAAGCAGGGCAAAAGCCTCTTGTTCAGTTGGTATGTCTTGCACATTACCCGAGGTGTATATCCATTCCTCGTCTTTTGCTTTTGCGCGTCCCATCCAGTAGGTAATGAGTGCCGTACCATCCTCACGAATCGCCGCACTCTTGATTGTATCGACATCCCGGTAGGCATCCGGCGCGTACTGCGGACCAGGAATTGTCTTGATCGCCGCTTCCGCTTGCGCTTGAATGTCGTAGACGCCGTGCGACACTCCTTCCGCATCGCGCACAAGAAATTGCTGTTTCTTTTCTTGAGCAGAGACCAGCGGGGAAACCAAAAAAAGGCAGAGCATCGCCATGAGAAGCGCAAAGCGCTTGGAGCCAGTCTCTTTCTGGCTACGGTACGGGGTGGTCATTGCGCGTCCTTGCAAGAAGTCAATCAATTCAATCGAGTCAAATGCTGCAAACGGCAACATCCGTCCGGCCGCCCATCGGGCGGATCTGGTGCGATCAATCTCCTCCCGGCGCATGCTGGCCGCATGGGCAATGCTCTTCATCATCCCTGAGAGAGGCAGCGCGAAAAACGGGATACACACGTGTCGCATACGACAATCCTTGTCAGCACAAGTGGCAATAATAGGTGATGGCCCCAAGAGTGACAACCGACGTCGCCAATTCTCAGCGACTTCAGGAGGGTAAGCCTCAAGAAGTACATCTAGACGGAAGTTTGGCCAAGTGATGAAGGCACCTCTGACCGACGTTCTTTAGGTCAACACCTCTGGGTGGGACTGGCTTGTGTCGTGCGGATGCATGTCCCGGAAGACGGGTCAAAGTTGAGTTCTTAAGTGAAACCGACCCCATTCTCTATAATACGCCCCTATGCAAGAACGGTGCTCAGGCCAACGAACAACGTTGCTGCTCTACGCGGTAACAGCTAAGCCTTCCCAAAGTAGTTCCACCAAGCCTTATTGGTGGGTTTTGCGCCATGTTCCAGCAATGACCCACGGCCGGGGCTGACGAAATGGTACTGACCCGACGACTTCATCAGGCTGTGTAAATGGTTTCGTCCTTCTGCACGCTTCTCGGCGACGTAGGCCAGTTCGTCAGGCTTCAAGATCTGCACAGCTGCCAGGAACACGTCCTCCGCGGGAAATTGGATCTTCTTCGGGAGCTCAGGGTGCTCAACCCCAATCATGACGCCCACCATGCCGTGTTCGTTCTGGAAGTCCTCCAAGCCGCAATCTTGAGCGAAAAGCTCCATCGTGATGACGCCGTGTCTTTCGATAAAGTCGGCCATCTGCCCGCTGCATGCGGCTTGCTGAGAGAGTGCGTAGACCAACTTGAAAAGCCATGACCCTGCAATGTCGCCAGTCAACTTCTCTTTTGTCTCCGCGATGATTTCCAACCTATAGCCGTTGTTCGGCTCTTCAACATCATCGAACGGGTCTGAAAGACCGTTGCTTGCCACCCTAATGCTGTCCCTTGTGCGAATGACGCTGAATGCCTGCCTCAGCGCAGGCCAACTGGGCCCACCCATAAAGGCCGGGTTTATAGCATGCGCGATCACATCAGGATCGACCTTTCCCAGAGATTCAAACAACTCGTCACGTACCGCGTTTGTCTTTTGGTAAATTTCCGAGCTCATGGTTTCCATTCCTATCAAATTTTCTAACTTCTCTGATCTGCTTACCGGCAAAGCAGCCCTGCTAGCACCGACGGCTAACATTATGTGCCGTATTCCAAAGCTCTTGGATATCTTCCTTATCGGCGAAATCCCTCATGCATCACCAAGACGCTCGGATCGCCAGGGAGCGACCAGCACAGCGCTACGCGTGCTGGTGCGCGGCCGGCGTCAGCATGATGCTCGTCGAGTCGGTGCCTACCGTCAATTGTTGGCTGCCTTATCTGTCGCCTTCTCGCCATCATCCGCCACGGTGACGACCAGCTCGCCGTTGCGTAGGCGGATGTGGAGCTTGCTGCCGATAGTGAAGCCCAGTTGTTCCAGCCAGCGGCCGCATAGGCGCAGGGTGGGGATGCGTTGGTGGCTGTCGGGGTAGTAGCCGTAGCCGACGGTGCAGTGTTGCGGGGCACGCGGGTGGCCTGGGCGGCGCGGCTTGTTGGGGTCGGGGCGGGGCTCGGGGATGGGGGTGCGCTCGACGTAGGGCCGTGGCGTGATCGAGGGGTCGAGCGAGTGCCAGCCGATCTCGGTGGGCGGCAGCTCCGTGGCGCGCTTGCGTGGGGATGTGGGACGGGACGTGGATCGACGCATGGCAAAGCCCTCCTTGACGAACAGGCCCCGCCGCCGGGTGGCGACGGGATGTCGGGAGGTTAGAAACCGCACGTAGCCGGCGGGCGTATTTCCCCGAGGGGTGTTGTATTAGCCGCCCTCCCGACGCAGGCATTGCGTCGGTTGCACCCGCAAGATGCTGCAGGCACAAAAAACCCACCGGTTTGACGGAGGTGGGTACCGCTACGTGAGGAGTTTCTACGCTCCTTGTGGTAGAGATTGCTGCGGCCTTGTTCGGATGTCAACTGCTTTGAGTGGCAAAGCGCTGATCAAAAGCTGACAAGGTCACCGCCGTTTTAGATCAGGCATGAAACTGACTCTGACCTCCTAATCTAGAGGGAATAATTGACGAGCTACGTAACTTCCAGTCTCGCATCCGGGAAATTTTCGGAAGCCCAAGCTTGCAGCTCTACCAGGGACTGGCACAGCATCAGTTGGGTGCCGTGCGGTGTGTAGAGAGTTAAAGGTGCGCTTGACTCAACCCGCTTGGCCAAAACGCGCAACCTTGCCTCTACCCAACCGATAGTGCTTGCAGCTCCATAGCCATGAGCTTCGGCAAGCCGGAGGTATAGCTCACGCGAAACCACGCCATCGGCGGCCAGTTTCGTGTCCAGTTGCCGGTTTAGTAGTGCTGCGTCCATCTACACCTCAATCGTAAATCGCTCTATGAAACTACGAGAAAATGGGTCAGGTTGACTTATTAATTGCACCTGACCCCGTTCTTTCGCCGGCCCTCACTTCTGAACAAGCAACGACTAAGGCTGCTGTTTAAGTGCACCTGACCCCGTTCTTCTCATTTACCAAATCTCAAAGGTTCCGCTCCTGGCGAAATCAATAAAACCCCCTATAAATTCATCGTCAGAGCTAGGGGCGGTTACAGAAATACCTGCTTCCTCAAATTTTTTCGCAATTCTCAACGCTCGCTCACTCCCATGTGGGTCCGCTAAGTAGCGTCCCAGCGCAGCAGCCAACTCCCTTGCGTCTGAGTCAGCGACAGATTGCCCCGCGTTCCAATCATAATGTGCCCCCCAAGGTTCTCTATCGATCCAGTCAATGGGGGGCGATGTCCCTTCTGGCTTCCATCCATAAACCGATGCCAAGTTCAAGTAAAAAGACCATCCTATTGTTGAGAAATAGAATTCCGTGCCAGCTTTATTTTTAAGGTCTACACCCATATCAATCACTTAGTCCTTGCATTGAGACGACCCAGGCTGCGGGCTCGGCGCGGCTAAAAAATCCATTCGCGGGCATGGAACGAAGGGGTCAGGCTGGCTTATAAGTGAACCTGACCCCGTTCTTGTTTCTACGCTCCTTGTGGTAGAGATTGCTGCGGGTTTGTTGGGACGTCAACTGCTTGGAGTGGTAGAGCACTGATAAGTGTGCCGCCCTGCCAATGCGGCAAGCGAAACATATCTCCTAGCCCTTATCTGGCCCACATGTCTCAAGAAGTGAACCCAACCGCGTTTCTCGGAATTTTTTCTCGAAGAAATGAACCTGACCCCGTTCTTACGGCTCTCAAGGATCGACCACATCGTACTGAGTGCAGCGACAGATTCTGTGCGGCAAGGGGAGAACGTGTTTGTTGTTCAAGGGGCGTTGGACAACCCTGCTCACTTGATGGCGCACATGAAGACAGGCGACGCCATCGCACAACCGGTGGAGCAGTCACTGAGCCAGTTGCAGGCTCTTGGCGAGACGCAGCGGCAACAACAACAAGCGCAACAGCACGATCAGCAGCAAGAGCCATCGATCACCCCGCCTCATCGCATTGTGTGAGGTTGCAGCTCGCACTCACCTTTAGCGCATTACGCCAGATACAGCGCGTGTGTGCTGCGTCTGCGCTTCACACCTCGATTTTTACAGAGAATCAGTCTGGAGAAGATCATGAAGGTCTTCCGGCCCAGGCGAGATAATTGATGTTGAACCATTGCATGTGGCTGTCAGCCTGAACTCAGACTTGGTTTGCTGGTCTTCGATAGTGCGAACGCCGTCGATAACGCATAAGACCCCGAACAGTGTTGCATCAGCCGCCATTCGTAATGCAGCGGCAACGTTAGCTTGGTCGGCAGAATCAAGACCACGATACCAAACTGACAAAATAACGAGAGATTGAGAGGGCCTGCGCCCCGGCGGGGCTTTGAGAAGTTCCAAGCAATCATGAACGGCGACATCCGCACATTCAGTCTTTAGCGCATTAACAAAGCTGTGTGGAGTCATATCTTTAGCCCTGATGCCTGAATTAAACGGAATCGCGACGCGGCATCAACTGCGATACTGCGGCTTGCCGCCCTACACCGCTCACTGCTCCGCGGTATCGTGCACCGCATGGGCATTGAAGATGGTTTTGCTCGGCGTCGTCGGCTCGGGTGAAGAATTAGGCGTCATGCGCACGCTGCCGTATCCGACGAAGAGCGTGCATCAGCACAATAACAAAAGGCACTATCACGAGAAGATAGAACACCTGAAATGTCGGAACGATGAAAAAATTCCAACCGCCGGTGCGGACATCTGTTACAGCCCACCACACGTTTGGTACGACTGAAAGAGTGACAAGAAAACACAACACGATCATCCTCAGCGTCGGACCCGCCTTCGATGCCGGTACGAATACCAGATAGATGGCGTATGGAGCTGCTCCAATCAACGCGGTAGTCACAAATGCAGCAAGTGCAGCCCACCAGTTGTCTGTACCAGCAAATACGCGCCATTCAATGGTCGTAGCCGTGAACGCGGCAGTGAGAAGCGCGCAGCAACATGCAAAGACCTTTGACGCCTTATCCAATCGGCTAACTGACCTTTTCATCGCCCTGACTACGAGTGGACCGCAGCAGTGCGGCATGCATGATCCTCACCGACTGATTGACGGCCGTCAATCGCTCCACGCCTCTGTAGCCAATACCCGACCCGCAGCACGGCCACGGCCTTATCAAGATCCGATTTCGGGCTCGCCGATTATTGCCAGGTGCTTCTATGGGTCGCCGCAGCTGTGCTCCATGCGACGGTCAAAGATTTCGCGCACGGCGTGGGCGGCATCGAAGATGGCTTGCCCGAGCGTGGGCAGGGTCTGCGCCTCCAGGCACTCCGGTTTGCTCATGGCGATCACGTCGCCATGAGCGATGAGGGTGCGTAGCAGGCGGTCGAGCTGGTCGCGTTGGTCCAGCGTGAGATGCAAGACGACGGCGGGGTGCTCCATCTGTGTCCCTCCTCTGCGCGGTGAGCGGGGAGCGCGTACGGTGTGGCGATTGGCGTGCTGCGCTCGGCGCGGGGCGTGCGGGTGCGTGCTGCGCGTGCGTGGCGCACCTGGTTAGTCCGTAGGTGCGACGCTGACAACCAGCTCGCCATCGCGCAGGCGGATGTGGAGCTTGCTGCCGATGGTGAAGCCCAGTTGTTCCAGCCAGCGGCCGCGTAGGCGTAGCGTGGGGATGCGTTGATCGCTGGCGGGGTAGTAGCCGTAGCCGACGGTGCAGTGGTGCGGGGCACGCGGGTGGCCGGGGCGTGGGGGGCGGGCTTCGGTGCGGGGTTGGGGGATGGGCGTGCGCTCGAGGTAGGGCCGCGGCTTGAGCGTGGGGTCGAGCGAGTGCCAGCCGATCTCGGTGGGCGGCAGCTCGGTGGCGCGCTTGCGTGCTGATGTGGGACGGGACGTGGGTCGACGCATGGCAAAGCCCTCCTTGACGAACAGGCCCCGCCGCCGGGTGGCGACGGGATGTCGGGAGGTTAGAAACCGCAGAGAGCCGGCGGGCGTATTTCCCCGAAGGGTGTTGTATTAGCCGCCCTCCCGACGCAGGCATCGCGTCGGTTGCACCCGCAGAATCTGCAGGCACAAAAAACCCACCGGTTTGACGGAGGTGGGTACCGCTCTCTGAGGAGTTTCTACGCTCCTTGTGGTAGAGATTGCTGCGGGTTTGTTGGGATGTCAACTGCTGAGCGGCAGAGCGCTGACAAGGATCTGAGAGTGCCGACCTGTCCGTGTTGAGTGTGGAAGATATCCATGAGCCTCATCAAGCCGATTTATCTCAACAAGTGAACCTAACCCTATTTCTGGACACCATCGTTCGATTCCTACTGCCGCCATGCGCCACAACCGTCCCAGTCTCGGTTAACAGCGGCTCTGATAACGCTAATTGCAAGTGGTTCATTCTGTTGACTGAGGACAAACTGAAGCTCGCCCTGCATAAAGGGCAGCCCTTTCGGTGCGATTTGCATTCCGTAGTCACGAATTGTTGAGTTGGCTGCGTCAATTCCGGATTTGTGGATTGCCATCAATGAGTCATACTGAGCAATGCTTTGAATCGCATTTGGATCGGGCTCAATTGACACAAGATAGTCTAGCGCGGCCTGAAAATTTTTCTGTGTGATAATCATTGGAACCTCCAGAGAGATACGCACGGCTCACCCTTGAATTAAACCAAGTTGCGAAGCAAATTCCGCTTGAATTAATGAAACCGTGGAAATTTTTATTACTTAAATAAAACCGTCCCCGTCCTTCCCTCCTTGTGTTAGAGATTGCTGCGGATTGGTCGGGATGTCAACCATTAAGATTCAAGCTATGAGTTGCTATCCACTGGCAGTCCCATAGACATGGACGAAGTATAAGAACACTCCAGCAACTTATTTCTCGGCGGCTGTTCGTTTAGGCCCTAGCGACGGTAAAAACTCCCATCTGCTTAAAAAATAAATCTGGCCCCATTTACCCTTGGCTAATATTTCCAATAAATCAGTGGCAGCTTATCCCATTACTTGAAAAAAATTATAATGATTATTAAAAATTACGCAAATAAACATTACCAACCCAAGAAATGATGAAGCAAAAAGCGCGGCGCATAAAGATAACTCTGCTGACCTTACCGGAATACTAACTAAATCCTCATATTCGGAATCGGTCAGATATCGATATAGCTTTCTGCGCCAGGTATCTCTGAGCATCCTTTGCTGCGATAAAAATCGAAAATTTATTCCGATAATTGAACCCAAATATAGGACCCCGAGAATTCCCATTGCATCGAAAAGCAATGGTGAAATAGATGTTGTTATTTTTCCAGCTATGAGGCCTAGACTATAAAATAGAGCTCCAGCTGTGCTTAATGCAAGCTGGCGAGCGGCCTCAGTAGTTTTAGCAGTATCCTCTACAACCGATTTACGGAGCTCCCCAAGACCCTTTATGGCGTCTTTGCTTTGCTCGTGAAGTCCATATTGGTATGTAATTCTTGCTCCATCTAAAGCAAGAGCACATGATTCTGCTAGGGCTCTAGCTAGGCCACGTCCTCGTTCAGCTATCCTCGCAAATTCGTGCGTAAAAATTCTATGCCGAACTTCTGACTCTCGATCAAGCTCGTAGATCCAAAGCGCTGCAGCCTGTAGAGCAAGAAAACCAACGCTTCCAAGATCATCTAGAAATCGACCTTCATTTAGATCTAGATCTAGTCTTGGCGGACCAGTAAAAGTAACTTTAGAAACTTCGACCTCTGCTGCCACCGAGTAAGACGTAGCTCGACAAGCCGCCGACATCCAAGCATCAAAAGCTAAGTCTCCCCAAGGCAAATTTTTGCTGTCTGTTAACAGAAAAGGACGTATATCTTGTGGCAGTGGATTAACAGTACCAATTGACCTTACTAAATCTCTAGGTGACTTGACCCCTGCTCTCACTTTACTTGAGCCTACTTCATCCCAAGAACATACGACAAAACCCATAGTACAAAAACATACGGTTGAACTAGCGACACGCACTATGCCTTCAGCTTTTGGGTTTATCAAAAGCCAATCGTGGAATGCCTTCGTAGTTACGAAGCCTATACCATCATCAAATAAAGGCTTCTGAAAGGTGATCGCATACGGCTCTACACCAGCATGAAGTGCATGTAATGGCACATCGTATTCCGCATCATCTACAACTTTTACGTTCCAATTCAGAGATGCAAGCAAAGCAACAAGCGTTACGGCATCGGCAGCGCTTGCTCCATTAATAGTAACGGACGCTTCGGTGCTTTCTGATAAGCTAATTTCTGGCTTAACCGTCAGTCGATCGACGAAGTGCGCTAATGGTCTCGGGGACAACTTCTTCACTCTCAATTTTATCAGTAACGATAGTTATGGTTGCGGAACCATCGCTCCTGCGGACAGTCGTAACACGTACGTCCTGCAACGATTCCGGATACTCGATGCTAATCTTTTCTTTAGTACGAATCTTACGCTTTGCTGCTGCTTTCAATACGTTTAAATTAGGCGGGAATTCGAGGCCGGCAATCTTCTTCTTACGCAGCACCCCCATGGTTAGGTTCTTCAGATCTTCAGCAATCTCTTCATCGTCAGGCCGCCCTGCAGCAACGAACACTGCATTAATAATCGTATCATCGTTGATTTCAACCGAGCGCCTGAGTATTTCCACGACCGTCGATCTCGCAACTGCCCGTCCTTCAGGCCAAGTGTTGTCCGGAGCTGCCTTCAGAAGATCCAGAACAGCATCGGATACGGCTTTGTTTAGCTCTACATCATCACGCTCACGCTTGACACCAAGAAAATTGGAATAAAATCCTGTTATGTTAGGTGATCTCGCAGCGCGATCTTTAGCAGCAACTAAAAATTCCGCCTGATCATTAACGACTCTGAAAATTGCTGATTTTTGAAGCGCGCGCTTGTCTTTAACGAATGCCTCCACAATACGGCGCAACTGTCTCGTATCTTGAGAACCAGCCCGCTTCACCGAAGGCGCCAAAACCTCGCTGTAGTCATACTTAAGCATTGCGTAAAGCTTTGTTGAAGCACGCCCACTGGCGAGCTCAAAGCAGAAAAAGGCACCCTTGCCTGTTTGTCCGCCTCGATGAAGACGATGAAAATCTTTCGCTAGCGCTGTTGCGCCTGTTGCAAATTGCTTGGATCGTGAAGCCATCTCTTCAAGCGTTGCCTTTGTCGTACTTTCTTCTTCAAACGTGAAAACTGGAGCTATATCAACAGCCAAAATTCTCGCAAGAAAGAATTCAGCGTGCTCAACCTCAGGCATACGATCTCGTGAAGTAAAATCTTCATCGCCTACAACCTGGAAGTTCATCTTAACGATAGCTAGTGAGGCGAGCTCATCTTCGGTAAAAAAACCCATTAGTCCCCCAAGCAACAGAATTTTATAAAGATACGCAAATAAGTTTTTTATTGGCAAGGTTAATTAATATCCAGCCATGTCATGATAGCTCATGAAACATCGCCAAAACTTGCTCATATAGCGGACGTTGCCATTACGAATCCAGAATCTATGCGTCGAACGGCCCGGATACTGGAGTGTCCTCTGCGCATGATGCGTCCAATTCATAGTCAACGCCTGCGATATGCAATTTCACCGAGTCTCCTTTTATTGAAATAAAGTCAGCGTCATTCGACATTGTGGTTCGGCGCTCGCGGGCTCCCTTCATCGAACCAAAATTAGTCCGAAATACCAAGCCATCAGATAATGAATACGAATAACCGGTGTAGCCTTCATTATAAATTCCGTCTTTCCCCTTCGGATAATTTTTATAGAGCACGTTATTGTATTTCGGCTTAAGGAGGCTAACAAAAGCTTTCTCAGCGTCAGACACCAACCGCGAATTGCTATAGGACATCATTACGTCCTTGTCTTCAATCACGTCTTCGGGCCGCCAACTTCTTATTATTAGGGGCTCCACCTTAAATAAGAAAAAATAAATTTCATCACTGACGTGCGCGCCTGGATAACGCTGGGGCTCGTCGGAAATAATCTTCTGCCTTGCGTCGTGTCCTTTTTTTAATAACCTATCGAAGCTATCCGTTCCGGTTGCCTTGCCTACATATAAAAGGTCATAACTGGCTAGTTCAAGATAGTTTTCTAACCCGCCAATGAATTCTTCTGCGCGGCCCCGACGCCAAAGTAAATCCTCCGGATGGAAGCTTGCGACGACGGTTTTAATTCCGTACTTTTCTTTTTTGTAGAAACTGATCGAAGTGTCTGAGACCCCTATCGTGATCTCTACTTCTTCATTAATAGCCGCGACTGGGGGAAGCAGACCAGTATCAATAAATCCTTTACCGCTTGCACCGCCTTGAACTTGTATTTCAAAGTGGATTTTACCCTCATCATCCGCGTGTATATCAGAAAAAATAGCTTTTGCCCGCCCACCGATCATGTAGAAATCGCTCAACCTAAGGATCTTTACTAAATTCTTATTCTTTGATATGTGTGAGACGCTACTATTAGCGATGGGAGGACATATTAGATCCACTGACGCAATCATTGCATTTACATGAGGAGCCATGAACAAATCCTTTGATTCTCCAGAAGGTATTTCTGTATGCCTTCAAAATTTCATGCAAGCATCAGCACTTAGGCGACACAGCGAATAGGGAAGTAGGTAATTAATCTTCTAGCCCTTGCTCTCTTGCTAGTTTGCGCACTGAATTAATCTGAGCATCCTAACCAGATGTCATTCATCAGCCTGCCTGGAAACCAGACACGGCTGAAGCGCATGGCGGCTTGCACGACGTTGAGGCCGATCCAATCATGTAAATCAGTTACTGCGTCCTCAATCTAGCAAGATGGTAGCCGATAGGAACTGCACGTATCTGGCCTGCTGCAACCAGCGCCACCAGCAATGTGCCTGTCGCTGCGAGCATGACACCGGCAAGGCCGGCCAGCAGCTTCAGGAGTTTTTGATAGCGCATTCTTCGCGTCCTAGTTCTTGCATTACGCTGCCCTTCCGAGTGGCGTTGGCTTGAGGCCTGCTAGGACTTGTGACGCCGATAATGGTTGTTGGTACTGGTGCTGCGGTAGCTGCCACCCTTGTGCGAGGCGCCGTGGCCTGCGCTGTAGTGACCGCCGTGACTGGTGGTGTGGTGCGATCCGGCGGCCCTGACGCGCGCCTGCGCGGATGCGGTAAACAAACCGAGTGCGGCCACGCTAAGTGCCACGATGCTCCATGCCTTGCTCAACATTTTTTTCTTCCCCCTGAAGAAATGTGTGGCTTTGCGGCTGCATTAATACTGCGCGCCTTGATCCTCGCCGAGTTTTTGGATTGCGTCAATGCGCTTGCGCGATTGACCGCTGGCTTTATGGGGTTTGCCCTCATCCGCCCTGCGGGCACCTTCTCCCGCGCGCGGGAGAAGAGCTTGGTGTCTCGGGTTATTGGCTGTTTTTTGCGGTTGCCGGCGTAACCGGTGCGGGCAGAGCGAGATTATTGTTGAGTTCGGTAATCTCCGGCACCTTGCCTTCGGCAACCACACGCAAATGCGCGGTTTTTAGATTTGCTGCGTTGGTTAGCGGCAGGCGTATTTGCGTGGTGATTGGCTGCAGATCGCGTGGTGCCGCGAGTGCCGGAAACGCCGCTCTCGCCAGCTCCTTCCCACGCGCATCCTCCAACACCACAAACCCGGCCGGCGCATCCGCATGACCAAGGCTATGGACGGTCACCTCAATGGCATCGGCAGTCACCCGCACATCGCCATGACCAATGCCCAGGTCCGGGCGCAGTTCGACTGGGGTGGTGGCTGCAATGCGTTCGAGCAGCAGGACGGTGGTGCGGCCTGCGGGGAAGTCGATGTCGATGGAAGCGCTCTTTTCAAAAGCGAACTCTTGCGTCTTGCCTGCGCTGTCGAGCTTGCCGTCATTGCCTTTGCTCACGCCTTGGGTGATGCGCCATTGGCCTGGGGCGACGTTCCAGCCGGTCATGCTGGCGCGCTGAGGTTTACTGGAGGTGTTGTAGGCGATGACGGTGAAGCGGTCTTGCTGGGGTGCGGGGATGGCGATGGCTACTTGGGTGGCGGCCTCTGGATCGGCGAAGCGCCAGCTCACGGTGTGGCCGGGGTAGGTTTGATTGCGCTTGAGGGCCACGCCGCCTAGGCGTGCGCGTTGCAGGTTGACCGTGGGGGATTCCACGCGGTCGCTCCACCAGTGGCCTTCGGTGTTCATGTAGAAGTTCTGCAGTTTCTCTCTTGCCTCGCTGCGGTAAATGGCGGCGAGATACTCGAGGTTGCCGGTTTGCTCCCAGGCCACATGGTGCGGGAAGTCCGGAGCGCTGCCGTCGTCCTTGTTTGCGGCATCTAACAGCTTGCCGCTCCAGTCGCTGCGCTTGCCCATGACGTCGAGGAAGTTTTCGTTGAGCAGCGAGAGGCCATTGGGGCCGCTGTTGGCGACGCGGTAGTCAATGGGCTTGAGATAACGCGCATCGCCGGTGAAGCGGTAGGCAGCCCAGAAGGTGTGCAAGGTGTCGGCGCCGCCGCTGCCTTCGAACAGCTCGCCGCCGCGGGTTTTGCCAGTTTGCCAGTTGATCTCGTTGGGCAGGGCCCAGTTGCCCTTGGCGTTGGTGTAGGCGTGGGCGAGATAGCCGTCTGCCAGGCCGGTGACGATGCGGCGGCTGTTGGGGTCGGCGTTATAGCCGCCCAGCAGGATGGCCGGGTGCACGATGGGGAAGGAGTACGGTTTTTGCCATTGCCAGTTGGGCTCGCGGTAGACCTTGCGGCCGCCGAACCAGTTGCTGGCAAACAGCAGGTGGCCTTGCGGGTTGACCTGGATGATGGTGTCGAATGCCTTGACCGTTTCCATCAGGCGCTCGACGGTGCGCGGGTCGCCCCAGTTGAGATACAGCAGGGCGCTGTTGAGGTTGATGCCCTCCTCGTAGGAATGCAGCTCGTCGGTTTCGATGGTGGACAGGCCGTTGGTGAACATGCCGTTGCGGTAGTTGGCATCGGACAGCGCCAGCATGGAGGCGTTGAGCATGTCCGGGTCCACGCCCATCAGCGCGACGCCGGGCCATTGCTGCACCAGGTCCGAGTCATCCGAGATGCCGCCGCCGAAATCGCCATAGGCCACCTGGCGCTGCTCGATCCACCAGCGGATGTAGCGGCGAGTGGCGCTGAGGTCTTGCAGCTGCCAGAACGCCCAGGCGGGCACGCCCTTGGGTACGGTGGGCATCTCGACAGGCAACTCGCCCTGGTTGGCGTAGCTGATGTCGTTCCAGTACTGGCGGCCGAGGGCGTGGCCTGGGTCGACGCGCAGCAGGTCGGTGATGTCGGCATCCAGGCGCTTGTAGAGCAGCTGGCGCTTGGAGGTGGTGTGTTCTTCCACCAAAAAGCCCCAGTTGTCCTTGACCTGGTTGAAGCGGTCGGCCACGTGCTCTTTGAGGGCCTCGGCGCGCGGCTTGAACACCAGCTGCAGCTGGGTGCCGTCGAGTGCGTTGGCGTTGAAGCCGGGCGCGGCGGCGGCGATGCTGAGCATCAGGCTGTCGTTGCTCAGGATTCTGTCGCGCAGGTCCAGCCACAGCGTGCGGGCCTGGCCAGGGGTAACCGCTACCGAGACATCGATCATGTCGCGCGCGGGCCAGATGGGGTCCTTGATGCGGATGTTGAGCGGGATGCTGCCGTTGTGGGTGGCCGGCAGGTTGAGCGCGGGCAGGGTGATGGCGATGCCATCGAGGCCGTCGTGCATGTTCTCCCAGCCGTAGGACCAGCTGCGCATCAGCGCCTGGTCTGGCGGCGGGTTGCCCAGGCTGGATGGCACCAGGATGTGCACGATGGGCTGCTGCGCGCTTGCTGCGGCCTTGTCGCTGGGGCGCTTGCGTGCGGGTGCCTTGGTGGGCAGGGCGATGACGGTCTGGCGCTCGCCCGGCGGGTAGCGGCCGGCGATGACATCGCGCAAGGGGGCGAGGTTGTCGTAGTCGGGCTGGATGTCGCTGCGCACGGTGTAGCTGAGTTGCGCGCTGCCTTTGGGCACCTCGCCCGGCTGCACGTTGTAGGCCCAGATTTCCTGGATGGGGGTTTCCTGCGCGGTGTTGGCAAAGCGCAGCATGCCGCCGCGGCGCTCGGGGAACTGGTCCACGCTGCGCACCACGCCTTGCTTGCGGTCGAACAGCGGATGCGCCTGCGCGGTGCTTGCACCGGCGGCAGCGGGCGTGGTGTAGCTGGCCTGGCCATAGGCGGCGCCACGTAGCTCGATGCGGTTGACCGGCTCGTCCGGCAGGGTGAGGTCCAGCGCCTTGCCGCCTTCGACATAGGTGTTCCAGTCGGGCAGCTGGAAGTAGTCGTCGCGCCCGGGCAGGCGTGAGCGGTTGTAGACGCCGGGCCAGGTGGTTTCGGCGATGCCGTCGGTGGCCTTCCACATCCATTGCTTGAGGTCGCGTGCGTCTGCGAATTCCACCTTGCGGATGCGGGTGATGGGTGCGCTCAGCAGCGGCGGTGCGTGGCCGTTGTCCCAGCCAAAGCGATGCAAAAAGGCAGCGTATTGCTTGTCGGTTGGCGCGGCTTCGGCGCTGGTGGGCTCCTGCAGGCGTGCCAGTGCGGCAGCGCCGCTGGTATCGAGCATGCGGTCGTAGATGCGGATCTCGTCGAAGTCGCTACCGCGCAGGAAGTTGTAGCGGCTCTGCACCTGGTGCGGCGACATCACGCGGCCGGCCAGGCCGAACTGGTCGAGTGCCGCGTCGAAGTCGAGCGCGCCGCCGTTGGCGCAGGGCGCACCGCAGTCCACGCGTGCGGCCTCCTTGCCATCCACGTACAGGCGCACGCCGCGGGTTTCATCCCAGGCGAAGGCGATATGGGTCCAGTCGCTGGCGGCCGGATTCTTGTCGAGCTTGAAGGAGACGCGGGTGCGCGCGAGGTTGGCGTCGGTGACGAAGGCATCGAAGCCGTGGCCGTTCCAGTCGATGCGCAGCCAGGCCATGTCCCAGCTGGTGTGGTCGGCGTAGCCGACGCGGAAGATCACGAATGGCGCCTCGCCCACCGGGTAGCGCGAACGCCAGAAAAAGCTCAGCGTGCCGCGCTGGGTGTAGAGGTTGCCGGGCGCATTCCACGACAGCACGCCGTCGTCGGCCCATTCGATGGCGTTGCCGCGTTTGCCGGTGGGCACCAGCGCGATCTTGTCGCGGAAGTTGGGCACGCGATCGCCGCGGGCCACATCGGCCTCCAGGCTGCGATCGGCCGAGACCCGGAACAACAACTCCGGGGCCGTGGGGGTGGCCGCACTCTCCGGCAGCGCGATCAGACACAACAAACCCATCCAAACCTTCAGCACACGCACCTCGTCTGTTTCAAACCCACTGCCGCACCGCATGGGCGACAGACACTGCAACGTGCCACCGCAACGCGGCACGCGGTGCACGGTGGGCAGCGAGCAAGCGGGCCGGCACGTACGAGAGTACATGCGGTGCCTGCGTGCTGCGCGCGCCACTATGCGCCGCGTGCGGTGGTGCGATGGCTGCGTCCACTACAGCCCGTTTGCGGCCTTCCACTTGGGGATCTCATCCTTCAACAACTTGTCCGGCCAGGTGCCATGCCAGGCGTAGCCCACGCGGCGCTCGTTGGGCACCTGCATGTAGTCGGTCAAGGCCTTGCCGTCGCGGTTGGCATACAAGGGGCGTTGATTCTGCAGGTCGTAGAAGCGTGCCCATAGCGATGCACCCGGTTGCGCAACCAGGATCACGTCCTTGCCGGTTTCCTGGGTGGGGTCGTCGATTTTCTTGGTGGCCAGATCGCGCATGCGATGGGTGTCGAACCAGACACCGGCCGCTTGCACCGCGGTCTTGATCTTGGCCGAGGGGTTGGGCTGGCGCATCAGAAACCGCACGATGCTCACCGACTCGCTGGACGACAACGAGGCCAGTTCATACGCACGCGCCTTGGCCGGCTTGAGCGTGACCTCGTCGTATTGCGCGCCCCAGATGGTGAGCGTGCCGCCGATCTTGACCTGGGTAGCAAGCACGCATTCCAGACCCTTGGCCACCGCCTGCACTGCGCGTGCGCCGTGGCTGCTGCGCAGTTGCGCGCCGGTGTCGGCCTTGCCCTCGCCGATGTCCTGCAGCAGGTTGAGCACGCGTACCATCGCATCGTCGTTGTAGGTGATCTGATGGTGGTAGGACGACAGGTCCGGATAGAACTGCGGCCAGCCGCCATTGGCGTATTGCGCCTTGAGCAGGTAGTCCACGCCACGGCGTGCGGCGGCGATGTACTTGGCGTTCTTTTCATTCTTGAAGGCGGTGGACAGGTACGTGATTTCGTACGTGGTCGCCTTGTTGTCGATGGTGGCGTCGTCCTTGCGCCCCGGCTGTTGCAGCTCGGCGATTTCGGCAGCGGTAAAGGTGCGGTTGTAGTCGACGGCGACGCCCTTGTATTGCTTGGACCAACCGCCGGAGGCGGTCTGCAGCAGCAACATGTTGTCGGCGATCTTGTCGGCCATGGCCGACAGCGGTGCGAGCAGCAACGCGGTGGTGAATGCGATTGTCGATAAGCGGATCATCAGAACGGCCTCCAGCTGCCCAGGATGGTGTTGCGGTCCAGCGCGGCGGCCTGCGCAGCGGTGAGCTGGCGCGACCACTTCACGCGGCGCGACGGGTTGGCGCCGTTGCCGCTGCTCTGGTATTCGCTGTAGCGGGCAGTGGCCTCGTTGGCGGCGTTGCCCCAGTTGTTCCAGCCCTCGGGCAGGATGTGTGCGCCCAGCTGGCTGCTGATGAAGCTGACGCTGGCATACGGCCGCCACGGGCGCCCCAGGTGCACGCGCGAGACGCCGCTGGCAGCGGTGACGCGGGCATTGCGGAATACGAAGCCGCGCGCGCTTTCCTGCGGGGTGGAGGCGGCGGTGAGATAGCCATCGCCCAGCGAGTGCAGTTGCACGTTTTCGAACAAGGCGGTGCCGGCGCCGAACACGAAGTCCACAGTGCCTTCGACATAGCAGTCGAGGAAATACGACAGCTTGGCGCCGCGCAGATACAGCGTGTCTTGATAACCGAGGAAGCGCACATTGCGGAACGCGGCGCGGTCGCCATCCACACGCACCGCCACCGCCTGCCCGACCGGGCCGGCGTGATTGCCGAAGGCGAGTTTTTCCGCAGTGAAGTCGTTGCCGGCGATGATGACGCTGGACGAGCCGGAGGTGCCGTACTCGGTGCCGGTGGCCGGATTGATGCGCGAGGCGTAGTTGTCGTAGGTGATGATGGTCTGGGTGGGGCCGGCACCGGTGAGCTTGAGCGCCGGTGCGTTGGACGGCACCACGATCAGTTCTTGGTAGGTGCCGGCGCCGATGTTGATCTGCGCGCGTTTGCCGCCCTGCACGGCGGCGTCGATGGCGGCCTGTACGGTGCGGTAGCCGGCGCTGCCCTGCTTGGCCACGGTGTAGACCGGGTCGGCAGCGATGGCGGCGGTGCTGCCGAGCGACAGCCCCGCCAGCAAGGCGGTGGCAGCGAGAGTACGTAACACGATCCTGCGATGCGGTTGCATTGCTGTTCTCCTGTCAGAACTTGTAGCGCGCGCCGATGTAGTACTGGCGCCCGGTGACGGTGTACTTGTCGGGCAGTTCCAGCGTGGAATCGACGTAGCGGCGGTCGGGGGTGTCGAGCAGATTGATGGCCTCAAACGTCAGCGACAGCTGGTCGTTGAGCTTGTAGGACATGTTGAAATCCACGTTTTCCACGCTGTATTTGCCGGTCACGTCGGCCGTGACCAGGCGCCTGCCGTCCAGGTCGTAGACGTCTTCCTGGGCGAGGATGTTGTTGATGTAGCCGTCGCGGTAACTGGTGGACACGCGCGCACTGAAGCGGCCGTCGTCGTAATAGACGGTGGCGTTGTAGGACTGCGGCGAGAGGTTGAGCAGATCGCGCTCGGTGGCGGTGGTGGTGATGCTGGTGTTGCTGCTGCCTGCGGTACTGAACAGGTAATTGATCTTGGAATCGACCTGGGTGTAGTTGAGCTGGATGCCGAAATTGCGCCAGAAGCCGGGCAAAAAGTCGAAGGCCTGCTGGTAGGTCAGCTCGAAGCCCTTGAGCGGGCCGCCGGGCGTGTTGAAGTAGCTCTGCACATTGAAGATGGTGTCCGGCGTAAAGCCGGCGGGCAGCAGATCCAGCGAGTAGCCCATCGCCTCCCAGGTGCTGAGCACGCGGGTGCGCTGCACGTAGCTGTCGATGTCCTTGTAGAACACCGCCGCCGACAACAGCGAGCCTTCGCGGAAATACCACTCGGCGCTGAGGTCGTAGTTGGTGGAGCGGAACGGGTCGAGCTTGGGGTTGCCCAGGTTGATCGAGAAAAACCGCCCGTCGTCGAAGAACTGGGTGGGCCCGCCGCTGACGCTGGGCGACAGATAGGCCAGCGTGGGGCGCGCCATGGTCTTGGCCGCACCGAAGCGCAGTACAACCTCGTCGCTGACATCCCAGGACAGATTCAACGAGGGCAGGATGTCGCGGTAATTATGGTTGACCGTGGTGGGCACCAGCAGGCGCTCGCCGGCTGCGGCGGTGGCGCTGGCCACGCCGAAGAACGACTCGCACGCAGGCGAAATCGCGCCGGCTGCGGTGGCCGTGCACGGCGCATAACCGCTGGCGGCGATCTGCGTCTGCACATAGCGCACGCCCAGGTTGCCGCGCAGCGCGCGGCCCCACAGATCCGTGTTGAAATCGAGCTGCAGGTAGGTGCCCAGGCTCTTTTCGTTGACCGCGAAATTGTTGTTGGACGAGCCGAAGTGGCCCACATCGGCCAGGCGGTAATCGCCACCAGGCACGCCGGTATCGCAGTTGCAATTGATGTTGAGCAGGTCGGCGACTTTCTGAAAATCCGGAATCACCCAGGTGGTGGGGAAGCTGCCGTTCAAGCTGCGGCCGAAGCCATCCAGGTTGGTGCTCAGCTCATTCACGCCCACGCCGGCCGGCAATGCCTGCGCCAATCGCCCGTAGGAGATGTTGCGCGACTCCGACGTGTCCATGTCGTAGTTCTTGTAGGTCAGCCCGGTGCGGAAGGTGAAGGTGGGGCTGATGTTGAATTCCAGATCCACCTTGGCGGTGTCGAAGGTGTTGTTCACCGACTGCGGGTTGAGCCGCACCTCGCTGATGTTGGTACCGCGCGCGGTGCCGTTGCTGTTGACCGGCACTGCGCCATAGCCCAGCCATTGCCAGTTGTTGGGGTTACCCGCATCGAACGGGAAACTCATGCTGGGGTAGTCGCCACCGTTGCGCCGGTCGAGCACAAAACCATCGAGATTGGTGTTGTCGAAACTCACCATCGAAAACTCGGGGCGCTCGTAGTCCGAGGTCGAGTGGCCGACCAATGCATTCACGCGCACCTGATCGTTGAAGCGGTGCTGCAGATCCAGACTGAATTGCTTGAACTCTGTGGATTCTTCGATGTTGCTGGATTCGGTGCGGAAGTCGACGTTGTCGAACACGCCGTAGGTGAGGCGGTTCTGGTCGTCCACCTGCGCCTCGCGCACGGCGATCTGGGTCTTGCCGCCGAAGTTGGCGGTGCGGTGCAGGTTGGCACCGACCGAGTCTTCGCGCTGGTCCTTGTCCAGCTTGGAATACAGCATGTCGAAGTTCAGCAGGGTGTCGTCGCTGACCTTGAATTGCAGCGCGCCGGTAACGCCGAGGCGCTTGATCTCGTGATCGGTGCGGATATAGCGCGGGTAACGCGGAATCCACGCGTCGGTGGCGGTCTCGTAGGCCTGGATGTTCTCCGGCGTGTTGGCCGGGCGCGGGATGCCGGTGCCGCAATTGGCGGCGCTGATGCCGTAGCTGCCCCAGCCGTTGTTGCGGTCCTGGTTGGCCTGCGAGCCGACGCCGGCCAGGGTTTCGTTGGCCAGCGGGTTGCGCGGGGTCTGCGGGTTGTAGCCCACCGGCGAACAGAAGCCGTAGGTGCCGTTGTTGGCGGCGGTGCTCTGGTTGGAGTTGCGGTAGTTGCCGTGCTCCCAGCGCACCGGGTTGTAGCCTTCTTCGCGCAAGTGGCGCTCGCTGTAGGACACCGACATCAAGGCGCCAACGCGGCCATCGGCCCAGATGTTGCTGATCAGGCCGGAAAAACGCGGGTCCTTTTCGCGCGAGAGATCGTTGTAGCCGTATTGCGTGGAGGCCGCCGCTTCGAAGCCGTCGAAGTCGAACGGGCGCGAGCCGCGTAGGTCGACGGTGGCACCCAATGAGCCTTCATCCATCTGCGCCGATTGGGTCTTGCTGATGGTGACGCGGCTGAAGAGTTCGGAGGCAAAGGTATTGAAGTCGAAGCCGCGGCTGCGGTTGACGCCATCGCTGCCGCTGCCGGCAGTGGCCAGCGCTTCCAGCCCGTTGATGCGCACGCGGGTGAAATCCGAACCCAGGCCGCGCACGGAGATCTGCTTGCCCTCGCCGCCTTCGCGGTCGATGGAAACACCGGCGATGCGTTGCATCGATTCGGCCAGATTCAGATCGGGAAACTTGCCGATGTCTTCGGCATAGATCGCATCCACCTGCTCCACGCTGTAGCGCTTGGCGTCCAGCGATTGCTGCAGGCTTTCGCGATAGGTGGCCTTGACCTGCACACGGTCCAGATCCACCGCATCGGTAGGTGTGGTCGGCGGGCCGACGGTTTGCGCGGCAGCGCCGGCACCGTGCAAGGCCAGGACGATGGCCACCGACAACCGCGCGGCGGACAGGCAGGCGCCTGCCGCATGGGCAGGACGACACGAACGGGCTTGCATGAGGCGGCTCTCTCCCTGGCACTGGCTGCAATGACGCGCTCAGCCCCCCAAGGCCATGGCGTCGCAATGAGCGACCAACACGCCTGCTGCGCAACCGCGCACTACAGAGTTGCTGGAGGCTTTCAAACATCACGCCCACCGCGTTGCATGCGTGCACCAGTGCACCGCATACAAGGCGATCAAGCGTTGGAATAGGGCCCGCTGCGCGCGTGCGCAGCGGGTAGACAGCGGTTAGAACTTGTAGCGCACGCCCAGCAGGAACTGCCGGCCGGTTTCGCTGTATTGCAGCGGCAACTGCGCGGCCGCACCGACCCATTCGTCGGCCACTTCGTTGGTCAGATTGATGCCTTCCAGGCTCAGCTCGATCTTGTCGTCGAACTTGTAGCGCAGCGAGGCGTCGATCATCGTGGTGGCCTTCATCCCGTGCACGTCGAAGCCGGTTTCGGTTGCCGGCACCTGGGTCAGATAATCGTCGCGATGCGTGGCCGACACGCGTCCGGCGAACTTTTCGCCTTCGTAGAACAGCGTGGCGTTGTACGCATTCTTCGATAGACCGGTGAGATCGGTTTCCAGCGATGCCGCGCCGCTGGTGGTCAGATACTGGATCTGCGAATCGACGTAGGTGTAGTTGAGCTGGATACCCAGATTGCTCCAGACGCCCGGCAACCAGCTGAAAGGCTGGGTGTAATTGGCTTCCAGACCCTTGAGATCGCCACCGGGCGTATTCAGCGGCACGCTGAAGACGAAGTCGTCGTTGACGCCGGCGCCGGTACCGTCGAGCAGGCTCACCGGCAGGCCGCTGGAGGAATACGGACGCACGTCGCGTGCGGTCTGCACGAAGCTTTCGATGTCCTTGTAGAACAGCCCAAGGCCAAGCAATGCACCTTCCTGGAAATACCACTCGAAGCCCAGGTCGTAGGTGTCGGCCAGAATCGGGTCCAGATTCGGATTGCCGCCACTCACGGTGCGCGCACCGCCGCTGACGTTGACCGTGACACCCGGCGTCAGGCTACCCAGGCCCGGACGCGACATCACCTTGGCCGCACCGAAGCGCACCAGAAAATCCGGGCTGACTTCGGCCACCAGGTTCATCGATGGCAGCGTGTTGTTGTACTCGCGCTCTGCGGTGGTCTGCACGAGTGCGGAGCCGACGGTGGCAAAGCCGGTGGACTCCTGCTTGGTGCGCACATAGCGCACGCCCAGATTGCCCGAGAACGGGATCGCGCCGATATCGAAGGAGAAATCGCCCTGCAGATACGCGCCGCGATCCTGCTCGGTGACGCTGCGGGTGTTCACCGCACGCTCGGCCAGCGCAAAGGTGCCGGTGCCGCTATAGATGCCCAGCGCATCGGCCACCGCATCCAGATTCGGCACCACCCAGGTGTTGGGCGAGCCCTTGATGGCGCTCAATCCGGTTTGCTCGGTCAGGTCGGCCGGCACGATGCGGGTGCCATCGGCGAAGGTGGGCACCGCCACTTCGGAAGCGCGGCGGAATTCCTTGGTGGAGAAGGTGTAGTTCTTGGCCAGCACGCCACCCTTCAGACGGAACCCGGGGCTCACGCTCCAGTCGAAATCCAGGCTGCCGGTGTCGAAGTCGTTTTGCACCTGTTGCGGACGCAGGCGCAGTTCGGCCAGGGTCCAGCCATTGGGGTCGGTGGGGTTGATGCCGTAATTGAACACCGGCTTGCGGCTGTTGCCGCGATAGTCGTAGGAGTACCCATCGACGTTGAGCTTGTCCATGATCACCGTGGTCTGGATCGGGTTCTCGTGCTTTGAGCTCGAGGTGCCGACCATGCCGCTGATCTTGAACACGTCGCTGAAGCGATGCTCGCCGGTCAACGAGAGCTGCTTGAAGACGGTGTTCCATTCGTCGTAACGGTTTTCCGAGCGCACGTCGACGTTGTCGAAGTTGCCGTACAACATCGCACCGGTAGCCGGATCGATAAAGCCGTCGTTGACGATGGTCTGCGGCTTGCCGCCCTGCGCGGCGCCACGGCTGAAGGAGATCGCCTCGATATAGTTTTCGCTGCGCTTGGCGTCGATCTTGGAATACAGACCGTCCAGCGAGAACTCGGTGGAATCGCTCGGCGCCCATTGCAGCGAGCTGGTCACGCCGATGCGCTCCTGCTTGTGCTCCATCAAGGTGTAGCGCGGGAAGCGCGGATGGAACACGTTGGCATCGCGCGCCTGCGGGAACGCCGGGCTGGCGGCGAAGTTGCCGTTGCTCGGGCCATTGGCCCAGCGACCGCTGTTGCTGCCTTCTTCCAGCAGCTCGCGCTCGGTGTAGGCCACCGACACCAGCGCGCCGAAGGTGTTGTCGGCCCAGGTGTTGGAGATCAGGCCGGCCACGCGCGGGTTGGCCTTCTCGGACATCGCGTTGTAGGCGGCCTGGCCGCTGGCGGCGATGGTGAGGCCTTCGTAGTCGAACGGGCGCGCGGTACGCAGGTCGACGGTGGCGCCCAGCGAGCCTTCTTCCACATCGGCCTGCGCGGTCTTGCGCACGATCAACTGGGTGAACAGGTCCGAGGCGAACACGTTGAAGTCGAAGCCGCGGCCGCGGTTGGAGCCGCCGGACTGGTCCGAACCGCCCACCGTGGTGAGCGCTTCCATGCCGTTGACGCGCACGCGGGTGAAGTCAGGGCCTAAGCCGCGCACGGAGATGTTGCGGCCTTCGCCGGCATCGCGGGTGATCACCACGCCGGGGATGCGCTGCAGCGATTCGGCCAGGTTGAGGTCGGGGAACTTGCCAATGTCCTCAGCGACAATGGCATCGACCACGCCGGCTTCGCCGCGCTTGATGTCCAGGGCCTTTTCCACCGAGGCGCGATAGCCGGTGACGGTGACGGCGTCGAGGTCGACCGTTGGCTCGGTGGGTACCTGGGCGGCGTCCTGTGCAGCCGCATGGCCGCTCAGCGCAAGGCCGATCGACAGTGCAAGCAAGGTAACCGGTGTCTTCCGGTTGGTGGTCCGAAATTGCATGTCCTCCCCTCCCAAGGGTCCATGAACAACGTGAAATAGCGGGGGTGTGGGCGGTAATGACACCGCTGGTCAAAACGACGTTACCAGCTGAATCGCCGTTCAACATCTTGCAGCGCAGCAGAAAACCTCACCTAATTTGCACAAAAGGGGTGCAACCAGCCCCTACACGTCGCATTATTCTTGTGATTGGCCGTCTATCGCGACGGCTAGAATGACACCGATGGTCATCCTGACGCGTCCCGGTCTCCCCACCCCGTGACGCACTACACAGACGAGGTAATTGCCGCATGAGTCGTGCCCGCATCCTGTGCTTTGGAGAGTTGTTGTTGCGCCTGGGGGCGCCTGGTCACGAGCTGCTGCTGCAGCAGCCTCGGCTGGATGTGCATTGCGGTGGGGCGGAGGCCAACGTTGGCGTGTCGCTGGCGCATTTCGGCCACGAGGTGGCCATGGTCAGCACGGTGGCGGACAACCCGCTGGGTGCGGCAGTGCTGGGCGAACTACGGCGGCACGACGTGGACACGCGGCATGTGCGGCGCGTGGACGGCCGTATGGGTCTGTACTTTTTGACCACCGGTGCGATCCATCGCCCCAGCGAGGTGGTCTACGACCGCGCCGATTCGGCGTTTGCATTGGCGCCGGCCGATGCCTACGACTGGCCGCGCCTGCTTGAGGGCGTGCAGTGGCTGCATCTGTCCGGGGTCAGCCCAGCGCTGGGCGCCGATGTGGCGCAGGCGACGCTGGCGGCCGCGCGCGCCGCACGTGCAGCCGGGGTCAAGGTCTCGTTCGACGGCAACTACCGGCCCAAGTTATGGCAACGCTGGCAGGGCGATGCACGCGGCATCCTGCACCAGCTGTTCGACTGTGCGGATGTGGTGTTTGCCGACTACCGCGACATCGGTGTGGTGCTCGGTGGCGAGTTCCCGCAGGACACGCTGGAAGCGCGCGTGGAAGCCGCCGCGCAGCAGGCCTTCGCGGCGTTCCCGCAACTTCAGTTGATGGCCTGCACGCAGCGCGTAGCGCACAACGTGGACCACCACAGCCTGGGCGCGATGCTGGTGCCGCGCAGCGGTGAAGTGGCACGTGCGCCGAGCGAAGAACTGACACCGATCATCGACCGCATCGGTGGCGGCGACGCGTTCGCGGCCGGCGTGCTGCATGGCCTGATCGCAGGCTGGTCGCTGGAGGACACGGTGCGCTTCGGCCTGGCGGCGGGGTGTTTGAAACACTCGATTCCCGGCGATTTCAATCCACTCTCGGTGGCCGATGTGCAGGCCTGTGTGGGCGATGCGCGGTTTGATGTGAGGCGGTGAAAAGCTGGGATTGGGGAGTCGGGATTGGGGAATCGTAAGAGCATGTAAGAGCGCTGGCTTTCAGCGCTCTAGCCAGGTTTGTTGCTAACAGCGCGCGGTGCGCTCAGAGCTGACGCGCGATTGTGCGATGTGATGCGCGATCGCGGGCGGCGGGCAGATGCTTTCTACGTATTGCTCGCTGCGCTCACGCGTTTCAGGCGGGCGCAGGTGCGCGGCGTTTGTTGATGATCCATTTCAGCGCTGCGCTCAGCAGCACAACGCACAGCGACGCCGGTACGCTGAAAAACAGCGTGAGCATCAGTGCGAACTGCAAGTCTGGCGCCGAGCCGTCCTGCATGACCACGGCACAGACGACGGCGGTGGTGATCACAAAATTGCAGATTGCCTTGAGTGACCAGTGCAGCTTGACGAAACGCAGCAGCACGGCACAGGTCACGCTGACCAAGAGGGCCAGCACCAGGATAGCGATCAGTTTGTCCATTGGGGGCTGGGATTTGGGATTCGGGAGTGGGGATTCGTAACATCAATCTGAAGACAACCGGCGGGAGGCGATTGTCCCTGAGGCAACGCAGTCGGACCCGCCAAGCTCAGTGGTAGTGGTAGTGGTGCCCACCGCTCTTGCGAATCCCAAATCCCGACTCCCGACTCCCGGCGATCAAGCCAACTCGATGCAATCGAACCTCACGTCCGTCTCCACCTCGGCGTCGTAATCCACGTCGCTGCGCTCGAAGCCGAACAGCTTGAGGAACTCGTGCTTGTAGCCGGCATAATCGGTGAGGGCGAACAGGTTCTCGGTGGTGACCTGCGGCCACAACGCCTTGCAGGCGTCCTGCACGTCGTCGCGCAGTTCCCAGTCGTCCAGGCGCAGGCGGTTTTCGTCGTCCACCTCGGCAGGCTGGCCGTCTTCGCGATACAGGCGCTCGCGGAACAGGCGGTCCAGCTGGTCGATGGTGCCTTCGTGCAGGCCCTTTTCCTTCATGATCTTGTAGACCATGGAGATATAAAGCGGCATCACCGGAATGGCCGCACTGGCCTGGGTCACCACCGACTTGAGCACCGCCACATTGGCGCTGCCGCCGTGCTTGCCCAGGCGCGCATTCAAGCGCTGCGCGGTGTGGTCCAGATCCACCTTGGCCTTGCCCAATGCGCCGTGCCAGTAGATCGGCCAGGTGATCTCGGTGCCGATATAGCTGAAGGCCACGCTGCGCGCGCCATCGGCGAGCACACCGGCGCCTTCCAGCGCGTCGATCCACAGCTCCCAATCCTGCCCGCCCATCACGGTGATGGTGTCTTCGATCTCCTGCTCTGTCGCCGGCTCGATCGAGGCCTGGATGATGGCGTCCTTGTTGGTGTCGATAGCGGTGGCGGTGTAGGTCTGCCCAATCGGCTTGAGCGCCGAGCGCTTCACTTCGCCGCTGCCTGGCAGCTTGCGCACCGGCGAGGCCAGCGAATACACCACCAGGTCGACCTGGCCGCCCATCTCGGTCTTGATCAGCTCGATCACCTGCGCACGCGCGGCATCGGAAAACGCATCGCCATTGATCGACTTGCTGTACAGACCTGCGGCCTTGGCATGCTTGTCGAAGGCGGCCGAGTTGTACCAGCCGGCGGTACCGGCCTTGGTGGCTGTGCCGGGCTTTTCGAAGAACACGCCCAGCGTGTCGGCGCCGAATCCGAAAGCGGAGGTGATGCGCGAAGCCAGGCCATAGCCGCTGGACGCGCCGATCACCAGCACCTTCTTCGGGCCGTCGCTACGCACGCCGTGCGCGCGCGTGGCGGCGATCTGCTCGAGCACATTGCGCTCGCAGCCAAGCGGATGCGTGGTGGTGCAGATGAAGCCGCGCACTTTGGGATGGATGATCAACGTGTACTCCTCGTCAGCAAGATGCTGGCGGCATCTTAATCGGTGGGCTGCGCGCGAAACAGCCTGATACGCAACACACGCTGCTGTATGGATGTGCGTGAAGACGCCGGTATCGCCACACGGTGTGGCGTGCAACGCATGCATCTTCAGCGCACGGCCGCGAACGAACAGCGATCACCATCGATTTCCTGCCGGGCTGCCTGTGCTATTTTTTGCGCCTGCCGTGCCGTGCCTGGCTGCGCCTGTTGGCGATCGTCGAGGTCCCTTCCAGCTGTGCGACCGGTATCCGAGCGATGTCTCTACGAAGCGAGCGCGTCACGCAGCTGAGCTCCGTCCCACGGTTTCGGCTTGGACCATTACTGGTCGAACCGGAACGGCTTGCGCTGATCGACGACGGCCAGACCATCACGCTGGAACCGCGCATGATGGAAGTGCTGATCGCGCTGGCCGAGCGCGCTGGCGAGGTCATCAGCGCCGAGCAGTTGTTGATCGAGGTCTGGCACGGCAGCTTTTACGGCGACAACCCGGTGCACAAGACCATCGCCCAGCTGCGCCGCAAGCTCGGCGACGACAGCCGCCAACCGCGCTACATCGAAACCATCCGCAAGCGCGGTTACCGGCTGCTGCCGAAGGTGATCTTTCCCGAGGATTACCGCGGTGCGGTGATCGGCACGCAGGTGTGGGGACACGGCAACCCGTATGTGGGGCTGCAGGCGTTCGACCCCGCGCACGCCGCGGTGTTTTTCGGCCGTAGCCATGCGATTGCGCAGGTGCTGGGCGCGCTGCGCGCGCAATTGCACAGCCAACGCGGGCTGGTGCTGGTGAGCGGTGCCAGCGGCTGCGGCAAGACCTCGTTGTTGCGGGCGGGCGTGGTGCCATTGCTGTCGCAGCCCGGCGGCCTGGATGGTCTGGAAGCGGTGGCGGTGGCGTATTGCAACCTGGCGCAATGCCGCGGCGGCGATGTCCTCGACACACTGGCACGCGCACTCGGCGACTGGGCGCCGGGCGAGCGCGCGGTGTTTTCGCCAGCGCAGACGGCGCTGCTGCCCGATTGGTTGCAACGCCCTGCACCACTGCATGCGGCCATCGGCGAGGCGATGCGCCAGAGCGCCCCGGCGCGCGACAGCCTGCAGACCCAACGCCATCTGCTGTTGGTGATCGACCATGCCGAAGCTATGGTGGCCACCCCCGGTATCACCGATGCCGACCGCGCCGCTTTGGCGGCCGCATTGCAATCGTTGTGCAGCAGCGCGCAGGTGGCGGTGTTGATGCTCACCCGCAGCGATTTCTATCCGCGCCTGATCGATGCTTTGCCGCAGATCGTGGAGCTCAAACGTGGCGACGGGCATGTGGATTTATTACCGCCACGCGATGGCGAGATTGGCCAGATCATCCGCGTGCCTGCGGCGATGGCCGGGCTGCGCTTCGAAGAAGACCGCGACAGCGCCAGCCGCCTGGACGATGTGCTGCGCGACGCCACCGCGCGCCAGCCCGATGCCTTGCCGTTGCTGCAGCACTTGTTGCATGCACTGCACGCGCAACGCAGCGACGATGGGCTGCTGACCTTTGCGGCCTACCGCGCATTGGGTGGGCTGGAAGGCGCGTTGGCGCACCATGCCGAACACACCTTCCGTGCCTTGCCGGCCACCGCGCAGGCCGCGCTGGGTGAGGTGCTGACGTTGCTGAGCGTGATCCATCCCGACAGCGATGCGGTGACCGCGCGGCGTGCGTTGTGGTCGGCATTGCCCCAGAACAGCGCCGCACGCGTGCTGGTGGATGCCTTCGTGCATGCGCGGTTGTTCGTCAGCGAACTGGTCGCAGGCGAGCCGGGGTTTGCGGTTGCGCACGAGGCCTTGCTGCGGCAATGGCCGCGCGCGGCCGAATGGATCCACGAAAACCGCCGCCTGCTGCAGGCCCACAAACGCCTGCAACTGGCCGCACAGCGCTGGGCCGCCGAAGGCCGGCGCACCGATCATCTGCTCAACAGCGGGCGCCCGTTGAGCGAAGCACGCGAGGCGGCGCGGCGCATGCCGCAGGAGTTGGGCGCGGTGGATCACGCGTTCCTGCATGCCTGCGAGCGCTCGCAGCGGCAACGGCGCGGGATGTATGCGGTGGCGGCGACGTTGTTGGTGGTGCTGGCAAGCGCCTCGATGCTGCTCGGCTGGCAAGCGCGGCAAGCGCAGCAAGTGGCCGAACAACGCCGCGACCAGGCCCAGCAACTGGTGAGCTACATGCTGGGCGATCTGGCCGAGCAATTGCGCACGGTGGGCAACCTCAAACTGCTCGACAGCGTGGGCAGCCGCGCGCTGCACTATCTGGAGGGCCTGCCCAACGCGAGCATGCAGCCCGGCGATCTGATCAACCACGCACGCGCCCTGCGCACCACCGGCGAAGTGCTGATGAATCAGGGAAAATTGGACGAAGCGCATGCGGCATTCACGCGTGCCGCTGCCACGGCCGAGCAGGCGCGTGTGCGTGCGCCCGCGTCGTTGGAGGCGCACGCCGAAACCGGGCAAACCGCATATTGGCTGGGGGACCTTGCCTACAAAGGCAAGCAGTTGCCGCTGGCGCACCGGTATTGGTCGCAGTATCTGGCGGCCTGCGAATGGCTGGTGCGCACCGCGCCGCAGGATCCGCGCTGGCAACTGGAGCTGTCCTACGCACTCAACAACCTTGGCACGCTGGCCAAGGAGCAAGGCCAGACCAACGCCGCGATCGGTTTCTTCGCGCGCTCGATCGCACTCAAACGCCAGTTGCTGGCACGCACGCCAGACAACGCATCGCTGCGTTACGAACTGGTCGACAGCTTGTCCTGGCTCAGCCTGACGCAGGAGATGCAGGGTTTGCTGGCACCCGCCGAGCAGGGCTACCGCGAGCAGATCGCCATGCTGGGCGCACTGGTCGAACAAGATCCCGACGCGCATGCCTGGCGGCGGCGTCTGGCCGGATCGCTGATCCGCACCTCCAACCTGGCACTGGCGCGCGGCCATCTGGTGCAGGCGCAGGCCGATGCGCAGGACAGCGTGCGCATGCTGCAGGCACTGGTAGCGTTGCAACCGGACAATGTCGCCTGGCGCCGCGATCTGGCGCACGCCGACGCACAGGTCGGCTGGATGGCCGCTCTGGACGGGCATCCCGATCTGGCCGAGCGCCACCTCGACCGGGCCCGCCAGACCATGGCCGATGTGCTGAAACAGGCGCAACCGTTGCCGGAATGGCAATGGCTGGACGCCATCATCGCGCTGCGCTTGCAGCGGGTGCACACCGCCCGCTCGGACACGAATGCCGACAGCCTTGCACCGATCGTTGCGCAGCTGGATGCGTTGCATCGCGCCAGGCCCGACGATCTGCTCGGCCTGTCGGCCCTGGCCCAGGCGCTGGTCTGGCACGGCGAACAGCAGGCCGCTGCCGGCAACAGCGCCGGTGCACGCGCGGCGTGGCAACGCGCGGTGGCGGTGCTGGGCAAGGACATCGCCAACAGCCGCGACAAGAACCTGCTCGACCCCTGGATTCGCGCGCAGGTGCACCTGGGCCAGCGCAGCGCCGTTACGCAACAGCTCGGATGGCTGTATCACGCGGGCTACCGCCACCCGGGATTCGTCTCCCTCTATGCCCCGCTATTCAAGGAACAGGACAAGTCATGACGGAATCGAATGAGAACGCGAGCATCATCATCACTCTCACCGTGGCGCGTGTAGATTTTGGCGGCAACACCGGGAAAGGCGAGTATTTCTACAGCTTCTCGCCGGACCTGCTGCTGGTGGGCAAGGGGCAACAAGATGTGACCTTGGTCTACCGTTTCGATGTAGACGTGCCCTATCAGTTTCGCATTCGCAGTCTGCTGAGTTCGGACGCGCACGACCAGCTCGAGGAGCCGAAGATCGCCGACGATGGGCGCAGCGTGTCGGTCGTCAATCGCAATAACAAGGCGACGCTGATTTTCTTGACCGTGATCATCGAAGACGAGAAGCGCAAACTCTTGTTCAGCTGCGACCCGCAGGTCGGCAACGATCCGCAAATCTCACCGCAATAATCCCACGCCGGCATCTGTCTGGCGGTTCGCCGCCAGGCAGTCAGCGTGCTGGACCAGGCAGTTGGGCCTTGCCCCACGACGACGCCGGCCGCCAAGTCGCAAGCGGACTGGATAACGGCAGGCACTCAGCCCAGACAGTCACGCCGCCGAGGTTGGGCGCTTGCCGGTGCGTCTGTCAGTGCGGTGCCGCATTCCGACTGTCGCATTCGACTTCGGCAGCTGCGTGCCGTCATCCCCGATCAGACAGGTTGCTGAAAGCCACGTTGATCTGGCTGCGTGTTGCCAGCACGCTAGGCATGCGGTCGCGGTCGTTACGGCCAGCTCCACGCCCTGCCCCTTGCCGACACGCCAGGCCCTGTGCGCAACCGCGCTGATTGGAGTGGGCGGCCGCGCTATCGCATGCTCCGGCCGCGGCTCCCTGCACTGCCAGATCACAGCGATCCACGGCCACCCGCAGGTCACGCTCGGCCGTGGCGGGTTGGGTCAACAGCGCGGCCCGGGGCCAGCTGCCCGGCAATTCGGGCTGGGTAGGTGCCGCCCAGGCACTGGTGGACAGCACGACGATCAACACGAACAGGTATCGGACCAGGCGCATGACGGACTCCGCGGCAGACCGGAGCACGGCGCGTCCCCGAGCGGCGTTGGTGGCCGCCAGACGACCTTCTCGCCTGGCCGCTGGTGCGACCTGACGGCAACCTTACGGTTGTTGGCTGATTCTGCCGAAGCCGTGAAATCCTTTATGAAACAACGTTATGCAATCTGGTGGGATAGCGTGATGCAAAGTGGTGGCGGTGTGTCTGAGCATTGACCTGACCATTGCGTGCGACGGTGACAGTCTCGTATAGCTCCGCCTTTTGGCCGAGGCGAATGGGCTAGCGCCACCATCGACGAAGGCGAATCTTGGGGACTAGAGGCGAGGAGGCAGATGCCAAGCCATCCCGGCTGGTCACAGCCGGCTGACCACGTGCAGTTCCTTCTCCCACCGGGAGAAGGTGCCCCGCAGGGGCGGATGAGGGTACGGGCGAAGCCTCGTGTCATCTCATTCCACGTGTGGCTTCGCCCCGTACCCTCACCCCAACCCCTCTCCCGAAGGGAGAGGGGCTCCCGGCTTCCGGCTTCCGATTTGCGGTTCGACTTCAACGCCGGTCTCACCCTGCCAGCGCCCGCTCCAGCACCGCTCTGACCACTCCCTAATCCCCATTCCCAATTCCCAATTCCCCATTCCCCATTCCCGATTCCCCAACCCTCAAATCACCCGCAACGTGATCGCCTTCAACACCGCGCGCGTGCGGTCGCGGGTGCCGAGCTTTTCCAGGATGGTGGAGACGTAGTTCTTCACCGTGCCCTCGGCCAGGAACAGGGTGCGGGCGATCTCCTTGTTGGAATAGCCACCCGCGAGCAGGCGCAGGATCGCCACCTCGCGCTCGCTGAAGGTCTCGCGCGGGGGCTGCTGGTCGCGGAACTGGTAGCGGGCGCGCACCGGGTCGGTGCTGACCGGCTGCAGCAGGGTCTCGCCGTTGGCCACCCGTTCGATCGCCTCGCGCAGGTCTTCCGGGGCGGCGTCCTTGAGCAGGAAACCCTGTGCGCCGGCTTCGGTCGCCCGCAGCAGCAGGTCGCTGTCGTCGAAGGTGGTGAGCAGCAGCACCGGCGTGCGGTCGCCCCGGTCGCGCAATTGCTGCAGCGCCTGGATGCCGTCCAGGCCGGGCATGCGGATGTCGCTGAGCACCACGTCCACCGTGTTGATGACGAGCGCGTCCAGCAGGCTCTGGCCGTCGTCGGCCTCGCAGACCACCTCCACGCCCTGTTGCTGCAACAGCGCGCGCAATCCGGCGCGGACCAGCCCCTGGTCGTCGGCCAATGCGATGCGGCGCGCGCTCATGCCGGCAACCTCGCGGTCAACTGCATGCCGCCGTGTGCGGCGCGGCCGAGTTGCAGGTGGCCATGCAAGGCCGCCAGCCGCTCGCGCATGCCGGCGATGCCGTTGCCCTCGCGGATCTGTTCGGCGCAGTGGCCATCGTCCTGGATGTCGATGTGCAGCTGGCCGTCACGGGTGTGCAGCGACACCTGCACGGTGTCGGCCTCGCCATGGCGCGCTGCATTGGTCAACGCTTCCTGTACCAGCCGCAGCAGGGCTTCGGCGATTTGCGGGTCGCTCACGCGTACGGCCGGGTCGATCTGCAGCTGCAGCACCGGTTTGGGAAACGGCGCGGCCAGGGCATGCAGCGCGGTGTGCAGATCCAGCCCGGCATCGTCGCGCAACGACTGCACCACGCTGCGGATGTCGCCAAGCAACTCACGCGCAAGGCCTTCCAGCATCGCCAGCTCCTGGCGCGGCGCCAGCATGGTGTCGGCACGCAGCAAGCGCAGATGGATGCTCATCGCGGTGAGTTTGTGCCCGGCCACGTCGTGCAACTCGCGCGCCAGGCGCAGGCGCTCGGCATCGCGCGCGCTGTCGGCCAGCAGCGCGCGCGTTGCCAGCAGATCGGCATTGACGTAGGCCAGCGCATCGCGGGCACGCTCGGCAGTGCGCGCGTAATGCGCGGTGAGCGCGGCGAAGGCCTGGAAGCCGGCGTAGATGCTGATGATCGACAAGGCGCGATCGAACCCGGCCTGCACCAACACCGCGTACATGCCCGCGTTCAACGCCAGCGCCAACAGCAGCACGCGCAACGGCGGCCAGGCCATCCCTGCCTGCGCCACCAGCAACACCAGCAGCACCGGCGCAGTGCCGGCATGCGGCTCCATCCACACCAGCAGCAGTGCCAGGACCGCTTGCAGCAGCAACGCGCCGTTGCGCAACGCAGGCAGCGGCCGCAACAGGGAGTGCAGCAGAAACAAGGCGGTGAAGCCGGCCAACACGCCCCAGCGCCAGGCGCCGTGCGCTGACGCATCGGGCATAAACGACAACGCCACCGCCGCAATGGTGAACGCGCCGGCCAGGCGCAGGGGATGCAAAAGATGCGGCAGGGAAGAGTTCATGCGGCGATGCTGACGGCCGCGCGGCCACTCGGCAATGGTGCGCATGCAGAAAGTGACTTCCGGCAGGTGGGATCGATGACCTGCGGCCCCTGTCGTGGATGCGGTGCGTGCGCACACTGGCATGACCAACCCACCCCATCGCCACGGAGTCACGCCATGTCTGCTTCCAGTCTGTTTCTTGCGCTCAATCTGATCTGGGGCGGCTACGAACTGCTGCTCAGCCGTCGCCGCCGCGCCAGCGATGGGGGCGCACACGATCAAGGCACGCTGCAACACCTGTGGCGCGTGCTGTCTGCAGCGGTGGCGGTGGCGGTGGTGCTGGCCTACAGCGGCCTGGCCCATTGGCCGCAGGGCTGGGCCGCGCCGCTGCAGTGGGCCGGCTGCGCCTTGATCGGCAGTGGGCTGGCGTTGCGTGTGTGGGCCATCCAGGTACTGGCACGCTGGTTCACGGTGGATGTGACCATCCAGCCCGATCATCAGCTGGTGCGCAGCGGCCCGTATCGCTGGCTACGCCATCCCTCCTACACCGGCGCGCTGCTGGCCTTTTACGGGCTGGCGCTGGGCATGGGCAATGCGTTGTCGGTGGCGGCGATCGTGGTGCCGGTGACCTGGGTCTTCCTGCACCGCATCCGTATCGAAGAAGCCGCATTGCAGCGCGCGTTTCCGGTTGCGTACCCGGCGTATGCGGCGCAGAGCCGGCGCCTGCTGCCGCTGGTGTGGTGAGGGTTGCAAAGGCAGCGGTCTGGCGCCTGCGATGAGGAGCGCTTCGCCTGCTTGCACACGGGTTCGGCCCACGTGGCATGCAGGCAGACGTGTTGCCGCACTGTGGTCAGCCACGCGTGGGGCGATCTGCGACGGCCACCACCGCCGCCGGGTCGAGGCGCTGCGTACCATCGCCCCCAACGCGTCGCATCCCCACCCGTGTCAGGAGACTTGCATGCTTGCCCGCACCTACGTCGTTGTCGCACTCGTCGGCCTGCTCGGCAGCGCCGGCATTCAAGCCGCCGATCTGGACGTGGGCGTCAGTGGCCTGCGTTCGCAACAAGGCAAGTTGCGCATTGCGGTGATCGCCTCGGCTACGCAGCTGGAGAGCGCACAGCCGCCGGTGCAGGCGCAAACGGTGCCGATCACCAGCGCTACGCCGCACATCCAGTTCAAGAACCTTGCCCCCGGCCGCTACGCAGTAATGATCAATCACGACGAAAACGCCAACGGTAAGCTCGATACAAATCTGATCGGCATGCCGGTGGAAGGCTACGGCTTCAGTAACAATCCGCGCGCGATGCGCAAGCCGACCTTCGACGAGGCGGTGTTCGAGCTGCCGGCCGGCGGCAAGCGCATCAGCATCGAGATGCGCTGATACCCGCCCAGACGCGAGGACATCCGCATGCAACGACGCCGCTTCCTGCAGTCCCTGTTGGCCGCCACCGGCAGTGCCGCGCTGGCCAGTTGGTCGCTGCGCAGCCTGCCGGCGCAGGCCATGGAGGCGGCGCAGTTCCATGCCGGCCTGCAGCGCGCGCCGTGGCTGCTGGGCTGGCGCAGCGTCACCCAGGCGAGCCTGGGCCCTACCCGCGTGGCGGTGCAAGGCACGCTGCCCGAGGGGCTGGCCGGCAGCTTGTACCGCAATGGCCCGGCCTGGACCGAGCGCGCCGGCTTCCGTTACGACCACTGGTTCGACGGCGACGGCATGGTGCACCGCTGGCGGCTGGATTGCGGCCAGGTGCAGCACCACGCGCGCATGGTGGCCACCCACAAGTTCACCCAGGAACAGCAGGCAGGCCGCTTCCTCTACCGTGCGGCCGGCACCGCGGTGCCGGACCAGCAACCGGCGCGCAACAACGACGACGTCAACACCGCCAATACCTCGGTGGCGATGCTCAACGGGCGCCTGTTCGCGTTGTGGGAGGCCGGCTCGGCGATCGAGCTGGATCCCGATGCGCTGGGCACGCTCGGCCCGGTGACCTGGCGCGACGACCTGGCCGCGATGCCGTTCTCGGCGCATCCGCTGATCGACCGCGATGGCAGTGCCTGGAACTTCGGCTCGATCGGCGTGATCGGTGCCACCGGGGTGCTGATCTGGCACATCGGCGCCGATGCGGTGCTGCGCAGCGCGCAACTGCTGCAGACCGACACGCCGGGCTACCTGCACAGCTTTGCGATGACGCAGCAGCATCTGATCTTCGTGCTGGCGCCCTACCGCCGGCTGGATGGCGAGGGCCCGTTCTTCGAGCAGATGCGCTTCACCCCCGACGCCGCGTGCCGGATTGCGGTGGTGCCCAAGGATGCGCTGGACCAACCGCGCTGGTTCGAAGCCGACTTCGCGGTGGCCTATCACTTCGCCGATGCCTACGAACATCGCAACCGTATCGTGGTGCGCGCGCTGGTCCACACCGACCCGGAGGAGGCGCGCTCGCCATTGCGGGCGGCGATGCACGGCGACCCGGCGGCCACGCCCTCACCGGTGCAGCTGCGCAGCCTGCACCTGGATCTACGCAGCGGCCGCGCGCGCTGGCAGGCGCATGCGGTGGACAATCTGGAACTGCCGACCTTCGATGCGCGTACGCCCGGCACGCGCGGCGCGCGGCTGTATGCGCCGTGCATCGATGGCCCCACCGCATCGCCGTTTCTCAACGCGGTGGCCAGTTACGATCTGGACCGCGACCGTCGCCAGGTGCACCGTTACGGGCCGGACATGCTGGCCGAAGAACACGTGTTCGTGCCGCGCCCCGGCAGCGACCGCCCAGACGATGGCTGGCTGGTCGGCACCGTGCTGGACACCACCCGCGCGCGCACCGGCCTGATGGTGCTGGATGCACGCCACGTGGACGCCGGGCCGATCGCACAGGCCTGGTTGCCGTATGCGGTGCCGCTGGGATTTCATGGGCACTTTGCTGCTGCCGGGTGAGTCGGTGCGCCTTTTTCCGTGATGCGGCAAGCTGAGCTGGCGCCTGTTATCGCTTTGCCCGCAGCCGCAATGCGTGCACTGCTGGCGCAGTACGCCGACTTGCCGAGCGTGCCGCATTGGTCCATCTCGCCAGTCACCCGGCATCGGCCTGCTGCTGCGCCAGGCACGCTGTAGCGCGGTCCACCCACCACACCGATGGTCTTACACTCAGCGGCTACCCCGCAGCTGCCGTGCGTCTTCGATGATCATTTCTGCCGCTTCCGATTACCGCGCCGCCGCGCAGGCGCGCTTGCCGCCGTTCCTGTTTCACTACATCGATGGCGGTGCGTACGCCGAGCACACCTTGCGGCGCAATGTCGCCGATCTGGCCGATATCGCGCTGCGCCAACGGGTGCTGCGCAATATGTCCGACCTGAGCTTGAGCACCGAGCTGTTCGGCGAGACGCTGGCGATGCCGGTGGCGTTGGCGCCGGTAGGGCTGACCGGGATGTACGCGCGCCGTGGCGAGGTGCAGGCGGCGCGTGCGGCGGCGGCGCGGGGGATTCCGTTTACGTTGTCCACGGTGTCGGTGTGCCCGATCGAGGAAGTGGCGCCGGCGATCGAGCGCCCGATGTGGTTCCAGCTCTACGTGCTCAAGGACCGCGGCTTCATGCGCAATGCGCTGGAGCGCGCCAAGGCGGCCGGGGTGACCACGCTGGTGTTCACCGTGGACATGCCCACGCCGGGCGCGCGCTACCGCGATGCGCACTCGGGCATGAGCGGGCCCAACGCGTCGCTGCGGCGCATGCTGCAGGCGGTGACGCATCCGCGCTGGGCCTGGGATGTGGGCTTGCTCGGCAAGCCGCACGATCTGGGCAATATCTCGGCGTATCGCGGCAGCCCGACCGGGTTGCAGGATTACATCGGCTGGCTGGGCGCGAACTTCGACCCGTCGATTTCATGGAAGGATCTGGAATGGATCCGCGACTTCTGGACCGGGCCGATGGTGATCAAGGGAATCCTGGACCCGGACGATGCGCGCGATGCGGTGCGCTTCGGGGCCGACGGTATCGTGGTGTCCAACCATGGCGGCCGCCAGCTCGACGGCGTGCTGTCCAGTGCGCGGGCGTTGCCGGCGATTGCCGATGCGGTCAAGGGTGAGCTGAAAATCCTGGCCGATTCGGGCATCCGCAGCGGGCTGGATGTGGTGCGCATGCTGGCGCTGGGCGCCGATGCGGTGCTATTGGGGCGTGCGTTCGTGTACGCGCTGGCAGCCGGTGGCCAGGCCGGTGTGGAGAATCTGCTGACCTTAATCGAACGCGAGATGCGCGTGGCAATGACCTTGACCGGCACGCATTCGATTGCCGAGATCAGTGGCGATGCGTTGAGCCGAGTGACGCGGGAGACTTCCGTTTCGCCTTGATGAGATTCGAATCAGGAGTTAAGACTGTGAGATCTCAGTTGTGTTGCGGGGATTAAGCGGTGCGGATCTGTCGTTTGTAGAGCGGATGATCTGCGGTTTGGCTGCGGGGTCCTTGCCCGCCCACCATCGCAGGACACGCCGCAAGTACGTCCGTGTAGGCTCTTACGCGGCATCCATGCCGCGTAAGGTCCTGCGACGGTAGGCGGGCAAGGACCAGTCGAGATGGTCGGTGCGCATAGTTTCAATAAACAGCCAGCAAACTGTCGGGTGCGGTGGCGTCGCTGCGACCTCGACGCTGTGAGTTTGCTGCAGGGCCCTTGCCCGCCCACCATCGCAGGACACGCTGCAAGTACGTCCTTGTAAGCTCTTACGCGGCATCCATGCCGCGTAAGGTCCTGCGACGGTGGGCGGGCAAGGACCAGTCGAGATGGTCGGTGTGCGTAGCTTTCAATAAAACAGCCCGCAAACTTTCTGGTGCGGTGTCCTCGCCGATTGCGGGACCGTGTGGCGGCATGGATGCCGCCACCGAGCCTACATGGACGTACTTGCGGCGTGTCCCGCGAGCGGTGAGGGCACCGCGCGCTCGACCAACCAGGCATTTGACCTGAGCTTCCGACTCAGAGCGGCTAACAAAACGTAGCGAGCGTTCGTCAGGTGGGGGGCGGACAGCGCGCTCAGAACCGGGGTGTACGAGTGGTAATGCCGATTCCGAACACAGGCCGCGCCCGCGTGGGGCTGTGCAGTAGGTTTGTTAGCCGCTCTTAGTTCTTATCGTCGCCGGTGGGCAAGTATTGCCGCAACTCCAGCACCGATTTCCATGGATCTGCGCGTTGACGCTTGGCACGTTGCAATGCCTTGTCCATCGGGAAGGCGTCCGGGCCGCTGATCTTGCCGAGTTCTTCCCAGCGCAGCGGCACGGCGACGGTGGCTTTTTCGCGGGCGCGTAGCGACCACGAACACACACTGGTGTTACCGCGCCCATTGCGTAGCCAGTCGACGAAGATCACGCCGTGGCGCTTGGCCTTGCTCATGGTCGCCACGTAGCGGTCCGGGGTGTGCGTTGCCAGTGCCTGTGCAAACGCCTCGCAGAAATCGCGCGCCTGCTCCCAGCCCGCCTCCGGCACGATCGGCACCACTACGTGCAGACCCTTGCCGCCGGACAGGCGCACCGCGCTCTCCAACCCTGCGCTGCGCAGCTTGGCGCGGATGTCGCGCGCGGCGGCGACCACATCGGCCCAGGACACGTCGTCGCCGGGGTCCAGGTCGAACACCAGGCGATCCGGATGCTCCGGGTCGTCGATTTGCGCGCCCCAGGGATGCAGCTCAAGGGTGTTCATCTGCACCAGCTCGAGCAGGCCGGCGGCATCTTCGACGTAGATGTAGTCCTCGGTGCCGCTTTTTTGCTTTAGCGGAATCGCCTTGATATGCGCGCCCAGATGGCGACCTTCGTGCTTCTGGAAGAAGCACTCGCCGCCGGCGCCGTCGGGACAGCGCAACAGCGACAACGGGCGGCCTGCGATCTCCGCCAGCACCAGCGGCGCCACTGCGCGGTAGTAGTCAGCCACATCGCCCTTGCTGATACCGACCGCAGGAAACACCACGCGCTCGGGATGAGTGATGGTGATGCCGTCTGTGGGCGTGGATGTGGACTCAGTGGACTTGGACGCTGCGGATTTCGACGCCCTGGATCCGGGCACTGCAGTTTTCGATATGGCGGTCGTCTTCGATGCCGTCGAACGCACGCGTTTGCTGGTTGTCTTGGTGGATGCTTCCACTGTCGTTTTGGTTGCTCTTTTCGTCGCCGTCTTGCACGCAGGCGCAATGGCCGTCGCCGCACTGCCACTTTTGCTCGCAGCACGCGGCTGGCCCGGCGCGGCGCGATCGCCGCCCAACTCGCTCATGGGTTTGTCCTCACGCAAACGCTTGAACGCGGCTTGCCGCAGCAGCCCTTCCTTGGCCCAACCGCGAAACGCCACCTCGGCGATCAACACCGGTCGCACCCAATGCACATCGCGTGGCCGCCCCGGGATGTGCGTGGGCAATTCCAGCGTGGCGGTGTCGCTATGCAGCGCCTGCAACAGCGTGGTGATCTTGCCGAGCAAGGCATCGTCGAAACCGGTGCCTACACGCCCGACATAGCGCAGCGTCTTGCCGTCGCGTTGCGCCATCAGCAATGCGCCAAAACCACTACGTGCGCCCTTGGGGTCGGTGTAGCCCACCACCACGAACTCGTCGCTGTCTGCGTGCTTGGTCTTGACCCAATCGGCGCTGCGTCCTTCGCGATAAGGGGCGTCAGCCAACTTGCTGACGATGCCTTCCCAGCCGGTGCCGGCGCTGGCCGCGAACACTTCCGGGCCGTGACCGATCACATGGTCGCTAAATGCCAGCGTGCCCGGTTGATCGCCCAGCAACTCACGCAGCAATTGCTTGCGTTGAAGCAACGGGGTCTCGCGCAGATCCACCCCGGCGACCCCGAGCAGGTCGAACACGATATAGCGCAGCGGCTGGGTGACGCTGCCATCGAGCGCGCGTTGCAGCGCCGAGAAATCGCTGCGCCCTTGCGCGTCCAGCACCACCAGCTCGCCATCCAGGCGCGCATCGCGCACTGGCAATGCCTGCAACGCGCGCACCACGTCCGGAAAGCGCTGCGTCCAGGCCTGGTCGTTGCGTGAGCGCAACTGCACGTTGCCATCGACCAGATCGGCCAGCAGGCGATAGCCATCCCACTTGATCTCGTGCAACCAGCGATCGCCCTCCGGCGCCTGCTCGCGCAGCAGGGTCAGCTGCGCGCGCAGCTCGGTTGGGCATGGCGCATCTCGCGCGCCGTCCAGCGCCAGGGCGCGGGTACGCCACTGTTTGGATTCTGCACGCCCTGAGCGCACACGTTTGCTTGTCACTTTCGATGTCTCGGCGATTGCTTCTGACTGCACACGTTGCGCACGGCTAGCCTTGCCGCGCGTTGTCACCGACGCTGTCTTGGCACGCGTTGCCGAAGTTGCCACACCCGATGCACCGGCGGCCTGCTGCGCCACCAGTGCATCGGCATCCAGATCGGCCGCATAGGCATCGATGCGCTTGAACAACAGCCACTGCGGTTTGCCGCCGCGCATTTGCGTGCGCACCAACGCAAAGCCACCGCGCAGCAGCGTGCCCTGCAACTCGAATTCCAGCTTGCCCGCCTCCAGCGCCGCCAACGCATCGCCTTCGCAGTGCCAATGGCCGTGGTCGAAGACATCCACATGCCCGGCACCGTAATGCCCTTGCGGGATATCACCTTCAAAGCTGGCGTACGACAACGGATGATCTTCCACCTGAACCGCAAGGCGTTTTTCGCCAACGCGCAACGACGGACCCTTCGGCACTGCCCAACTCTTGAGCACGCCATCGGCTTCCAGACGGAAGTCGTAATGGCGCGAGCTGGCGTGGTGCAGCTGCACGACGAAGATCGGTTGTGTGTTGGCGCGCGCAGACGTCTCGCCGGCCGGTTCCGGTGTCTGGTCGAAGCGGCGCTTGGCGTTGTAGTCGTGCAGTGACATGGACTGGGCCTATCCGGCCTTGCGGCGCGGGGGCGCTTTCGCGGCCGCTGTTTTGGTCGGCTTGCTCGCGGTCTTTTTGGTGGCCTTCTTGGCCACCTTCTTAGTTGCGGTTTTCTTGGCAGGCGCTGCTGCCGGCGCACTGCTTTTCTTGGCAGGCGTGCGCGTATTGGCTTGCAGGCTCTTCTGCAGCAGCGACATGAAATCGACCACGTTGGTGGTGGCGTCTTCGTGCTGCGGCGGCTCGATGTCCACCTTGGTAGTGCCGCCCTTTTCCTGGATGCGCTTGCGCAGCAGCTGCTCCAGCTTGCCGCGGAATTCGTCGTGGTAATCCTCCGGCTGCCAGGTGCCGGACATCGACTCGATCAGCTGTTTGGCCATCTCCTGTTCCTTGGGCGTGATGCGGTATTCGCCCACCGCGCCGGCCGGCAGCTTGAAGTCCTGCGGGTCCACCACTTCCTGCTGATAGCGCAGCAGCAGCAGAATCAACGCATCGCCCTGCGGCATCACCGCCGCCAGGTATTCGCGGGTACGGATGACCACTTTTGCGATGCCCACCTTGCCGGTGTCGCGTAGCGTTTCGCGCAGCAACACATAGCCTTTTTCGGCTTTCTTGCCGGGCACCAGGATGTAGGGCTTTTCGAAATAGCGCGGGTCGATGTCGGCGGCGTCGACAAAGGTCTCCACCTCTACCGTTTCATGGCTTTCCGGCGAGGCCGAGCGGATGTCCTGCTCCTCGACGATGACATAGCTGCCCTTGTCGTACTCGAACGCCTTGACGATCTCCTTCCACGGCACCTCGTCGCCGGTGTCGGCATTGACGCGCTCGAAGCGGATCGGCTTCTTGTCACGCGAATCGAGCATGCGGAAATGCAGATCCACCTTGCGCTCGCCCGACATCAGCGACACCGGCACATTGAGCAAGCCGAACGAGAGGGTTCCGGTCCAGATCGGTCGTGCCATCGGCGTGTGACTCCGGGTACTGTTGGGGTAGCACATAGCTGTAACGCTGGCGCCGTGATCCATGCGTGAGCCATCCGCATGGCGCGACTGCATGCTCTTCACCCTGCGCGCGGTGAACTGCGCGTCCATCTGGAATCTCAGGAGAACGCCATGTCCCGCGACCCACTGCGCGAGCAACCAGCCCAACCCGGCGAACAGCACGGCAAGCGCGATGCCGAACATTACGAGGACCGCGGTGCAGGCGATGCGCCAGACAAGCTGATTCCGGCCGATGGCGACACCCCGGCCAAGAAGCCGGGCACCGCTCCGTCGGCCGCGACAGACCACTGAAAACACCTAACTGCAACAACGCGCAGGCGTGCCAGCCGCGCTGATCAGCCCTACGCCCGACCTGCCTCCTGCAGGCGGGCGAACTCGTCATCGGCAAACAGACGCGAGCGCACCAGAAAGCGTACGCCCTCGCCGTTTTCCAGCGAGAACATGCCGCCGCGCCCCGGCACCACATCGATGATCAATTGGGTGTGCTTCCAGTACTCGAACTGCGAGGCGCTGATATAGAACGGCGCACCGCCGATCTCGCCCAGCAGCACATCGCGATCGCCGACGATGAAATCGCCCACCGGAAAGCACATCGGCGAAGACCCATCGCAGCAGCCGCCGGATTGATGGAACAGCAATTCGCCATGCCGCGCGCGCAAGGTATCGATCAACTGCAACGCCGCCAAGGTGGCCATGACCTGCAGCGGCATCTCCGATTGCGTGGTGGATTGCGTAGTGTGGTGCATCGTCGGCCTCCTGCAGCCACATCAGGCCGCCCTGCCAGGCACGATACGCCTCTCACGTTGCTGCGCGCATGCGTTCTCTGCAGAGTGTCACGCGGCCGTGCTGCAAGGTGCAGCCCGACCTACGCGGCTGCGCCGATTGGGCAACCGTCGTGGCGGGGAGCTGCCTGCTATCCGATGCGGCACGCTGCGGCGCTGCATGAAGCGCCGCCCCATCAGAGGTTGCGGGCTTAGATCTTGATGAAATTGTGCGTGGACAAGGCACCGAACGGCAACGAGGCAAGCCGGCCGCCAACCTCCAGCGAGCCCAGATCCGCCGCGAAGAAGCCCGCAGCCTCGATGATCTTGCGAACCTCCGCCTTGGCGTCTGCGTCATCGCCCGAATAGAACAGCACACGCTTGCCGCCGGCAACCTCTGGCTCTGGCAGCACATTGACGTCGAGGTGGTTGAATGCCTTGACCACGCGTGCACCCGGAACGAACTGGCTCAGCACTTCGCTGGAATGCTTGTCACCCAGATCGACCGCCTTGATGCCGTAGGCGGCAAGCGGATTGCTGGGATCCTTCGCATCTTCCGAATTCGGGTCCAGGAATTCGACCGGATTGGTGCCGTCGACCACGATGCGGCCGTTCCATGCAGGCAAGCTGCCCAGGACGCTCTCGATATCGCTCCAGCGGATCGCCGCGAAGACGATATCGGCACTCGCCGCTTCCGCCGTGGTACCCGCCGTGATCGACGGGCCCAGCTCCTGCACCAGCGCTGCCAGCGAGTCGGGGCCGCGGCTATTGGAAATGGTGGCCGAAATTCCGTGCTTGGCGAGCGCACGTGCAATGTTGGAGCCGAGGGCGCCGGAGCCGATGATACCGATACTCATGATGTTCTCCTGATAAGACGTTGGGGTTGAAAGCAAAGGGCCGCCGGCGCCACATGGGCCGATCGGGTGTTGAGGCATCGAACGTACAAATATCTCATTAATAAACTTGTGTCACTTACTCTATTACATTTATTGGGAAAACTTCACCACACCAGCGGGATCGAAAACTTTCCAAGCCGCGCCACCTCTGCTGCGACCGACGCAATACTGGTTTTTGCCAGCTCCGCTTCAAGCGCCTTGCGTGCCCGCGCCAGCGGCGGGCCAAGCGCTTCGAGGATGTTTCCGCCGACTGCGCAGTTCTCGCAGGGTGGCGTTCGATGCGTAGGGAACAGCTCGGTATCCTCGACGGCCTGATAGACGTCCAGCAGCCGTATCGTCTTTGCCTGCCGGGCAAGCAGGGCGCCACCGCCCGCCCCGAGCTGCGAGCGGGTCAAGCCGGCCTCGGCCAGACGCGACAACAACGAGCGCACCACGACCGGCCCGGTATTGGCCGAGTACGCCAGATCTTCGGAGCGCAGCGGTTTGCCATCGCTGACGGCCAGTGCCGTCAGGATGTGGACCGCAACGACGAAGCGGGTGCTGGTGGGCATGTCGGCCTGCTTATGAATGTGTGTAACCAACATTACATCACACTTGCTGGACTGTCAACACGTTGGTGCGCCGCGTGCTTGCGCACTGCTTGAGCCGATCGATCATCCAGCGGCCCGCAGGCCCCGGGGGGCGCGGCACTGCGGTAGATCGCGCACATTGGCAACTGCGCTCCACCAAGCGGCAAGCCCTGCACTGCAAGTTCGACCAGGCGCCCCTCGGCGAGGTCCTTGTCCACCGTATGTAGCGGCATCTCTCCCCAACCCAGCCCGCTGACCAGCAGCGCGTGCTTGGTGGACAGGTCTGCCAGGTGCCAAGTCAATGGCGAGCTGGCGGACGGCCGTTGTGCCGACAGTTGCGAGCGATCGGTGAGGACCAACTGCACAAGGAGAGTGGCGGCGCGAGCGTCAGTACCGCATCGCTGAGCGGCTGACGCATGAGCAATTGCAGAACAAGGAATGGGCTGACGATATGCTGGGCAAGACCCTGCTCGGCCGGCTCGGCAAGCCGGAGGAAGTTGCGAACGTTGCGTTGTTTCTCGCCTCCAACGAGAGCGCGTTCGTGACCGGCATCGATATCAAGGTGGACGGCGGCATGGCGGTCTGGTGAGTTGATGGTGCGGCAAGCGCAACCTGGGTCACGCTTGCCGTGACAACACTCAGAAGAACCCAAGCGCCTTCGGCGAATAGCTCACCAGCAGATTCTTGGTCTGCTGATAATGGTCGAGCATCATCTTGTGATTCTCGCGGCCGATGCCCGACTGCTTGTAACCGCCAAACGCGGCATGCGCCGGATAGGCGTGGTAGCAGTTGGTCCACACACGCCCGGCCTGGATCGCGCGGCCCATGCGGTACAGGCGTGAGGCATCGCGACTCCACACGCCAGCGCCCAGGCCGTAGAGCGTGTCGTTGGCGATCGCCAGCGCCTCGGCTTCGTCCTTGAAGGTGGTCACCGACACCACCGGGCCGAAGATCTCTTCCTGGAACACGCGCATCTTGTTGTGGCCCTTGAACACGGTCGGCTTGACGTAGAAGCCCTCGGCCAACTCGCCATCGAGCATGTTGCGTTCGCCACCGATCAGCACTTCGGCGCCTTCCTGTCTGCCGATATCGATGTAGGCCAGGATTTTTTCCAGCTGCTCGCTGGAGGCCTGCGCGCCGACCATGGTGTTGGGATCGAGGGGGTTGCCTTGCTTGATCGCCGCCACGCGTGCAAGCGCTTTTTCCATGAACTTGTCGTAGATCGATTCCTGGATCAGCGCACGCGATGGGCAGGTACACACCTCGCCCTGATTGAAGGCGAACAGCACGAAGCCCTCCACCGCCTTGTCGAGAAAATCGTCGTCTTCGGCCATCACATCGGCGAAGAAGATGTTCGGCGATTTGCCACCCAACTCCAGCGTCACCGGAATCAGGTTCTGGCTGGCGTACTGCATGATCAGCCGGCCGGTGGTGGTTTCGCCGGTGAAGGCGATCTTGGCAATGCGCGGATTGCTGGCCAGCGGCTTGCCCGCTTCCAACCCAAAGCCATTCACTACGTTGAGCACGCCGGGTGGCAGCAGGTCGCCGATAACCTCCATCAACACAAGGATCGATGCCGGGGTCTGCTCAGCCGGCTTCATCACCACGCAGTTGCCGGCGGCCAGTGCCGGTGCCAGTTTCCAGCAGGCCATCAGCAACGGAAAATTCCACGGAATGATCTGCCCGACCACGCCCAACGGTTCGTGGAAGTGATAGGCGATGGTGTCGCTGTCGATCTCGGAAATGCCGCCTTCCTGCGCGCGAATGGCGCCGGCGAAATAGCGGAAGTGATCCACGCACAACGGGACATCGGCGTTGAGCGTTTCGCGCACCGGTTTGCCGTTGTCCCAGGTCTCGGCATAGGCGAGCAGTTCCAGATTCTGTTCGATGCGGTCGGCGATCCTGAGCAGCACATTGGCGCGCTCGGTGGTGGAGGTCTTGCCCCACGCCTCCTTGGCCGCATGCGCCGCATCCAGCGCCGCTTCGATGTCCTGCGCGTTGGAACGCGCGATCGAGGTGAACACCTTGCCGTTGATCGGCGTGGTGTTGTCGAAGTACTGGCCACTCGCCGGCGCCACCCACGCGCCACCGATGAAGTTGTCGTAGCGTGGTTTGAAAATCGAGGTCGGGTCGGTATTCAACGGCTTGGTGGAGGGAAGCGCATTCATCATGGTCTCCTGCTGCGATGGTCCGATGCGAACGTGTATACCCGCGCAAGTGCTAGCGCAATGTCATGTCATGCGCTGTTGCGCTGCGTCATTGCGGCGCAGCCGTTTTTCATACGCAGCTGTGGAAAGTGCGCTGCAGCGCATCATTGCGTGCACGGAGATAATTAGTGCCAGGCTTGCTGCGTGTAGCACCCGCAACGTGCGACACGATGGACCGCAAGCGCTATACACGCTCACCTCAGCTGCGCGGTGCGGCCGGCTTGACGAACACGGGATCCGCCATGGCGGCATCACAGTCTTGCACCTGCTTGAATTGGTAATCCAGCAACCGCCAACCGGCGTTTGCCGACGACGACATCCATCGGTACTTCCACTGATAGCGAATACCGGCGCCACACGCATCGATGCCGACCTCATCGCCGCCATGCCCACGCACAGGGAAGGCAACCTCTGTGCTGGTCAGATCCGTGCGCCGATCCGCTCCTGGCGCTTGCGTGAAGTAGCTGGTCCGCACCTGGCCTAATTCGGCAGCGCTTGCCGGAGGCTTTAGCCTGGACGGCTGCTCCAGCAACCAGCGATACACTTGCGCCACCGCCGGACTATTTGCCGGATAGGTGCGCGTCACACGCAAATCGCCCTGTTCCGCAGGCGTAGCGGCACTGGCCAACAGGCTGTTCGTGCCAAACACCGCAATCGACATTGCTGCCAAGAACTTCATCACGTGCTCCATGCATTGTGCGAGAGGACCGAGCGTAGCACGCACCTCACAACCGGCTAGCCCCAGGCACTGCAGCGATGTAGTGCATGACGACGTTGTGCCACTCAGTAGTTGCAATGATAGGTGTCATGCAAAGTTGGTTGCGTGCCATGCAACTCACAGGCATTCACTACTCACAACCAAGCACACCGACCATTTCGACTGGTCCTTGCCCGCCCACCGTCGCGGGACCTTACGCGGCATGGATGCCGCGTAAGAGCCTACACGGACGTACTTGCGGCGTGTCCCGCGACGGTGGGCGGGCAAGGGCCTGCAACCAACCCCCAGATCAGTCGCTCCGCACCCACACGCACCCACCGCGCAACAAATCAAATCCAGACGTCGTTGTCTGCGGTGTATGCGCCACCCGCATCGCCGGTATTGACCACGCCGCGCGGCTCCACCAGCAACACGCTGCATTCCTGCTCTGCCACCGGCCGGTGTTCGACACCCTTGGGCACCACATGCATCTGCCCGGCCGACAGCGCCACCACACCATCGCGAAACTCGATCGACATGTTGCCGTCCAGCACAATAAACACCTCGTCCGTGTCCGCATGCTGATGCCACACGAAGGCGCCTTGCAGCTTGACCAACTTGAACTGGTAGTCGTTCATTTCCGCCACCACACGTGGCGACCAATGCTGCGACAGCATCGCGAGCTTGTCGCTGAAATCGATCGGGGCGTAGCGCGTGTTCAACGGAAACATCCTTGTGCGGGGAATGCGCTTGCAAGCTTAGTGCATCGCATTGCCGGCAGTCACCGCCGCATCAACGCGGCGCCTTGCAGCGACGCGCGGTGAACAGCGCGAGCGGTTTGCCCGGCGCGATGCGCGCTCATGCGCGCGTGGTGCCGGTGTCTGCCGCGCGCCACGCCCGCACGGCCGCGGTGACCTGCGCACCGTGACGGGCGCTGACATCACGCGCGGCAAAGTCGTGCGGCCGCCATTGCACCTGCGCGGCCAGCCGTGCGCAGGCGGCATGCCCGTCTGCCAGCACATCGGCTTGCTCGGTTGCGTTCAATGCCAGCAGGAGCGAGAAGCCGGTGGCCGAGATCGTGCAGTTGATGTCCAGCCAGTAGCGGTTGTCCTCGTGCAGGAGAAACCAGTCTGCGGGGGCGTGATCGATGACGATCATGGTGGGGTCTGGTGTGGTGGGTACGGGTGTGGCGTGGATGGCACACCATGCGTTATCGGGAAGGCTTCGTCGCGCCCGGGTGCGCTCCTACGGGGCAGCGGCGCGTTGTTGAATGCGCACCGCCTGCGGGTAGCTCAGCCGCCGAAATCCCACTGCAGCCCCACCGTATAGGTGCGGTCCGGACCCGGCTCGTAATAGCGCCCGTTGCCGTCGTTGACGATCACCGAGCCGACGTATTGCCGATCCAGCACGTTGTCGATGCGGGCGAAGGTGCGCAGCCCACCAAGACCCGTGGTCCAGCGCCTGGAGGCTTCCAGATTGACCAGCGCATAGCCCGGTGCGCGTTCGGTAGCCAGGTCGTTGACCACGGTGGCGTCGGAGACCACCGTTTCGGCGGCGAACTGCCATTGCAACGGCTGCCACTGCCAGCGTGCGAACAGTTGTTGACGCGGCACGCCCGGCAGGCGCGCGCCGCTGGCCACTAGCGCGGTGGGTGTGGCGCAGCCGCTGCTGGCGCAGGTGAGATAGCCATCGCGCACGGTGGCATCGACGAAGGTGTAGGCCAGCTGCACTTGCTGGGTGTCGCCCACCGGTTGATTCCAGCTGAGCTCTGCGCCCTGGCGGCGGGTGGCGCCGATGTTGCGATAGGTGCTGCGGCCATTGGTGTTGCTGGCCACCGCCAGTTCGTCGTCGGTGTCGGCACGGAACAGTGCGAATTCCACCGCGGCACCGCTTTGCGCGCGCCACTTGCTGCCGACTTCATAGTTGCGGCTTGTCGCCGCGCCCAGATCCAGCGCCAGGCCGGCGCCGCCATCGTTGCGATAGCCCAACTCATTGAAGGTGGGCGTTTCGAAACCGCGTCCCACCGAGGCGTAGAAACGCAGATCCTCGGCAGCACGGAACACGATGCCGGCCACCGGCGTGGTTGCCGAATAATCGCGCTGGCCGCTGTCGTCGGGATTACGCCCGACGATGTAATGGTCGTCCGAGTCGAAGCGCACCTCGCTATGGCGCACACCCAGCAACGCCGACCAGCGATCGCTCCATTGCCACCACAGCTGTGCGAACTGGTCCACGTTCTCCACTTGATCGCGCTGATTGCGGCGCAGCGCGCCTTTGACGCCCAGCGTGTCGCCAACGAAGTTTTCATAGCCGGTGCGGTGCTGACGCTGGCGATCGACATTGGCGCCCACGGTCAGCTGCAGCGGCCGGCCCAACGCGTCGCCCTGCCAGGCCCAACGCGCGTCGGCGCCTTCGTAATTACTGTCCAGATCGATCAGCCCGCCCGAATGCAGCGGGTTGCGCTGCACCGCGACCGGGATCGCCAGATACTGCTCCACGCTGCGCTGCCCGCCGTAGGCCATCAGCCGCAGCGTCTGGCTGTCGAACTGCTGGGTGAAGATGGCGCCGGCCTGCGACTGGCGCACCGATTTGCGGGTATTGAATTGGGTGGCCACCGACGTGGCCTGCGCCGGGTCGGCGTTGAACTGGGCGCGGGTCAGCCCGAGCGGGTCCTGCGCATCCGGTGCGTCCAGGTAATTGAGCACCAGGTCCAGCCGACGGCCCTCGGCCAGATCGAAACCAAGCTTGGCGTTGACCGAATCGCGCCTGGCGCGGCTATGGTCGCGGAAGCCGTCGGTTTCGAAATGATTGGCGGCCAGGCTGTAGTGCACCGCGCCCTGCTGGCCGAGCAGTTGCGCGCCCACGTTGGCAGTGGCATTGCTGCCGTAGGTGGCCCGCAGCCGCCACGGGTCGCCCGGCTTGCCGTCGGCGCTCCACAGCTGCAGCACCCCGCCCGAAGAGTTGCCGTACAGCGCCGAGAACGGCCCGCGCAGCACTTCCACCCGCTCGGCGCCCAGCACGTTGAAGTGCGAGAGCTGGCCCTGGCCATCGGGCATGCTGGCCGGGATGCCGTCCACCAGCAGGCGCACGCCGCGCACGCCGAAGGTGGAGCGCGCGCCGAAGCCGCGGATCGAGAGCTGGGTGTCTTGCGCGTAGTTCTGGCGGTCGCGCGCCACCAGGCCGGGGATGCCATCGAGCAGCTCGGACACCTGCGCGCCGCGGCGGTTGTCGTCGTCGGCCGACACCACGGTGAACGAGGCCGGCAGGTCGAAGTCGTCCACCCCGTGCACGCGCGCGGCGTCCACCTGCACGGTGGGCAAGCGCTGGATCGGTGTAGACGACGGCGCCGTGTCGGCGGCCAGGGCGAGCGGCGCGGCGCTCGTGGCGAACAGGCCGCACGCGGCGGCCAACAAGGTGAGTCTGGGCATGGGCGTAGTGTCCCTCATCCGTACGGCGAGCGCATTGTTGCGTACGGAACGAAGCATGCTACGCCCGCCATGGGCTGCTACGATGAAGTGGTTTGGCCCAGCCGCGGTCAAGCACCCGGAAGTCCCTCACTCTTTCGTCCTTCAGCGAGTCATGCCGTGTCCTTCTTTGCAAACGTGGAACAGGTTCCAGGCGACCCCATCCTGGGCCTGACCGAGGCCTATAACGCCGATAGCCGCCCCAACAAGGTCAACCTGGGCGTTGGCATCTATTACGACGAAAACGGGCGCATCCCGCTGTTGCGCGCCGTGCACAAGATCGAGCAGCAGCTCGCGCTGGAGGCCAAACCGCGCGGCTATCTGCCCATCGACGGCCTGGCCGCTTACGACAAGGCCACCCAGGAGCTGCTGTTCGGCGCCGAGTCGGCGCTGGTGGCCTCCGGCCGCGTGGCGACCTCTCAGACCGTCGGCGGCAGCGGCGCCTTGCGCGTGGGCGCGGACCTGCTCAAGAAGCTGCTGCCCACCTCCACCATCGCCATCAGCAACCCGAGCTGGGAAAACCATCGCGCGGTGTTCGGCGCGGCCGGCTTCGAGGTCGTGGATTACACCTATTTCGACGCCGCCAGCCATGGCCTGAATTTCGACGGCATGCTGGCCGATCTGGCCAAGCTCGAACCAGGCACGGTGGTGCTGCTGCACGCCTGCTGCCACAACCCGACCGGCGCCGACCTGACCAAGGAGCAGTGGAAGCAGGTCGCCGGCGTGTTGAAGGAACGCAACCTGTTCCCGTTCGTCGACATCGCCTACCAGGGCTTCGACAAGGGCATCGAGGCCGATGCGTACGCGGTGCGCCTGCTGGCCGCCGAAGGCATCGACAGCTACGTGGTCGCCAGCTCCTACTCCAAGTCGTTCTCGCTATATGGCGAGCGCGTGGGCGCGTTGTCGGTGGTCTCGGCTACCGCCGCCGAAGCCAAGGCCGTGCAGTCGCAGGTCAAGCGCATCATCCGCACGATCTACTCCAGCCCGTCCACGCACGGCGCCGCCCTGGTGGCCGGCGTGCTGACCAGCCCGGAGCTGCGCGATCTGTGGGAACAGGAGCTCACCGAAATGCGCGAGCGCATCCACGCGCTGCGTGCCGGCCTGGTCGCCAAGCTCGCCACGCTGGGCGCGCCGGAGTTCGACTTCATCCAGCGCCAAGCCGGCATGTTCTCGTACTCGGGCCTGACCAGGACCCAGGTCGACCGCCTGCGCGACGAGTTCGCGATCTACGCCGTCGGCACGGGCCGCATCTGCGTGGCCGCATTGAGCCAGCGCAACCTGGAATACGTGGCACAAGCGGTGGCCACCGTCAGCCGCATGTGACCGCAGCGGTTGGGTGAAACGCCTAAACCGGGAGCGCGCCAGCCTCCCGGTTTTTTTGTGGTTGTTCGCCGCCCTTGCAGCCGCGCGGAGGCGCTCAAACGACGAGTGCCACATACCGGTAGCCCATGTCGTCGGCAACACATTCGCGCACGTTCGATCAGGTTTGCTGCAAAACGCGCATCAAGTGATCGAAATCTAACGGCGCAATAGCGACAATGGCGGACCACTTCCTACACAGGCTGCCCGCCCCCATGTCGCGTCCCTCGCTGACCCGCTTCCTGATCGAAGAGCAACACGCCGGCCGTATCGATGCGGAATTGCGCCAGCTGATCACCATCGTCTCGCGCGCCTGCAAGCGCATTTCCATCGCCGTGAGCAAGGGCGCGCTGGGCGGCGTGCTTGGCGATGCCGGCACCGGCAACGTGCAGGGCGAGGCACAGAAGAAGCTCGACGTGCTGAGCAACGACATCCTGCTCGAAGCCAACGCCTGGGGCGGCCACCTGGCCGCGTGCGCGTCCGAAGAGATGGATCACAGCCAGCCGGTGCCCGACCAGTACCCCAGCGGCGACTTCCTGCTGTTGTTCGACCCGCTCGATGGCAGCTCCAACATCGACGTCAACGTCTCGGTGGGCACCATCTTCTCGGTGCTGCGCGCCCCCGAGGGCACCGACAAGCCCGGCGACGAACACTTCCTGCAGCCGGGCACCAAGCAGGTGGCCGCCGGCTACTGCATCTACGGCCCCAGCACCATGCTGGTGCTCACGCTCGGCCACGGCACTCACGCCTTCACCCTGGAGCGCGAGGAAGGCAGCTTCCTGCTGACCCAGGCCAATATGCGCGTGCCAGAGGACACCGCCGAATACGCCATCAACATGTCCAACCAGCGCCACTGGGAACCGGCCATGCAGGCCTACGTGGGCGACCTGCTCGCCGGCAAGGACGGCACCCGCGGCAAGGACTTCAATATGCGCTGGATCGCCAGCATGGTGGCCGACGTGCACCGCATCCTCACCCGCGGCGGCATCTTCATCTACCCGTGGGACAAGAAGGACGCATCCAAGCCCGGCAAGCTGCGCCTGATGTACGAAGCCAACCCGATGAGCATGCTGGTGGAACAGGCCGGCGGCGCAGCCACCACGGGACGCGAGCGCATTCTGGATATCCAGCCGACGCAATTGCATCAGCGCGTGCCGGTATTCTTGGGCTCGAAAAATGAAGTGGCTGAGGCGACGCGGTATCACCTGGATGCGGATAAGGCGTAAGGCTGGCGGTCTGATCCAGCGACTGGCAGCGTTGTTTGACCTAGGACACCCGCGTACTGCGGGTGTCTTTTTATGTCCCCGGTGCGCCACGACTCATGGAAGAAGATGCCCTTTGAAGCAATTCAGAATGCTACATAGTTGGTACACACGCTCAGCAGCTGGGTTACTACTTGACGATATCCATGGAAGGAAGTGCCGGCGAACAACTGCGCCCCAAGCAGGAGCTGACCTTCCAATTACAGCATGATGACTGCATCCTCATCGAAGAACTCGCTCGCTGAGCGAAAATATTGTTTCCCTATGCAGCAACCGGCATGATGAAAGTCTTGTTCGCAACCGCACGTGCCACAAAAACGGGCCTCATCTTTCTGAGCTCGGTGCTTTTTTCATGCGTCGCGGCAACGATTCTCAGCGGATTTTTCTTGGCACTTATTCTGGCAATGTCACGCGATGGCGGAACGGCCGGCGCGTTTTTTTCTTATTACTGCTTTTTCTCATTTTGCATTGGCTCACCTATATTTTTCTTCTTGGGTGTGCCAACGCTGCACTTTGCCCCTGGACTAAAGCATGCACATCCGTACATCGTGGGAATTGCGGGAGCGGCAATCGCAGGCTGCATCATTTTAATCCTGCGCTTGATGCATGATTCTTCAGTGCCACTTTCTTCCTTGAGCTCTCTTGCGTTATTTGTCGCTTGTCCATCGCTTTGGGCAGGAATCGCAAGCTGCCTCTATCAGCGCGCCAAAGAACTGACATCGACAACGTAACCGCGATGCACGAGGGTCATGGTTCTAGCCGCAGAGAGATGGTGGAAAACGCACCAGACTGTAGTACCCGGCTGCGGCACCGGGTAGCGACACCCGTATCGACGTGACCTCCCGTTGACCCGTGCGCATCGTCATGCGTCGCGGGATAAGCGCAGCGCTCGGCATCGAGCGTCAGAATTTCCCTGACATGCGACGGCCGATTGCTTTGTTACGCTTGCTCACCAGCCGGCAAGCGGCTGGTTCGAATGGATTCCACCGGGGACATGCATGAAGAAGATTGGTTGGGTGCTCGCGATGACGAGCGCTGCGTTGCTATGCGCCTGCTCCACCAATAGTGTGGTGCGTCAGAGCTACAAGGCCGGTGCCGCCACGACATATTGGTACGAGATCAAGGGCAATGAGGATACCGATGCGGCGAGTCTGGCGGTGTTTCGACGTCAGCTCGACGCCAAGCTCGATGCGGCCAAGCTTCGAGGGTCGCAAGGTGCACCGGGAGCGCGTGAACTGGACATCAGCGTGACCCACTACTACATGCGCAGCAACGGCGCACGGTTCTGGGCCGGCATCATGGCTGGGCGCGACAAGGTCAAGACATCGATAGAGGTCAAGGACGCCGGCAAGACGGTGGCCGCATTCGATGTGGAATCGACCAACACCTCGGCCTGGGGCACCTCGGAAGGCTTGATCGAAACGCACGCCGAAGAAATCGTCGAACGCCTGACGCAGATGCGGTAAGGCGCGCAGCCGCCAGCGCCATCTTGATGCGCGTTGGCGGCTGCACTAACGCATTGCGTTTCACGCAGCATGCCGGTCATTTGTAAATCGCGCTGCATGCTGGCGACCGCCTGCTGCAGCAGCCGTGTCCTTGATGGAGAAGATGCATGGACGTCAGCAACCTGTCTTTCAACAAATCCCACAAGCAGCAGGCCAATGCCAAGGATGCGGTCAGTGGACTACGCTGGATCCTGTTGGCATGTCTGGCCAGCGGATTGAGCTTTGGCATTGCGGTTGCAATGGTCGCCACGGTTGGCATGGGGACCGTCACCACCATCGTCTGTCTCGCACTGAGCGTGCTTGCGGTCGGCTGCGGCGCGTATGGCGGCTACCTCACTGCGACCGCGCTGGGATGGTCCTCGTTCGTCACTGGCGCCATGGTGGTGTGTGCGGTTGTTCCATATTTCAAATACCTGTGCTTTGCGGTCCTGGCGGTACAGGCACTGACCCAGATTCGTGCGGCTGGCTACCTGTTTTCCCCGATGGGGCCGTTGCGCAAGGCCAATCCCTGATCGAGGATGCCGTTAAGCGCGGAGCATCGCTGGCAGAGCATACCTGCGGCCCGCTACATCTGGATCCCAATCGCAGTGATGGATGGCGAGCGCCTCAAGTTGCGCACTGCCATGCCGTTACCGCGTCTATCAATCGCGTCGATGCAATGGGTGCCTTGCACATGGAGCAGTACTGGTATGCCCAGGAAAATGGCGCATCCACCGGGGCGACCCGGATGCAGGCGCAGGCATGGTTTGCCGAAGGGCGCATCCACGCGGACACGCTGATGTGGACCGCAGGCATGCAGGGCTGGGAGCCGTATGAGCGCTGTTCGCTTTCGCAATCCACTCCACCTTCGCTACCTGATGCCACGGTGACCTTAGCGCCGCTGCACCATACGCATGACGATAGTCATACGCCGGCAACACGCAACTTTGGCGCCACCGATTTTCTGGCGACGATCAGCCGGCCACAGCTTGCGGTCCCGGCCGATGCGCCAGTGCTGCACGTGTACGCCGATGGCTGGCAAGACATCCGGGCGCATCCATGGCGCCGCTGTTTTGCGCGCAGTTTCGACACCTTCGCGCTCGGCCTACTGATGTGGTTCTCCATTGGCATTGTCGTGGGCACGGTCAGCCCACCGCTGTATTCGGCGCTGGTGGCGCCGGTCTCCAGCAAGGCACTGCTCTCCGGCATTCTGACGAGCCTGCTCCTGATGCCGATGATTGCCATCTGGATCGGTCTATGCGGCACGACGCCCGGCAAGTGGTTGTTCGGCATCCGCGTTCTACGTGCAGATGGATATGCGCTGGGCTTTGCAGATGCACTCCGCCGCGAGGGTCGGGTGTTCGTGTTCGGCATGGGCCTGGGCGTGCCGTTGATCAGCATGATGACGCAGTTGTTTTCCCTAGTGAAACTGATTAACGCAGGCAAGACCTCCTGGGACTTGAAGGCGGGCTGGGTGGTCACGCACCGGCCGACAGGCCACTGGCAGATCACTCTGTATGTGGTCGCCGTTATCGCCGCGATGGCCTTGGTGGCGCTGATGCGCTGGATGCAATGAGCATGCAACACCTGCATTTATGCGACAGGCGGGGCTATCTCGGCGTGTGGGAGATGGCACAGGTGCAAGCGGAGTTCGGACGTGGCCGCTATCGTGCCGACACCATGTCGTGGCGCCCAGGCGAAACAGCGTGGACCTCACTTGGACGCCGCTGGAGCCCGCGCGCGACGCCCTGGTTGCCCGTCTTGGGGGCACTCGCACTGTTCGGCTGTCTGGTCCTTGGCATCGCGCTACCGTTGTGGGGTTTTCACATTCCCGGGCGCCTGCCTTTGCCGCTGGCCTGGCATCTGAGCCTGTTTGCTGTGTCGCTGCTATTGACTGCAATGGTGCTAGGTATCGCGGTCAAACACGACCCCGGCTACGGTACCTCGCGCACGTGGACGTCGGTGTGGTTGCTGATCTCGGCACTGCCATTGATTGCTGCATTGCTCTATCAGCTGGTGAGTAACGATCGCGCACGCCACGCGGAGGCAGACGCGCGGATGGTGCTGAGTGCCGACAAGCGGGTGCTGCGCATCGACGGCAATATCGCGGCGAATTTCATTGATGACTTCAAGGCTGCCGTGGCGCGTGCGCCGCCTCTGCAGCGGATCGATATCCGCAGTGGCGGCGGGTTGGTTGACGACGCACTTGAAGTAGCCAAGATCATCCGTGCCCGCGACTTGGTGGTGCGCGTCGATGACTATTGCGCCAGCGCCTGCAGCTTGCTGTGGGCGGCATCGCCCGAGCGCCAGCTGAGCTTGCGTGGCTCTATCGGGTTGCACCAGAACAGGATGCCCGGTAACGCACCCAAGGAATGGCGCGAATCTGCACTGGTGCAGGCGGATGCGCAATCGCGCGCCATCCTGCTGCGCGCCGGATTCGGGCCTGGCTTGTTGTCCAAACGCAGCCATACGCCGCCCAGCTCGATGGCTTGGGTCGATGCTACCGAGTTGGTCGAAAGCGGTGTCAGCGTGCGTATCCTTGATGCGCACGGCAAGCCAGCGACGCCTTCCGCCATTGCCATGGCGGGCGCCTTGCACCAGATGGGCGCAAGCGATGCGTCCTGGCGCGCATATCTAGCTTATGCGGCCAAGCAGCCGGACCAGGTGCTGCAGCGCGCACCGTCGATTCGTCAGGCGCTGCTTGCCAAGGACAAGGACATTGCCGTTGCGTGGTTACGCAGGCTGTACGCTGAAATGATGGCATTCGCCTTTGGTCGCTCGACCGATGCCGACATGCTCCGCTGGGGCAAGGATATTTCCGCGCTCTGGGACGACGCGGTGCGTACCCAGGACAAGGCACAGTGCAACACGTTGCTGGAGAACGGCGCACGCCCGCAGAACGAGGAAACGCGCGCACGCGTCCGCGGCCTGCTTGCCGACCTGATCGCCAGCACCGCAACGCAGGCACCGCAACACGCGGTGTCCGACGCAGAAGAACGGACAGCGCGCCTGCGCTACAACAGCACGTTCTGGAAGGCGGTCGATTCAGCACAGCAGCCGATCGATTGGGCCGCATGGTCGGAACCGCAGCGATGCAAGGTGTCGGCGCAACTGTATCGCGAGGCGCTCGCGCTGCCGCCTGCGCAGGCAGCGACATCATTGCGCGCGTTACGGATCATCCACTTCGATTGAGTCCCGGGTGATCGGTCGTGATTGCGCCGCCAACGATGCGCCAGGCAGGCGAGGGCTGCCGACTCCATGTGCCGTCAGTTGACTCACCACCGGGCAGCGGGGAGTATCGCCCTCGGGCCGGAGTGGGACGGTCTACGGGAAGTCGATCTCTACGCGCAATGCCTTGCAAGCAGTCGCCTGACTGCCCGCAGGGATCACATATCGATAAGGGAATTCTCATGAAGACCGCATGCGTTGCACTGGCTGCCGTCATGTTGCAAGCCACACCCGCCTTCTCCGCATCAACCGCGCCATCGCCACTGGTCGGAACCTGGCTACTGGATACCAGCAGCCTCCCGATGCCAGCAGCGGTACGACCCAAACGTGTCGTCCTGAATTTCAAACAGGTTCCAGGCAACAAGTGGGCAACCAGCGCCGAGATCATCGAACACGACAACAAGACGCTGCAGGCACAATCCACGCTGCTGCTGGACGGCACGCCGGGTAAGGCATCCGGCACCTACCTGGTCGATCGTGCCGCCGTCAAAATGCCCGAGCCAGGCGTGCTGGTCATGCAGTTGATGTATCAAGGCGTCCCGGCATCAACACGCACCTATACGGTCAGCGCCGACGGCAAGGTCATGACCGAGATTGAAGCGTACTTCAAGGACGGCAACCCGGTAATGCGCACCGCGTATTTCAAACGCGCGGCAAGTCAGTCCAAGTGAACACTGGCGAGCGAGCGCCTGTCAGCGAGTGCAGTGGTTTTGTCGGCCGTCTCTTGGTGGATGCAGGCAGAGGTCCAGATCAAACACTGAGTGGGTCGAATGCGCGGTGCCCTCACCGCTCGCGGGACACGCCGTAAACCCGTCCCTGGGGGCTCGGTGGCGGCATCCATGCCGCCACACGGTCCCGCAATCGGTGAGGACACCGCACCAGAGAGTTGGTCGGTCGCCGGGTAAAAAGCTGAGCGTCTCGCAAGTTGCGGTGGGCTTGCCGGTGCGGGTTGTAGAACGACACGATAGCGAGCCAATTAGAAGCACCTCATGCATGGCTTGCAGCCACACACACCGACCATCCCGACTGGTCCTTGCCCGCCTACCGTCGCGGGACCTTACGCGGCATGGATGCCGCGTAAGAGCCTACATGGACGTACTTGCGGCGTGTCCCGCGAGGGTGGGCGGGCAAGGGCCCTGCAGCGCACCGGCTCCCACACATAGCCCTCAATGTCCTTACCCTCACTACTCCAGTGCCGCTCCTCGCGCTGCAGGCAGGCGCCGAACGCGTTAGAAGGCGGCACGATCAGTTGCGTGCCCTCGATGACGACCTGGCGAAAAGTGGTGACCTCGGCCTCGCCGAGTTCGCGGCGTAGCAGGGCTTCGATGTCGCTGCGTTCGAAGCGTTTGCCTGCGTGGCGTGCGATGTATAGCGGGCGCATGGCATCCAGCAGGCCGTGCTTGCCGGCAGAGCGCTTGCGCAAGGCGGCGTCGACGCTGGCGAAGTACAGCATGCCGCGTGCATAGGGAATGCGGCGGACGGCTTCCTGTTCGAAACCGGCGGCATCGATCTGCTGCAGCGACCAGTGCCGCGCCGGGCTGGTGTAGTAGTAACGCGCCCAGTCGTTGATGGTCTTTGCGCAGGCCGCGATCGGGTGCAGCCCGGAGGCGCACGGCAGGGTCGCCTGCACGAAGACGTTCATGCCTTCCGCATACCACGGCTCGATGCCGTTGGTGAGTTGGCCGACCCATTGGTGCCCCATCTCGTGAAAGATCGTGCTCTGCACGGTTTGCACATCCTGCGATGGCGAGAACACGCTGCCCACCGTCATCAGGCTGCCGCCGCCGGCCAGACGAGCGGTGCCGGTTTCGTACGAGGCAACCGGCAGGGCGCGGATCAACAATTCATAATGCGGCGCCTGCATGTAGCCGAACGCGCTTGTCAGCACCTCGTAGGCGCGTCGCGACCAGGCCATGGTGGCTACCGCATCGAACGGTGGTTGACCGATGGTGTAGGCATTGAACACGGCATCGGGTTGCGTCTGGCCGGCGAGTGCAGGGCCGGCGAGCAACCACAGATCGTCCATGACCATCGGCGAGCCGGGGACACGCAGCGTTCCGGCCCCGCCAGTGGCTACGCCGATCGAACCGGGAACAAGCTCGGACAGATCCCACATCAGCACGCTGGTATCGCTGCTCAGAGCTTCGGGCAGCAACACGAAACTCTTGGTACTGCCTGCAACGCCCTGCCCGGCCGCCTTCATGCCATACGGTGGGCCGCCGGTCTGCGCGGGCTGCAGCGCGGCGCGATAGCGCACTGTCACCTGCGGACCGACTGCCCGGACGGTGGTCCAGCGTCGCAAGGCAAAACCTTGCGACGGCCCACCGTCATTGATCGACAGTGCAACCTCGCCGCGCGCATCGGTGACGCTTAGTTCGCTCACTGCATCGGCATTGCGCGGCACTGCGGGCAATGCCAAAGGCAACACCAAGGTCAACGGCGCGCGCGCGTCCGGCAGAACGAGTTGCTCGGTGACAGCCAGGCCATTGACCGTGCCGTCCTGCGCGGCCAGGGGTTTGATGGTGACGCTGAAATTGACGCGCTCCGGCACGTCTGCAGCACGTGCGGCGTGTGACGGCAACAGCGTGACCATCAGCGCCAGCACTGCACCGCTGCACCAACCGAGCGCCTTCGGCATTGCGTCGATACCAGCGACAGCACGGTGAGAAAGTGCTGCGCGTCGCCTGCGCGCAGCATCGTGCAAACATCCGCTGGACACGTTTCTGGCGCGCATTGTGATCCTCACAGGAACAACTGCACTGCATAGGCCAGCGTCGCCCACAAGCCGACGTGATAGGCGAGCGTGCGCAGTCCGGGAATGCCGAAAAGATAGCAAACCGCATGCACCACGCGCGCACCTAAAAACACCAGCGACGCGATCACCGTAATGGGGGTGGAGACCTGCAACGTCATGGCAGCGAGCACGACTGCTGAAAACGGCAGCAGGTTTTCCAGCAGGTTGCGGTGCGCACGTTGGGCACGCCCTGCGGCACCGCTCGGTTCGGGCAACCCCTCGCGATTGCCGATCAACGCCTTGGCTCCGACCTGGCGTGCGTACAGCGCAGAAGACAACAAAGGAATGCACAGGCACAGCAGCGCAGTTGCCACCAACGCGATCAATTCGATGGGCATGCTCACTGCGCAGCCTGCTCGATGGCGGCGACCAGCGCGCCAGGCGCGGTGAGAAATGGCGAATGGCCGGTGTCCAGATCGATGGTCATCCGCATGGGAGCGGCAGCGATCGTCCTGGACTGGAACGCCGGGCTCAGCGCCTTGTCCTGCAGCGTGCGGATATACACCCGATCCACACCACTGGAGCGCGCGGTCAGATGCACCGGCGTCATCATCGGTTGCAGTGGCTCGTCCACAATCATGTGTTGCATGCGGGCCTGCTGTGCGGCAGTTGCATCGTTGGCGAACAGCTCGCCGCGTGCAGATGCCTCCACCGACATTGCCTTCTTGTGCGTGTTCACTGTCAGGTAGGGGGGCATCTTGCTTGCCGTGTCCGCTTGCGCGAGCGCCAGCAGCGTGCGTCCGTCTTGTGGGACGAACGCAGCCAGATACACCAGGGTCTTGATCTTCTCCGGTGCGGCCTCGGCCACGTTGGTGACGGTGATACCGCCAAAGCTATGCCCGACCAGCACCACCGGTGCGCGCTCGCCAGCGATCGCGGCCAGCACCGTGTCGCGATACGCATCGAGGCTGATCGCCTCCGGCTCCTGCGTTGCACCGGGGCGGCCCGGCAGATTTACCGCAATGACGCGATAACCATGCGCACGCAATTGGCCGGCGACCGGCCGCCAGATGGCGGAGGTTTCCCAGGCGCCGTGCACCAGCACGATGGTGGGATGCGTGACGGGCTTTGCGGTGACGGCGCCGGAACATAGCGCGCACAACAGCAGCGTGGTCATGGTCATGCAGGTCTTGTTTTTCATCGGTGCATCTCGGGTCTGTGTGGATGCACTAAGGTTCCCCCTGCGCGCCGCACGACTCCATGACCCGGACACCGTCTTCCATGACCGATCCTCTACCGCTGCATGCAACGCACGTTGCGCAGCCCGCACGCGCCGACATCCTGTCGCAATTGCTCACGTTGATCCGCCTGCATGGCGAGGGCGTCTATACCGCAGAGGTCGCTAATCACTTCCATGCGCATCTGCCGGCGGGGCCATCGCATCTGCACTTTGTCGAAGCAGGCGCGTTGTGGATCACGCCCGATGGCGGTGCACCGTTGCAGCTGCAGACCGGCGATCTGGTAGTGCTGCCGCACGGGCGTGGGCATCGCTTGTCGCATTGCGCACAGGTGAAACGCGCTGCCGATGATTTCTTCGCAGCAGGGCAGTTCGACGCTGCAACGCTGAAGATCCGGCATGGCGACGGCGCACCGCTGGCCACTGTCATCGGCGGCATTTTTCGCTACGAACGGTTGCCGCTGCCGCCGATCATGCGCGCGCTGCCAACCCTGATCCATATCCCCGGCGATGGCGGGCGCGTGCCGGAGTGGCTGCGCCTGCTCTCGCATTTTTTGATGGCCGAAGCGCACGAGGTGCGCCCCGGTGCGCGCTTGATGGTCTCGCGCATCATCGACCTGCTGGTGATCCGCGCCTTGCGCAGCTGGGCGGAACTGCATCCGCAGCAATCGCGCTGGCTTGCCAGCCCGGCCGGCGAGCGGATCGGGCTGGCCTTGCATGCGATCCATGCCGACCCGTACCGCAGCTGGAAGGTGGAACAACTCGCACGCCATGCCGGGTTGTCGCGCTCGCTGTTTGCGCAGCAGTTTGCGCAGATCACCGGCGAGTCACCGATGCGCTACATCGCGTTGTGGCGTCTGAGCGTGGCAGACGATCTGATCCGCTCAGGCAACGTCAGCGTGGGCGATGCCGCGCGCCGGGTGGGCTATCATTCCGAAGCCGGCTTCAGCCGCGCGTTCAAGGCCTATTTCGGCCATGCGCCCAAGCAGGTCAAGCCGTAGCGCGACCGACACAGCGACAGCGCGCTGGTCTGTCCGGGCACATCGATCACCCACATGCGCGGTGTAGATCGACCCGGCCCGCACGATTGCACGCGCGCCGCGCCAACCGCCATGCACATCGTCACTTGACCACTTTCAGGCCTCTACGCCACCCTCGGGGTTTGGCACGTGCGCAACGTGCGCTTCAGCGGAGAACGCCACGTGGACCGTCGTACCTTCCTCACCTTGTCCGGCATCGGTGCTGCCGGGTTGCTGCTGCCGCACACGCGCCTGATCGCGGCCGAGCAATTGCTTACCCCGGTGGATGCGGCGCGCAACCGGCGCCTGTCCGATACCGCGTTGACCACCGCCAAGGCGGCCGGTGCCAGCTACTGCGATGTGCGCGTGGGCCGTTATTTGCGCCAGTTTGTGATCACCCGCGAGGCGCAGGTGGAGAACGTGGTCAACGCCGAATCCAGCGGTGTGGGCGTGCGCGTGCTGGCCGATGGTGCGTGGGGCTTTGCGGCCACCAATACGCTCACCAGCGATGGTGTGGCCACTGCCACGCGCCAGGCGGTGGCGATCGCCAAGGCCAATGCACGGCTGGGCGGTGCGCCGGTGCAGTTGGCACCGGTAACCCCGGCCGGGCAGGTGAGCTGGAAGACCCCGATCAAGAAGAACGCGATGGCAGTGCCGCTGCAGGACAAGGTGGCACTGCTGATGGACGTCAATGCGGCCGCGCTCACTGCCGGTGCCACCTTCGTGGCCTCGCGCATGTTCGCGATCAACGAGCAGAAGTATTTCGCCAGCAGCGACGGCTCCTACATCGATCAGGACGTGCACCGGCTGTGGTTGCCGTTTACCGTCACCGCAGTGGACAAGGCCAGCGGCAAGTTCCGCACCCGCGACGGGCTGTCGTCGCCAATGGGCATGGGCTACGAATATCTCGATGGCGATGCCGGCCAGAAACACCAGTTGCCTGGCGGACTCATCGGCTACGGCCATCGCTACGACGCGCGCGAAGATGCGATTGCTGCCGCCAAACAGGCGCGCGCCAAACTCACCGCACCCTCGGTGAAGGCCGGCAAATACGATCTGGTGATCGACCCGAGCAATCTGTTCCTCACCATCCACGAGTCGGTGGGCCACCCGCTCGAGCTCGATCGCGTGCTCGGCTACGAGGCCAACTACGCCGGCACCAGCTTCGCCACGTTGGACAAGCGCGATGCGGGTTTCCGCTGGGGCAGCGATGCGGTGACCTTCATCGCCGACCGCACCCAGCCCGGCAGCCTGGGCGCGGTGGGTTATGACGATGAGGGCGTCAAGAGCAAGCAATGGGAGCTGGTGAAAGACGGCATCCTGGTCGATTACCAATGCACGCGCGATCAGGCGCATCTGCTCGGCAAGACCGCCTCCGACGGCTGCAGCTATGCAGACTCCTGGTCCAGCGTGCAGTTCCAGCGCATGCCCAATGTGTCGCTGGCCGCAAGCAAACAACCACTTGGCGTTGCCGAGATGATCAAGAACGTGGAGCGCGGGTTGTATATCCACGGGCGCGGTTCGTATTCGATCGACCAGCAGCGCTACAACGCGCAGTTCGGCGGGCAGTTGTTCTACGAGATCGAGAATGGCCAGGTCACGCGGTTGGTGGAAGACGGTGCCTATCAAATCCGCACGCCGGAATTCTGGAACGCCTGCAGCGCAGTCTGCGATCAACGCGACTTCCGCCTGGGCGGCTCGTTCTTCGATGGCAAGGGCCAACCCAGCCAGGTCTCGGCCGTGTCGCATGGATCATCCACCGCACGCTTCGATGGCATCAACGTGATCAATACCGCGCGTTCGTTGGGCTGAGAGCTGCCAACAAACGGTTTGTAGGTCGCTTTGCTAGAGCTGTCCTGGTTGCAAGTAGACACAGCTACAATCTCAACGAGTCGTTGCGTCGTTTAGGTGCGATCAAAAGCTTGGTTAGTCGAGGGCGCGGTGCCCTCACCGCTCGCGGGACACGCCGTGAATCCATCCCTGGAGGCTCGGTGGCGGCATCCATGCCGCCACACGGTCCCGCAATCGGCGAGGACACCGCACCAGACAGTTTCCTGGCTGCTTTGTTGAAAGCATGCTTGTTGCTCGGCTCTCGTCGGAAGCTGATCGTGCGCGCTGTTGTCCGAACAACGGACGTCGTGCATTTCTTGCACCATGCACACCGACACTCTCGACTGGTCCTTGCCCGCCCACCGTCGCGGGACCTTACGCGGCATGGATGCCGCGTAAGAGCCTACAGGGACGTACTTGCGGCGTGTCCTGCGATGGTGGGCGGGAAAGGGCCCTGCAGCGAAGTTGCAGCCCTATCGCTCTGCCGTTGAAGCGTCTACACCGTTCAATCAGCTCACAGCAACAAAGATATCGACTTATGTTGTTTAGATGCATTCAAACGCTGTAAGTCAAAAGCGTGGTCAGTTGAGCGCGCGGTGCCCTCA